>NZ_JBFAAD010000035.1:0-79628 GCF_040639555.1 Streptomyces sp. NPDC023838
CACGTCTTCTCCGACGCGGGCGGGGTGATCGACCCGGTCACCGGCAAGACCACCGACCCGAAGAACGCCGGAAAGCTGCAGTCGGTCATGTGGCTCTCCTCCATCCAGCACACCGGTCTCGACACGAGCGCGGGCGGCAGCGGTCCGCTCACCCTGGACCCCGTCACCTTCACCGGCATCGAGATGGACAACCGGGTCGACGGCCTCGAGCCGGGCGCTCCGCCGCTGTACCACCCGCGGATCTCCAGCATCCGCACCGAGAGCGGCGAGTCCATCGCGGTCACCTACCGCAATCCGGAGTGCTCGCGGGTCAACCACACCATGCCGTCCGCCGCGGACAGCAACACCATGGCCTGCTATCCCGTGCACTGGAACCCCTCGGGAGCCATCACTCCGATCGACGACTGGTTCCACAAGACGCTCGTCGTCCAGGTCACCGACAGCGACCTGACCAAGGCCAACTCCCCGCCCAAGGTCACCAACTACAGCTACGGCGGCGGCGCGGCCTGGCACCGCGACGACTCCGACCTCACAGACGACCAGTACCGCGACTGGAGCGACTTCCGCGGCTACCGCACCGTCACCACCACCACCGGCACGGCACCGGACCCGGTCACCAAGTCCGTCTCCACCTATCTGCAGGGGATGGACGGCGACTACAAGAAGGACGGCACCAAGCGGTCCGTCTCCATCAAGAACTCCGTCGACGACACCGCGGTGACCGACAGCAACTGGCTGGCCGGCGCCACCCTCGAAACCGTCGTCTACAGCAACGCGAGCGGCATCCCCGTCAGCAAGACGATCAACGGCCCGCTCACCGCGACGACGACCGCGAGCAGTTCCCGTACGGCCTGGACGTCCAAGGACCCAGCCCCGGACACCCTGTCGACGCTGCCGGACCTCACCGCGCGCCGCACCACCTCGGTCACCAACCGCACCATGGAGCTGCTCGCCGACGGCAGCTGGCGCACCAAGAAGGCCATCTCGGAGTACGACAGCTACGGGCGTGTGCAGCAGGTCGACGACAAGGGCGACATCTCCGACCCCAAGCAAGAACACTGCACCATCACGAGCTACGCCGACGCCCCGTCCGGCAACCCGATGATGCTCACCTACCCCAGCGAGACGCTGGACGTGACCGGTGGCTGCGACACCAAGCCGGACAGCAAGACCACTCTCAGCCACAAGCGGCTCTTCTACGACGGCGACGGCAGCGTCTCCAACCCCGGCACCTACGGCAAGCTCGGCCAGACCTGGGCCTCGGACGACAAGTCGCACTCGCTGGGATACGTCACCGCCACCCAGGCAGTGACCAAGTACGACGACTCCGGCAACCCCGTCTATCAGACACTCGGAGCCCTGAGGTACGACGACTACGGGCGGACCGTCAAGACGCTTGACTCTGCCTCGCAGGCCACCACCACCGACTACTCCCCAAGCAGCGGGATCCTGCCAACCAAGGTCACCACGACCTACCCGCAGCCCTTCGGCTGGACCTCCAGCGTCGCCGTCGATCCGGGGCGCGGTCTGACCACCCAGTCGGTTGATGCGAACAGCCGCATCACCGACATGACCTATGACGCGCTGGGCCGCCGCACTCAGGTGTGGCTGCCGGGGCGGGACAAGTCGAAGCAGAGCGCGGACCGCAAGTTCAGCTATGCCGTTCACGGCAGCAGCGACAGTCCCGACCCGAACACCGTCACCACGCAGACCCTGCGCGAGGACGAGACATACAGCACGGCGATCTCGATCTACGACGGACTGCTGCGCACCCGCCAGCAGCAGACCTCCACAGCCGACAACTCGGCCGGCCGGCTGATCTCCTCCACCGGTTACGACAGCCACGGCTGGACCGTCTCCAGCATCGCCGCCTACTCCGACCCCACCACGGCGCCCTCCACGACGATGTGGGTGGAGAAGGAGAACACGGTCCCGTCCCAGACCCGTACCGTCTACGACGGACAGGGCCGCGCGGTCGCCAACCAGCAGTGGTCCAGGGCAGTCAAGCTCTGGGAGTCCACCACCACCTACCCGGGTGCCGACCGTACTGAGGCCACCCCGCCGGGCGGCGGGCAGCCGAGCGTCACCTACACCGACGCCCAGGGCCGGACGACCGCCACCCGTCTGAAGGACACCACCCCGGACCGCAAGCTGCCGGCAGGAACCGTCATCGCTTCGGGCAGCCAGGTCGCCTCCAACAGCGTCCGCCTGACCATGCAGCCCGACGGCAACCTCGTCCTGACCGGCATCGCCAGCGGGCAGACCCTGTGGCAGTCCAACACCGGCGGAAACCCCGGAGCCAGTGCCACGGTCCGCACCGACGGCAGCCTCGTGGTCAACAGCACCACCGGCACCGTCCTGTGGAACTCCGGGAGCGGCACCACCGGCACGACCGGCGCGTACACCCTGGTGCGCAGCGACGCCAGCATCCAGATCTACAACGCCGCAGGCAAGAGCGTCTGGAACTCGGGCACTCAGGGCAAGGCCGCAGCGGCGGATGTCACGACCAGTTACACCTACACGGCGGCGGGCAAGACGGAGTCGATCCGCGACGCCCTCGGCAACACCTGGTCCTACAGCTACGACCTGCTGGGACGGAAGACGAGCCAGACCGACCCCGACGCGGGCGCCAGCAGCTACAGCTACGACCAGCAGGGCCGACTCACCCAGAGCACCGACAGCCGCGGGCAGACCCTCTCCTACACCTACGACGGACTCGGCCGCAAAACCGGCCTCTACGACGGAACCAGCACCACCGACCCGGCCAAGCAACTCACCGCCTGGACCTACGACACCCTCGCCAAGGGCTACCCGACCGCCTCGACCCGCTACGTCGGCGGCGCGAACGGCAGCGCCTACGTCAAGAAGGTCAACGGCTACAACACTGCCTACCAGCCCACCGGGACCACCACCGTCATTCCGGCTGCCGAAGGCAAACTCGCCGGCACGTACAGCACCAGCGCCGCGTACACCCCGCGCGTCGGGCTGCTGCAGTCCACCACCTACGACGCGGACGGTGGACTGCCCGCCGAGAGTGTCGGCTACGGCTACAACCTCCAGGGCGGCCTCGTCGAAACCGGCTCCGACCTGGCCCCCTACCTCGACAAGACCCTCTACACACCGCTCGGCCAGGTCATCCAGTCCACCTACGGCCTGTACGGCAAGCAGCTGCGCACCGCTCAGTCCTACGACCAGGCCACCGGTCGCCTGGCCACCAACACGGTCAGCCTGCAGACCAGCAGCACCAACCCCATCGACGCCACCACCTATGGCTACGACCAGGCCGGAAACCTCTCCACCACCGTCGATGTCCAGTCATTCGGCGGCACGACCACCGGCACCGACACCCAGTGCTTCGCCTACGACGGCCTGAACCGGCTCGCCGAGGCATGGACCGACACCAAGGGCACCACTTCCCCGGCCACCGGGCAGATCGCAAACTGCAACACCAGCACGCCTTCCGCCGCGACGCTGGGCGGTCCGGCCCCGTACTGGCAGTCCTTCACCTACAACCTGCTCGGCGACCGCACCCAGCAGGTCAAGCACGACACCACCGGCAACGCGCTCAAGAACACCGTCCAGACCAGCACGTACCCCGGCGGCGGCACCGCGCAGGCCGCCCGTCCCAACACCGTTACCAGCATCACCACCACCGGCTCGAGCGGAACCACCACCCTCACTCCGCACTACGACGCCGCGGGCAACACCACCAGCCGCGACACCAAGACCGGCACCGCCACAGCCACCACCCAGACCCTCACCTACAGCACCGAAGGCCGCACCGACACCGTCACCACACCCAAGGCAGGCGGCGGCACCCAGACCTCCACCTACCTCTACGACGCCGACGGCAACCTACTCGTCCAGAAGGGCGCGGACGCCAACGTCCTCTACCTCTTCGGCGGCGCCGAGCAGCTCACCCTCACCAAGGCCACCGACAAGGTCGCGGGTCTGCGCTACTACACCAGCCCCGACGGCACCCGCCTCACCCGCTCCTCCGCCGGCACCCTGACCTACCAGCCCACCAACCCCCAGAAAACCGCCCAACTCCAAGTCGACGCCTCCAGCCTCGCCATCACCCGCCGCGCCTACGACCCGTACGGGGCGCCGCGCGGTACCACCCCGGCCAACTGGATTGACAACCGCGGCTACTTGGGCAAGCCGGTTGACACTGCCAGCGGCCTCGACCTGCTGGGTGCCCGCAACTACGACCCCGCTCTGGGACGCTTCCTCAGTGTCGACCCGGTGCTTGAGGCCGGCGATCCCAACCAGATGGGCGGCTACACCTACGCCGGCAACGACCCCATCAACTCCAGCGACCCCAGCGGCCTGATCTCCTGGCCCTCATGGGGAGATGTCGGCTCGTTCTTCACCGGCGTCGGTGACTCCTTCGTTGGCGAACCCTGGGCTTGGGGAGTCAACGGCCTGGGATCCTTCGGGAACTCGGTCTCCAGCATCTGGAACGGCGAGAACGAACTCTTCAACGACTGGACCGGCTACCAAGGTCCGCCCAGCTACCTGCAGACGCCGCACAACTCCTGGCACTCGGACGGCCATCCACTCGCCGATCTCTTCGGGGTCGATGCCAAGGGCAAGCCGTACATCTCGGGCGAAATCACCGGCTTCGTCGGAGCGATTGCCGCGGACGGCTACTCGCTCGTCAAATTCGTCAAGAGCTACAAGGCATTCAGAGCGGGCGCGGAAGCCGGCGAGAGTGTTCTGGACACCCTCAAGAGAATGCTCCGCGGCGACGACCCGGCCGCGGGCACACCCCCGGCAAAGCCCGACCCCGGCAAGCCCGCCGACGGCGCCAAGCCGAGCAAGCCGGACACCGGTACCCACGACAGCCCGGAACCCGCACCTAAGGCACTGGAGGAGGGCACCGAAGTTGATGGGTGCAGCTTCACCCCCGACACCTTGGTGCTGATGGACCAGGGCAAGACCAAGTCGATCGGAACCATCAAGGTTGGCGACAAGGTCGAGGCCGCAGACCCGGCCACCGGCAAGGATGCTGGACCACGCGAGGTCACGGCGAAGCTCGTCAACTACGACCGGGACTTGGTCGACATCGACGTCCAAGGAGACGACGGCAAGACCGCAACTCTTCACACCACCTCCAAGCACCCCTTCTGGGACGCCACTGACCGGGGCTGGGTGCCGGCAGGCAAGCTCCAGACCGGTCACACACTGACCACTGACAGGGGGCATCGAGCCGCCCTCGTTGCGATCCACAAGGTCACCGGCGCAGCCGACATGCACAACCTCACCGTCGCCGAACTCCACACGTACTATGTGCTGGCTGGCGCCACAGCGGTCCTCGTGCACAACAAGTGCGGCCCTGGTGGGCAAGATAGGGCGGATCCGGGACATGATTACGAGGGTGGCAAGTACAAGGATCTCAAGGATTCAGCGACCGGAAATAACTACCCCGGAACTGAGATCAATCACGTCCCCCCGGCTTCGATTGCGAAGGCGCATCTTGGATACCGAACAGGCCCAGCCGTTCGAATGGACTACCTGGACCACAGAGACGTCTATTCCACGGGTAGTTCCATGGCGTCGAAGGCGTGGCGGATGCGACAGCAAGAGTTGATCAATGGCGGGCGAGTCGATGAGGCCGTACAAATGGATATCGATGATATTCGAGCTAGATTCGGCGGAAAATACGATGACGCGATCAGTCAAATGCTGAACGAAATGACAAATAACCCAGACTACCAAGCTTTGAGGACGATCCCTAGTCGGGTTGGCTAGGATCGAGGCTGCACCGTGTGGGCCAGGCAAGCCTGGCCCACACGCGTCGGGACGTATCAGGAGTTCATGGTGATTCTGCAGGTAAGCCCTCCAGACAGGGTCGGTCCAGTCGTTTTGGGCATGACGATTGACGAGGCCGAATCGGCCCTGCACTCGATTGAGGGATTCCAAGGGGCAAACGAGTCCCTGGTTCCCGTGCGAGGTCAGGCGAATTATGTGAGCGGCCTGAGCATACACACCCACCTAGATTCACATCGCCTGGTAAACGCAATTGAGGTTTTTAAGCCTCATCACGGCGTCTCTGTTACCTTGGAAGGAATCGATCTCTTCGGTGCGTCAGCTGAGATCGTCGTCGAGCGACTCGGGCGATTCACTGAAATTGCAGAAGAGGAAGAAGGGTGCTCAATCATCGCCCCTTCACTGCTCGTTGCCCTTTGGCGCCCATTTGTCGCAGAAAGTGAGCACGATGAGGAAGGGTACTATTTTCAGTCAGTTTTGCTAGCGCGGCCTGGTTACTACGACTGAATGATGCGGGTAGGTTGTGTGTGCACGTGCCCAGCAAAGTGACCGATATGCTGTTGTTCGGGGTGGCAGGGGCCGAGGTCGTGCTAACGGTCCCCTATTGCTGGGTTCCTCAAAAGCGGTACTCAAAACGGCGCCGGAGGATGCGTGTCGGCGGGGCGGGACGCCCCCAGATCCGGGGTTTGGCGCGGGCGTTGAGCTGGGCGGTGGCCACCGTGGTCACCTCTGTGATGTCGTCGTGGACACAGAAGGAGCGGCCGGCCAGGGCGGCCTTGCGGAACAGGCGGCCATCAGCCTTCTTGCAGGTCGAGCCAGCAGGCGCCGACCGGGATGAACGCGTGGAAGCAGTCCGTTCGCGTCGGACAGGACATGCATCTTGGAACCGGGCTTACCTCGGTCCACGGGGCTCGGACCTGCAAGTTCGCCCCCTTTTTAGCCCTCACATGGGCGGAATCGAGGACCGCACGTGACAGGTCGACCAGGCCCTGCTCATCCAGGAGTTGGAGGACCTTCTGATGCAGTCGGCCCCAGACTCCGGCACGGGACCAGATGGCGAAGCGGCGGTGCACGGTCGACTTCGACGCTCCGAAGCACGGCGGCAACGCCCGCCAGGCACAGCCGCTGACCAGCACGTAGATGATCGCGGCAAACACCGCCTCATCATCGATGTTCGCGACCCCGCCACCCTGCGGACGAACTCGCGGCGCCGGCAGCAACGGCCTTGCCAACTCCCACAAGCCGTCCGGAACGATCCATCCCCACCGTCCACTCCCCATGTCCAGCACAACTGCCAACTGACCATGTACGACACTTCCCAAGGTTGTTGTCAAGCCGCTGTAGTGACGGGCGGTATGGCTTGGTAGCACCGTTTGTCACGCAGAAGCGCCCACAAGACGTTGACTCGTCGGCGGGCGAGGGCCAGCACGGCTTGGGTGTGCCGCTTTCCTTCCGCTCTCTTGCGGTCGTAGAACCGACGGGACTCCGCGCAGTTGCGGATGCTGATGACGGCGGATGTGTAGAAGACCCATTGCAGTCCGCGGTGATATCGCTTTGGCCGGTGGAGGTTGCCGCTGACGCGTCCGGAATCCCGAGGCGCGGGAGCAAGGCCGGCGAAGCCTGCCAGGCGGTCGGAGGTGGCGAAGAACGCCAGGTCTCCGTGGGTGGCCGCCAGAAACTCGGCTCCGAGAAGGGGGTCGATCCCGGGCAGGCTGGTGATCACTGGTGCGAGTTCGTGCTAACGAAACCGGCTCGCGATGACAGCCGCCTGCCAGCAGCGTCGCCCCACCCATCCCGTGATCTTCCATTCGGATCGCGGATGTCAATACACCAGCCAGCAATTCTCCTCCCTGGCAGCCCAGTTCGGGGTCCGGCTTTCGGTCGGCCGCACCGACCAGTGCTGGGACAACGCGCTCGCAGAGTCGTTCTTCTCGACCATCAAACGCGAACTGCTCGGCACCTCCGCCTGGCCCAGCCGGGCCGCCGCCCGCACCGCGATCTTCGACTTCATCGAAGGCTGGTACAACTTGCACCGACTGCATAGCAGCCTCGGCTACCTCAGCCCCGCGGAGTACGAGACCGCACTCGCAGCCTGACCACCACACCAGTGGTGTCCGTCAAAGCGGAACATGCTCACGCGGCCTACGGACCAGTGGGCTCACCGAGGAGTCGGGCGCGGGTCTCGTCGAAAGTCCGCCGGTCGTCCCCGTAGTACCGTAGGCGGGACCACCAGAAGCCGAAGAACTGGCGCTGGACCGGCAAGGTCAGCATGGCCAGCAGCTCCAACTTGGTGCACTCTTGCCGCTCGGACAGCATCAGCATCCGGGCGCAGCCGGCGTAGCCAACGGCCAACTCGATGTGCCGGCGCAGAGCCCATCCGCCCGCGTACGTCTCAACGTGGTCGACCATCCACCGGGTGGCGTCGTCGACCTGCTGCAGCCATCGCTCCCGCTCGCCCCTCAGCCGCTCACGCAGCACGGGCGTCCAGGCCGGATCGTCCGCCGGAAGCGCCCGCAGGCGCGTGCACGCCGAAAGGACCGTCCCCAGGTGGGCGTTGAAGGTGTCCCGGGCGGCGTGAGCCTCCCCGATCCGCTTCTTGCGGGCGTCCAGCCGCGGGGTGACGAACAGGCCAGTCGCGATGGCGGTCACGACAGCGGTGACGGCCGCCACCGAAATGGTCCACAAGGTATTGGGCATGGGCCCCATGCTCCCGTGACGACGACTTCCTGTAAGCCGACTGCCCGGACACGAGCCGGTCTGCCTCGGGGCCTTGGCCAGGCTGGCCCGCCCCAGGGCGTGGGTCGTACGGGGACTCGAAGAGCGGGATGCCGTTGAGCTGATCGCCTGGGCTAGTTGACGGCTTCGACGCCCTGGGCCTTGGGTGCCTCGAGGTGGGCCCGCAATGTGCCGAAGGGCCTCAGACTGCTGTCCCTTCCCGTCTCGAACTTCCGCCGCCATGCGTAGGGTCTGGCTGTGCAGTAGGGGCGGATCAGGTTGCCAGGGAACCGCTTGCTGTCCGGTTCGGGGCGTCCTCGCAAGGACAGGCGCGTGCGAAGAGGTAGGTCCGTTCAAGGTCCTCGGCGACGACCAGTGGCTTCCAGTTGGCGGGGCCCAGTGTGGCGGCACTCTGCTGGGTCTCTATGCCTGGGTCGTGCGGGTATGAGCCTGACGATGATGTGGAAGACCTCCCAGGCAACGTAGCGTTTTTCAGGCAGCGGATCTCGCGCCGGGTCTTTCCTTCGGCCACACACCGCTCGTAGTACGCGTGAGTGCGCGGATCTCAGCGCAGTCGGGTCAGCACGATCCGGTACAGAGCGGCGTTGGCCTAACCGGTCACCAACCCGGTTGAGTCGGCGATCGCATCTGCTGCCGAGGAATACTCAACAGGGCTTGCCTCCGCACGAGACAGCGAACGCCGCTTCACTGCGCAAGCGGTCGGTGTTGCCCCCGATCCTGATCGACACAACGGTCGCGCTCTGCGGCCCGACCCCCGCCATGGCAGGCAACTCGGGGCAATGCCGCCCGATCAGCTCGGACAGGCGCTGCTCCACCTCGCGGCCACGGCCTGGGTGTCGGCCTATCCCCCGGTAGACGGCACCCACGGGCAGCTGCGGTGCCCGGAGGACACATGCCGGGTGCTTTCGACTTGGACCGCGAGGAATCTGCCATTCCGCATTAAGGCCACGAACGCGCTCGCCTTGGTATCACGACCGCACCGTCCGCCAGCCCTGTATCCCAAGGGGAGTCACGCCACCGGCGTTGGATGGCAAGGTCAGCGTCGCCTCTCATCGCCGCACCCGGGTTCCGAAAAGCGAGGCACACTCCCGCAACTCGAACACTTGTCGCAAAATATCGTGCTGTCTTCGGTAGCTTCCTAGCTGTCGCGGCGCACGGCCGCACACGTCTTCGAAGCCAGGAGGTATCGCAGTGCCAGCACGCCATGTCCTATGGGCTGCCCTCGGGTTGTCTACTCTGATCGGCGGGACGCTCGCTCCCGCCGCGCATGCGGCCCAGACCCCGACCACCGAGGGATCCATCGTCTGGACCCGCTCCGACCGCCCCGTCCCCTTATTACCGGTCGGCGCCCTGTACGCACCGGATGCAACGGAAGGCACGCGCCAGTCAGACATGACTGGCACCACCGCCCCCGCCCCTGCGCCGGGGGCAGACACCAGTGTGGAGAACGAAGGGCGATTAGCCAGGCAGAGCGGTCAGACCTACGGGTCCGACGGCACGGGGCCCGCCGCGCAGCCGAAGTTCAGGATGTCGGGCGGCATCATCGACTTCGCGGCCTGCAACCGCAACGCGAGCGGCCACACTCTGACCGGCATCGTCATCGACCATTTCAACTTCTGCCGATGGGGCTACAACACCGTCACCAAACTCGACGGGAAGGGAAGAGTCGAAAGCCAGGTCCGCTTCCTGGAGACCGAGGTGGGGGACGGCTCGAACTCCGAGCGCACCGCCGGCATCAACATCAAGACCACGGAAGTGACCGCCAGCGGCATCTACGACGGGAGCGGCGCCGAGCTGACCCTGTCCCCCAGCACCACCAATCGGTGCACCGTGGGGATGGTCAATCCGGACGGAGGATCCCGCTCCGACCTCGTGCTCGCGTGGGAAGGCAAGGTCGTCCGCTACGAGGTGACCTCACCCGAGAGCACGGGAGACCCCACCCGCATCGACAGGGTGGCGGTCTGCCAGTCGCGCAGCCACTACCGGGTGGACAGCCCCAAGGGAGACACCCCCTGGAGCGAGAACCCCGAGGCGGGATACCGGTTCGACTCAGCTTCCTACCTCGCCCAGTACGGAGTGAAGGGAGCCATATTCGACCGGACAGTTCCGTGGTTCAGCTACGACCGCAGCGACCAGGCCGTCACCGAGGTAGCCGGCCACATCTTCGTCGCGCTCCACGCACCCACCCTGACCTACCCGCGGAAATTCGACAAAGACATCCCGGGCAACATCTGGAACGGTGAATGGAAGCCGCTGCACCGCAACTTCCCCAAGTTCGATGCCGCGTCGGAGGACGTCACGAAGAAGAACAAAGCAGCCAAGGACCGGGCCTGCGCCGGACTCACCCACGACCCCGGGGAGCAGTGCGACGAGTTCCCCTTCGCCTCCACGAAGGAAGGGGCGGGCAAGGGTGACGGGAACTTCTCCGTACGCTACGTCCGCCAGACCGACAACTCCACCGCCGGCGCCCGGCTGAGCACCTGGTACGGGAAGGACCGCATCCTCGACGGCGACGCCTACGGCGTGCTCGTCCAGTAACACCCCACCGCCACCAGGAGGCTCCCCTCACAGCAGGGGAGCCTCCCTCCTATCACGCCCCAGGAACGGGAGTGAAGAGGAAGCGGTACTCCTCCAACCCGGTGACCGGATAGACACTCCCGGCCAGCTCCTCAAACCGTTCAGCGGCGCTCTCGCCTCCCTTGCGCCACACCCGCAGTACGTAGGCAGTGTCTGCCGCAAGATCGAGCCGCAGTTCAGGGCCGTCAAGACTGCACAGGATCACCTGGCCGCTGCCGCTCGTGTACGCCCATTCGCCGAGCGGCACGAACTCCGGCCCTGGCTGGGGAGGAGGCTGGTCACGGACCTCCAGCTCCACCAGCGCCTCGTGCGACGGGGCGTTGCTGAGAATCCTGACCGTGCAGACCCCCACCACCACCGGATCGCCGCCCATGGGGAGCTCCGTCCAAAACGGCCGCTCCGGCTCGCCCGGCCTGCGCATTTCGTCCAGCCCGAAGACCGAACGCTCCACCGGCACGGCACCCGCCACCTCGGTGACAGCATCTTTCGCCATGAACTCACCATAACTGCACGGAACTTCAGGCCGGGCCGACCGTGAGGGCACGATGCGACAGTGCAGCGCTGAAGCGCCGGACCACACGGCGCGCCCGGCTTCGGCGGAGAGCAGTGGCCGATGCAACCGCGCTCCACCCTGCCGTCACCGGCTGCGGTGTTCGTCGCCCTGCGGGCCGCGCTCCGGGTCTACGGGCAGGTACTGGAAACCAAAGGCATTACCCATCGGGGCTTCCGGCACCACTCTGGTGCGTAGTCGAGGGGCGGTCTGCGGGAGAGTTCGTTGTCGGCGGTGTAGCCGCGCGGTCCCTGGCCGTCGGCATGCCAGTAGCGATCAGCATCGGCCTGGACGGCCCGCAGGACGGATTCTTCTCGACGGCGGGGGACGCCGCGTTCGACGCCGCCGTGACCGCCAGCGTCTTCGACATGTACGGTCCTGGCGCCCAGGACACGGAGGCCAGGATCGACCGGGAGTTGAGCGCCCGGTTCGGCCATGCCCGAGCCCAGCGGCTCGACCGCCCTGTACCCCTCCCCAGCGAAGTAGTCGAGCCACTTCTCCTCGTGCCGTTGCACCTGGATCTCCTCGTCGTCGATTGTCGCCGCCCTGGTTTTGCGGGACTGTGGGCAGAGTGTGGCGCACCGCGAGCGCGTCGTTATGTCAGGTGTGATGCCGGGCCGCTGTCCAGCCATCGCAGCAGGTGAGTGAGCCGACCGATCCTGGCCACGCCTGGCAGGTTCAAGTACAGGCCAAACCGGTCGTAGGGCACGCCCCAGCCGACGCCTGCTTGTCGCGCCCCGAGTACGTCGTTTACCAGACCATCGCCGACGAACCAGCAGGCCCGGCCGAAGCCGTCTCGAAAGGAACCGAAGAGTCACACATGCACAGCCAGAACGACGCGATATCGAATACGGACGCCCAGCACAGCCCCGAGCAGATCCGCGCCACCTGGGGCGGAACCGGCAGCGTCGAAGACGCTGCCCGGGCCTTCGGGTTCTCCAGGGCGAAGGGCTACGACCTCGTCCGCCGCGGGCAGTTCCCCTGCCGCCTACTGCGCATCGGCCGCAGCACACGCGTCGTCACCGCATCCTTGCTCCGCGTCCTCGACAGCGGCCAGCCCGAGTACAGTGGAACCCACAACACAGACTCCGTGCCAGCGTGACCCGCTGCATGCAGAAGCCCCCGCCGGACCCGATCCGGCGGGGGCTTCTGCGAGTCACACGAGTCACGAAAAAATCACCAACCACGTCGACACCTCTGGACCACAAGGCCCTGACCTGCACATACGCCCCTGAGCTGGACCCCCTGGACCCCATAAGACGGATTAGCCCACTTGTGCCATGTTGTCGCGAGGGAGGGGCCCAGAACCAGAACTGGAGCGTCTTCTGGCCCGTCAACGCGGTATTGCAGGGTATTCGCAGTCGTCTCACTCACCCGACCACGCTCCCACGTCTCACATTTCTCTCACGACAGGGGTCAGACCACTCCAGACATCCGCCGCCGAGCGGAGGTCTTCCACGTCCGGCTTCACATACCAGCGCTTCGTGGTCCTCACATCGGTGTGCCCCGCCCAGCGGGCGAGGAGATGGTCAGGAACCCCATTGTTCGCCAGGTAGGTGAAGCAACTCGCGC
Organism: Streptomyces sp. NPDC023838; assembly: GCF_040639555.1. NCBI lineage: Bacteria > Bacillati > Actinomycetota > Actinomycetes > Kitasatosporales > Streptomycetaceae > Streptomyces > Streptomyces sp. NPDC023838. Next base: position 13,208 of record NZ_JBFAAD010000035.1, read on the forward strand.
GGGCATCGTACAAACGGACCCGCCGCAGCGCGCTCTCGGCCATGACCTTGTACGCCTGCTCACGCAATTGCTTCACGGTGAGCGGCGTCCCGAGTTCGTCCACCAGCACGTACCCGCTGTCTTCGTACGCCTGCCCAGTCGCCCGCTTTTCAACAGCCTGGGCCGCCTTGAACCTCCGGAGGGCCTCTCTCACCGGAGCCGGCAGCGGGAGGTCCCGTGCCCCGGCGAGCGACTTCGTGTCCTTCTCGACCACGGTCTTGTTCCCCATCAGCGTGCGCGTATTGGCAACGGCCAGGGTGGCCGCGTCCAAGTCCAGATCGGTCCAACGCATGCCGCACACCTCCGCCGGGCGCAGTCCCATCAAGGACAGGAGGAGCGGGGCGTACAGCCTGTGGTCCCTCACCGCCCGTACGAAGGCATGAACCTCCGTGACACTCCAGGGCCGTACCGCGGCCTTAGCCTGCCGCTCTGCCTTGCGCACCTTTCGGGGGATCCTGACCTCCTGGGCCACGTTCACCGCGACCAGGCGGCGAGACACTGCCCGGTTGAGAGCTTCCTTCAGCCGCGTGAGCGACATCTCTACTGAGGTCACCCCTAGACCGGGGCCAGCCTTCGTGGCACGTACGCGGCCCTCACGAAGCGCCCACTGCATCCATGCTTCGACATCGTCCTCGGTGAGCTCTTGGAGCCGGATGTGCCCAAGCCTGCCCCGGACACGGTCCAGGGTCACCCTGTAGGTGGAGATCGTGGTTTCTTCCAGGTCTTCCGTCTTCTTGGCAAGCCACTGATCGAGCCACTCGTTCACGGTCATCTTGCTGCGCGACACGAGCGCCCCATTGTGGCGACGGACCGAAATACGTGCGTACTCAGCCTGCGCCTCCTTGAGCGTCCCGAGGGTACGGGTCAGCTGCTTGCGCTTCCCGGTGACCGGGTCAGTCCCGACGTCGACCACAAACCGGTACCGGACCTGGCCCTTCGCGTTCGGCGGCAGCTTCTTGATCGGTTGAGACAGGATCACTCACTCTCCTTGAGGGCGTGGAAACTCCACATTGGCGGCGCCATTGCTGCCTTTCAGCGAAGGGACACCGCAGTCATCAGGGCAGCAGACAACAGCGCTCGCCTCGTCCAGCGGTTGCGTCGCTGCCTGCTTCGTCCGCTACGGCCTTACTGCCAAGCACAGCCGCGTGCGAACACCCTCAATACTCGGGACGATCCCCGGTTTCGCTAACCGGGGATCGTCTGCTATGTATCGCCCTGCACGACGAGACCTTGCCCGTCGCAGTCATAGCGACCTCCTTCAGGAGGCCGCCTGGCAGCACCGCAGGACAGGGAAGGCAGAGCGCGCGTCGAACCCAATCAACCCGTCGCCGGTGACCCACTCGAGGGCGCAGGTCGCAACGCATATTGAAGTACCAACGACGCGGGTATCGCACCGCGTTGCCATCCCGGAATGCAACACTCAGCCTCACCCACTCATGTATTTCACGGCGAGCGCACTACTACGCGTGCAAGACAGAGGTCCGCCCTTGAACGTCTCCCCGCTGCCAGCACTGATGCTGTCAGCCAGAGCCGCCGGCGATCTGCCCATGACCATCAAGCTTCAGCAACCTGGATCAAGATCGCGAAGGACTCGTCGATCCACCCGACAACCAAACCACCCGCCTCGCCGATACTGGCTCGGCGAGAGATAGCCAACGGCTTCCAGAGCCCCCGGCTCCGTCGAAATCGGTGACCGCATGGACTCCTCGATCGGCCTCACCGACCCGTCACACGTCAACGAGTTCGGCGGGGCGCAAGAGGAGCCTGGCCGTAGTGATTGTGGTGGGCCAGGGGTACGTGGCAGGAATCGACGACATGACCTGTGCATCACAGCACGGGCCAAGGTCCGCTCACCGCCGTGTCATGTTCATCATCCAGTGCAAACGCTACCGCGCACGGGTCACCTCCGGGCATGTGCAGCAGTTCAACGGCACCGCGCGGCCCCACCACGGCGCCGACGTGGCCATCATGATCGGCCTCGCCGGGTTCACCGAGCCCGCTGCCGCGTTCGCGCGCCAGCACCACATCACCGTTCTCGGCCGCGCCGAGATCAAGAAGTGGGCGCATGGCACCCACCTGTACCAAGCCGTCAACATCCTCACCTGACGTGCCTCCACCCGTCCGTCGGACACAGTCCAAGGAGAATCCGGCCCGTGCCGCCTGAGCCACGAGGGCAGACCGCAGCCTGGGCGAAGTCACTGGGCTGCCTGATACTCCTGGTCCTCCGAGACGGCACCTTCTACGAGTCAAGAACCCCCACCGTCACCCTCGCCGCATGACTATCGCAAACACCCGCATACCAGGCACCACGTCCTTGACGAAGGACATAGAGACACCCCCCCCGGTTGCTCGGCGCAGGGTATCTGATCGTTGTCCGCGGGGCGTCAGTTGGTCGGGGGCGGCAAGGCGTGGCCAGCAAGTTCAGGCGAACTCCCAACGCAGCGACCGCTCCGCCTCGGTTCTGCACGATTCGCTTGACCTCACGACGACTCGGCGGGCACGTCCGTGTCGGCTGCAGTCGCTTGGCGGTTCATGACGGACAAGGAGAGTGCTGCTCCTTCCAGCGCGTGCTGTGTGGCGAGCAGCGCGGTGAACTGCGCCGCTCGCAGTGAGGTTGGGTCTGTCGCGTCATAGGCGGCACGAAGAGCCTTCGTGGAGGCTGCTACCAAACCGTCGAACGGCAGCTCGCTGCTGGGGGCCTTCTCCGCCTCGTCGGGCACCAGAACCTGCTTTGTGGCACGCGCGAGGAGCATAGACAGCTCTCCGACCGCGCTTCCGGCCATACCCAGCAGCCCAGCCAGATCGTCCAAGGTGGTTGCCTCGTGGGCGTGCTGACGGATGAGCTCGAACCCTGGAACCCTGGGCTGGTGGGGAATCTCGGCGTTCGCACTGTCAGCTGTCGGGGCTGGCGCGGGCGGCAGCAGGGCCTCCAAGAGGAGCCGATCGCCGTAGAGCGCGGCGTGTACCGCCGCAGCGACCCGGCGCGCCTCGAGCTCGCCCGCCAGCCCCGTCACCGTGAAGTACTCCGGTCCCACCGTCCCGGTGCGCGCAGAATCTCTGGACACCAGAGCCACGATGACCTGCTCGAGAAGATCCAGACTTCGCTGGGAGGCGTCCCAGCCTGGCGCAGTCAGCACGTCGACCTTGGCCGTCCAGGTCCCTTGGCTGCCGGCCAGCACACACACGAATGGGACCCGCGCCCTCTTCGCTGCCCGATACGCGGCGTTGAAAGCGTCCAAGTCACTGCCATCAGGGATGAGTTCGGCCGCCAAGGGCCCCGAGATCGCCATACCCAGGAGTGTCTCTCAACTCGCTCGATGCGCGTGGGAGAAGCGGCGGGTAGAGGCACTGCGCGTCCGGCGTCCCCGGCGCGAGCCCTCCGCTGGGGCACGGCTGGTGCAGCCGCTATCCGAGAGCCTCTCTCAGTTCACCTGGCTCGTAGCGCAATTGGAAGGTGTGCGCATGCTCACCATCCATCCAGTACAACGTCATGGCTGAGAGTACGCTCTGCTTCACCCAGCGGGTGCGTGAACGTTCACCAGCATCCTGGTCCAAGATCCATGCCTCCACTTGTTTGGGGAGGCCGAAGGTCAGCTCGTACGCCTCGGGATCCGCGGCCGGCCGTACCCGCCAGACCGGGTGCGGCGTCGCCTGATGCAGTCGCCGCAGACGCACTGCGTGGGTTGGTTGCTCCAGGGCATAGTTAACGAACGCGTAGAGGTTGTTCGACGCGAGCCCCAGGACGAAGGGTGCAGCCGGGAAAGCGAGCATCAGGCCCAGTGTGGATCGGGCATGCAGGTTCTCGATGAGAACATCAAGCGGTTCCGTCACAGAGGGCTGCGACGTAGCCGGTCCTGTATTCAAGTCGAGTAGCGGCCGACGCAGGTAGTTGCGAATCTCGTTCACCGTTGGCCGATCCGCTGTCGGCAAGGAGTCAATCGCCGCATGAACGGCCTTGACCGTGTCCTTTACGAGCTGCCGCAGGACGGTGAAGTCCGGCAGGGACAGGTCGATCAGGGATATCTGGTGAGCCAGTGCGAACTCCTGCGCATCCGCAGAGAATCCGGAAGTGGAAAAGATCGCGTAGCTGTATCGGTAGCGCGTCCTGGGCCGCCTCGGCCCGCTCCCGGCGCTGACCGTGGTGATCACATTCTCGTTGACGTCGTGAACGACCCCGTGGCCATTGCGCACCGTGGCGAGCTGCACCTTCTTCGTCGTGAACTTCGCCTCGACAAACAGTCTGACCGGCAACGAGAACGGTGGCACATACCGAAACTGGCCCAGTGCGTCGGCCTGGTGCCAGGCACCTCGCCCGCGGACCACGAGGCCGTGGTTGCGCTCTTCCAGGACCTTCCATGGAGCCTTTTCCTGGTCGTCGTCGGCTGTGAGCACCTCGTATCCGCTGGACCGCAGGAGCCACGCAAGCACTTCTTCCAGGATGTAACCCCGCAGCACTGGTTCAGTGATCATGCCGAGACCCTAACGGGCGCCATATTCGACTGCTCTGGCTGGGGAGCCGTCCGATGTCAGCCCCTCCTCAATGCACATCGCTGTTGTCCTTCATGAGGCGGCGTAGCTGCGCTCGAACAGAGTTCGGGCACGCTCGATTCGCTCTCGTTGCGGAGGTGGACTTCCAGCCGGCCGGTGCCGTGATGGCCGGGCCGATCGTGGCTGAGAGCGGTGTCGCCCGGGGCCGCCTTCAGGCGGACGAGGGCCTGGTCGGGCGGACTTTGGAGACGCGGGCGAAGTTCTGCAGCCGCCGGTAGGCCATGTACTGCTTGTTGTCCACGCGCATCACGTCATCGCCGAGAGTAGCCAGCATCTCGTCAACTGCAGACCGCAGTACCGCCCGCACCCGACCCGAACGAGTGATTGCCTGGCTGGGGCGAGGCGTGTGGGCTGGACCCATGCATCGCTGGTCCCCCTTGAACGAACGGCAACTCGCTCTTCTCGGTCGCCTGAACGCGGGCGAGAGCCTCGCCGCCCAGCCGGTGAGTGATAGGCGCTCGGCCTACGCGCTGCGGGATCGCGGGCTGCTGACCGTGCGACGGAGCGGGGGCGCCTTGTCGGCCGAGGTGACCGAGGCCGGCAGGTTCTATCTCCAGCACGGCCACCACCCGGACCACCCGGACCATACGAGCCAGAACTCGCGCACCACGGTTGCGGCCAGTCCGCCGGGGAGCCGCCCCGCTACACCGGTGAGCAAACCAATACGCCCGACCGCGGCCGCCAACCACGGGACCGCCACGGCCTCGAAGAAGGCGCCGAAGGTGCCAATGGCGTACAGCGAGCGGCCGATCCCGGTCGCGCGGCGGGCGAAAGCGCTTGATCTGATCGAGCGGCTCGTCGAACGGCGCGAGGTCATCATCCACGAACCTGACGAGGCGCAGGTGACCGAGTGGCGGCGCGTGATTGATTTCGCGAAGCGGCACAGCCTGGTCCCGCCGGGCAATCGGATCGAGAAATTCCGTATGTTCAACCGCACCCGGGACCTGCAGATCTCCCTCCTGGACGGCGCGCATCCCAACGCTGGCCGGCAGACGCCGGAGGACGGCCCGCGCGTTCCGGTACCCGTGCAGTTGCGTTCACCACACCCAGTTGTGTCCTCGCTGCGCGATGACGAAGGCCGGCTCGTGATGCCGGCCGAGCTTCGCCGTCGCGCCCTTCGGCTGTTCCAGGCGCTCGTCGCTGAAGCCGTACGCAGGGGGCACAAGGTGGCGGACCATCCGGTCGCCGACCGGCATCGCCGCCACGGCTACTCCTACAACGGCCGCGTCACGGCGCCGAGTTATTCGCGTCGCAACGGCGAACTGAACCTGGTCGTCGGCAAGTTCACGTGCACCGTCACCATCCAGCAGGAGAGCCCGCAGTCGTCAGACCCCCTACGTGCCGAGAAGCTCATGCTCGAGTTCAGCCCCAGCCGCTCCGCGCGCCGCCGTCAGTGGGCCGACCGCAAGCGCTGGGTGCTCGAGGACGTCCTGGGTGCGGTACTCGACGAAGTCGAGTTCTGCGCGGCCGAGGACGCCAAGCGCGAGGAGAAGGAGAAGCGCGCCAAGGCGGAGCGGGAGACCCGCTGGCACGAGGCCATGGCCGCAGCACGGCAGCGGGCCGTCCAGGCCGAGCTCGCTCGTGTGCTGGGCGAACAGGCAGGGCAGTGGCGGGAGGTGGCGCTCCTGCGCGAGTACTGCGCGGCCCTGGAAGTGCGCATAGCCGAGGCGTCGGCGTCCGAGGAGGCGCAGGTCGCCTCGCCACGGGAGTGGCTGGGCTGGGCCCAGCGGCACATCGAAGCGATCGATCCGCTGCGCCGGCTCCCAGGGATGCCCACTCCACGTGAGCCGAAGGCCGACGAGCTGAAGTCCTACCTGAACGGGTGGAGCCCGCACGGCCCGGAATCCCATACAGGCTGGGGGAACTAATGAGATGACCCCGCACCCCACGTCTGCCGACGACGACCGAGCCACGCATACTCCGGAGCGTCCGGCTGCGGTACTGCGTTCGCTGCCCGGGCGAGCGAGGCCGCGCAAGGAAGCCCTGCAGGAGTACGAGCAGGAGAGTGCCCGACTAGGAGAAGGCCTACCCGCGGGCCTGGGGGCGCTCCTTGTCCCCGAGGCAGAGCAGTTGTACCGGTGGCGCATCCAGCTGGACTGCGGATGCATCCACGAAGTCTGGACGCGCGGCGAGGAAGACCTGCCCAGCGAGCGACGAAGGCACGGTCCGGAGCAGGAGCAACTGCAGAAAGGGCAGATGCTCTGCGTTCACGACGATGGCCCGCCTGCCCGCTACCAGAACATCGTGGAATGGGGTGAGCGCACAGAACACACCTTCCCAGCAGATCCCGTGGAACCCCGCCACGGGCTAAGTCCGCAGGAGTGGGCGGCGATGCGCCATGACAAACCGCACACGCGAGCGTTCTGGAAGGTGACTCTGGCCTGCGGACACATCACCGACACCATCGCCCCGAGCCTGGAGTGGAAGCCCGCCGACGGACCTCGCCTGACCGACGCCGACCGGGTTGCGGAAATGACCGAGGAGTTCGAGGAATTCTGGGCATCGAACCCGACCGGCCAGTCTCCCCGCGAACGTGAACACACTCGGAGGGTGCTCGCTCAAGGGTGGCCGCGCCCCGAACCCGAGGAGCTCTGCTACACCTGCCGCTGGGTGCGGTGGATCATGGCGTACCAGCGCATCGGCTGGCTGATCCCCCGCGCGAAGCAGCCGCAGAGACAGCAGCCACCGTCACGCGCCACCCTGGAGCGCAGGCTTCGGCAGATGGAGGCCGAGGCAAAGCAGCTGCGCACCCAGCTAGCCCAGTTAGATTCGCATACGGAAGATCGGCCACAGACCTAGAGTCGTGGCGCGTCCCCTCCCGGTGGCCCATCACAAGACATCTGCTGGGATCTCCACATACTCCTTGCGCAGGGTATCGACGATCTCGTGAGTGTCGGAGTAATCGGCGTCGTCGATGGCGGCAATAGCACGGACGCCGATCGCCGCGTTGGTCGCGAACGCGGCCCGCATGCCCGCGACATCAGCCAGCGCGAGCGGCTTCTCGTCGTGCTCGTGGGCCTGTTTGAGCAGTTCCATGGTGACGCCGACAAGGCAATCCGCCGCTGGCCAGACGACCCGGTCGCCGTCGTAGAAGCCGACGTTCCAGGTACCGCCTTCCGAGATAATCGACTGGTCGTTCACAAAGAGTGCGTCGTCCTAGCCGTTCAACTGGGCGGTGCGGCGGTGCGGCGGTGCAGGAGTGTGGCGAACAGACCGACGCTCTTCACCTGTGGCACGTCCCGTCCGTACGAAACGGATTGGACCCGCAGCCGAGGCAGCGGCAGATCGGCGGCAGGCCGGGAGGTGACGAGGATCTGCGGCTCGGCCGGGGCTGCGAGTTGCGCTAGTTGATGCAAACCGCCGCACATCAAAGCAGACCGACGACGGCCAACGCCTTTGACTTGTCTGCGGGCTGGTGTAGCACATGCCCGTGTTCAAGGCTTTTCAGCTGTACACCGCCCTTGGGGACGAGATCGGCGTGGAAGGTCGACCATGCGCGGCAAACCGGGCAGACCTCGCCCGTCAGGAACGGGCGCAGCAGATGCAGCTCGTGTGTGGAGTCCTGCAGGTAGAGACTGCCGGGTTCCAGATCGTGTCTCAACGAAGTGGCAGCCTTGGTCGGCACAACGGGATGGTCCCCCGTCAACTCGCGGTAGCGGACGTCGGTCGATTTGGCGAGGGTGTCCCAGCGGGCCTCGGTGACGTGCCATAGCGGGAAGTCGGCGAGAAACCTGGATCGTTCAACGAGCAGGGTCAGGTCGGCGAAGGCTTCTGTGACCGCGCGGGGGAGATCGAGGGGATCGATACGCCGGAGGTGGGCATCGTCGTTGCGACGGTCGCTCAACCGCTGGCGCGCCTCGACGGCGTCTCGGTCCGCCAGCAGGGAACGGATGCTGTGGATGGGGTGCTGGTGCGGCAGTTCGCGCAGTTTGCGGCTTGTGGCTGCCTCCTGCATCACGGCAGCCCAGTCACCGAGGCCCGGGCCGCTGCGCCCGCTGGTGAGCTTCTCCTTGATCGCCGCGGTGGAGCCCAGCGCGACCTCGGCTTCCCAGGCGAGCGCCAGCGTGAGCAGCGCCATGTAGCAGAGCAGGATTTCGGCGGTGTCCAGAACGGCGTTGTAGGCCGCCCTCTGATCGCCGGCGCTAATGCGGGCTTCGGTTTCACGCCATCGGGAGGCGATGGGGAGAGGGAAGCGCGTGCGCACGGTGTGCCCCAGGTTGTCGAGCAGTGTTGCGGCTTCCACACGCAAACGCAGCCCACGGCCCTGGTCGATGATCCTGTCCCGAGCCTGAACCGCCGTTTTGTACGTGAACGCGGACTCCAGAAGTGTTGCTGCTTCTTTCGCCCAGGACTCAAGGCGGTGGCGGGCGGCATCAAGATCCTGGAGCGCCGTGGTCAGGTCGTTGTCCGGCTGCGGCACGGGCAGTTCCAGGAGCCGCTTCACCGTGATGTGAAGGCTGGATCTGCCGACCAGCCGATCGGCCAGCGGCGTACGCAAGAACTGGACGGTCAGACTGATCTGTTGTGGCGAGATGGCGGCACGAGGGCGCAGGGCGACTGTCGTGTGGGAGGACGCGACGGGGAGGTCCTGCGCGGTTACCTCGGCAACGATCAGACCTGGCGGATCTTGAGGTCCATGAATCTCGCGGAGGATGAGGTCGCCTGGTCGCAGGAGGTATTCGGGCGGAGCCTTGACCCAATAGCTGTCGTTGGCAGGCAGCGCGATGGAGCCATCGCGCCGTACGTCACGGCCTCCCAGGAGCCGGATAGCACCGGGCTGCTCCTCGGAGCTGAGCCAGTGCGAGTGTCCCGCCATGTGGATGCGGGGGACGGTCTCGTACAGCTCTCCCAGCGTGGTGAGGCTGCCGAAGCCCACCAGGTCGGCTTGCTGCGATACGACATCTGGATGGTGACGGTCGAAGTCGAGGCCCTCTGTAGCAGGCGGGAGGTCTCGGATGACGTAGCCGTACCGGGTACTGCCTCCTCCGCGCTTGAGCAGGATCTGGAAGTCCTTCTCGGTGGACGCCTCGTCGTCCCCATGCGGCGCCCGGAAGATCTTCATCGGGGGTCGGTGATCCTGCTTAGCCTGCAGGAAGCAGACAGCCACGACGACAGCCTGATGGACCTGAGGAATCACACCTGTGCTGTAGATGACGGCCATGACGTCCCAGTGCTCGGCCAGTGTCCTGCGCAGCCCTGCCGCACGCGGCGATTCCGAGACCCAAAGTTCGGCAGGCGTCAGGACCGCCATGCTGCTGCTGGCGTCCGCGGGGCGACATGCACCAAGAACATCGTCGTACGCGTAGAGGGACACATCCCGACGCGATGTCCGAGCGCCGGTGCGGCGTTGCCATGGCGGTACGAGGAGAAGTGGGCCCTGCCCCATGAGGCGTGCAGCGCCCGGGCCGAGGTCCTGCCAGGCCGGTTCCTGAACCGAACGCCACTCCGAGGGCGGTGCGAAGGAGGGCTGGCCGTCTTCCGAACTGGTGGTCAGTACCGTCACGGGCCCCGGCGCCAGATGCGCGAACGCCATCATGAGGATGCGCTCGAATGACGGGCTGAGCGATCCGATTCCTTCGGGCATCCTGCCCCTCCACCTCAGCCCTCGGCACAGGTCGGCAGACGCTTCGGCGACCCCGCCTCCCGGTATACGAGCGGTGATCTTACCGTCGTGCAGAGAGGTCAATCGCGGTATTGGGGCACACCGGTAAACCGTCAGGTGCTGGCGGGGGCGGGAAGCCGATCCCTCGCCGTGGCGTCGGGGCGCGGGCTGGATGTCTGCCATCCGTCCTGGAGGACCTGGCGGGCCGGGCGCGAGTTGTGGAGGCGGAGGAGATCAGTCGCTGGGTCCCGTTGGGCTGCGCGTCATGGGCGTTCTGCAACCGCTCCAGCAGAAGACGGCGCGCGTGTCTCGGGCCTGTGCAAATGACGCAGCGCGCAGCTGTGGTCCCGGCCTTTAACAAGCTATTTCGTTTGGTGTGATCTTGCGGGATGCTGGCTGGGTGGCCAAGCAGATTGTTGTTCGGATGGTGCCGGACGGTTTGTGGGAGCTGTTCCAGCGGGTGGTGCCGCCGGCGCCGGTTCGCCCGCAGGGCGGTGGGCGCCGACGCCAGCACGGTGACCGTGAGGTGCTGGCCGCGATCGTGTTCGTGGCCACGTCAGGATGCACCTGGAACCAGTTGCCGCCCGGGTTCGGGCCGTCAGGTGTGACCGCGTTCCGGCGGTTCACCGAGTGGTCCGAGGCCCGTGTGTGGGCCAGGCTCCACCGCCTCGTCCTCGATGAACTCGGCGCTCAGGGCGAGCTGGACTGGTCGCGGTGCGCGATCGATTCCGTCAGTGTCCGGGCGGCAAAAGGGGGCGGCTGACGGGACCGAATCCGACCGACCGTGGCAAGAACGGTTCGAAGATTCACATCATCGTCGACCGGAACGGACTGCCGATCTCGATCGGCATCTCCGCGGCCAACCTGCACGACAGTCAGGCCCTCGAGGCCCTCGTTCGCGGCATCCCACCGATCCGATCTCGTCGCGGACCCCGTCGGCGAAGGCCGGACAAGCTCCACGGCGACAAGGGATACGACTACCCGCACCTGCGACGATGGTTACGTGACCGGGGCATCACGCCCCGCATCGCCCGCCGTGGCGTGGAGAGTTCTGAACGCCTGGGCCGGCACCGGTGGGTGGTGGAGCGGAGCATCGCCTGGTTTGGCGGATGCCGACGACTCCACCGCCGCTACGAACGCAAACCCGAACACTTCCTCGCCTTCACCGCCCTCGCCGCCACCCTCATCTGCTACCGCAGACTCCCCAAATGAAATGCCTTGTAAGTGGACGTTAAGTCCGATCTTCCTCGGTTCGTGATCGCTCGATCGAGGTACTGATCGTCGCGCGGGCCGTCTGGCGGGTCGTCTGACATGCATGTCCATGCCGAGATGCGGGGCGTGAAGAGAGATCCGCACCCGAGTGACTTAGGGGACGAGCAGTGGGCGTTGATCGAGCCGATGATCGCGGCCTGGAGGCAGGGCCGGATCAAGCGGTCGGCGACCGGAGATCCGGGGTCCTGCGACCTGCGGGAGGTCGTGAACGCGATCTTCTACCAGAACCGGACGGGCTGCCAATGGCGCTACCTCCCGCATGATCTGCCGTCCTGGTCAGCGGTGTTCTACTACTTCGGCCTGTGGCGCCAGGGCGGGCTTGACCAGCGCTTCCAGGAACTTCTGCGCTGCTAGGTGCGGTAGAGAGCGAAGCGATTAGAGGACTCGTCCCTCGTGATCATCGACACCCAGTCGGTCCGCGCGGCCGCGGATGCCCCCAAGACCACGACGGAGTTGGACGCCAACAACAAGGTGTCGGCCGCAAGCGAGGGCTGGCCGTCGATGTTCTCAGCCTGATCATCGGCGTCGTGGTGCTGGCCGCCTCCGCCCACGACAACGCCGCCGGCACCGCCCTGCTCGACCAGGTGGCCGGATGACCTCGCGCCGGGTCTTCCCCTCGGCCGCCGGCCACTCATAGTACGTCTGGGTACGCGGATCCCAGCACAGTCGGGATAGCGCAATAGATCCACCGAACGCGGCGTCGTTCACCAGAACGTACCAAGAGCCAGCCGCTGCAGTGCGCTTGCCGGGTGCTGGGTGCTGGGTGCTGGGAGATGCAACACATAAATCGCCGCGAGCGGAGATCAAGGATGTGCTCCGAGGTGCTCCTGGCGATCACGGAGTACCAAGAGCTCCCCTACCGGATTCGCCATCGTGAGGCGCTGCGGCACCCTGGACGCACTCACCTGCTCTGGACCAGACACCTACTCCGGCAACGGCTACACGCTCTCCCCGACCCACAGCGCCAAGAGGGTCGGCAGCCTCACTCTCGACCTCACGCGGCCCCCCAGGGTCAGTGCGACCCGTGCCCCGTCAGGACTTCGTGCACCCGTGGTGTCGCCGCCCGCACCATCAACTTCCTCCCGCGCCAGCTGCACGAGCTCCAGGCTCGCAACCGTGCTGAGAAGGAAGATTCTGCTTGGCGACGGCTCTACGTCTCCCGCTCAGGAATCGAGGGGACCATGAGCGAGTTCGTCCACGGCCACCAGGCACGGCCCTGCCGCTACCACGGCCTGACCAAGACCCAGGTCCAGCACGTCCTAACCGCACTCGCCGTCAACATCGAACGCCTCAGCCTCGAAGGCCCGGACGGCAGAACCCGTCATCCACGGCCACCCACAGCGTTCCAGCACTACCTGGAATCCCACGGCCTACCCCGGCCGCTCTGGTGGCGACAGGGCAAGCAGTTCCCCCGACAAGATCCCCGACAGAGTCGCTCTCTACATCGCAGAAACGGTCCACGTGACCGATAGATTGATCTCTTCGTACGGATGGGGGGCGCCTGATGGCAGAGCGCGGAGGTCAGGCAGCTGCAGATGGTTTTCAGTATCAGTACCTTGTCACGCTGGAGGCCCTCCTCGACGCTACGGAAGGCCGGATCGCGGGGGTGGCTGCCGCACTGATCGAGCCCGCGAGCACCCAGGACGACGATGCTCACGACCCCGATGCCGTCGATTTTGAGCTTGTTGACGACGACGGCACCAGCGTGCACGCCGCACAGGTGAAGTCCGGCAGCCTCGGGACGCAGATGTCAGCTCCTGATGCATTCGGCATCCTCCTTCGATTGATCCGTGCACGTCCCAGGGCGCGGACCTATCGGCTGATCACGAATATCCGGCTCCATCCCAAGGCCGTACAACTGAACCGATCCCTCGGCACCGCCGACGTAAACGAGCTCCGCGTGCGTCTGCAACAGCTGATGGAGCGCAGCCGGTGGCGCGACGAGCCTGCGTCCATGAGCGACGACGAGCTGAACCGTCTGCGCCGCGCACGGATCTCGGTGGACTTTCGAGAGCGGTGTGAGCTGCGCGATCAGCTCCGGGAGCGGATGCGGCGGCTTCGCAATGAGCATCGCAGCGGTCTCGGCCACGAGTCTGCCGGCCGCCTCACGAACTATTTGGCGTTCGAGATCCACCGGCGCGCGTCCGGCGAATTCAACGGATTGTTCCCTCTGGCGAAGTTCCGCGAGGAACTCCTGGCGCCTGGCCTCCAGATTGCCTACGAGCTCGGCGAGTTCGACTGGGGCATCATGGTCGGCGGGATACCAGCCCCTCCCGACATCCCCCGGCCGGACCTGGTCGGACAAATCCGCACCGCGTTGACCGGCGGTGGGGAGCGGGTGGTCACTCAATGTGCGCTGCTCGGTCCCTCCGGCATCGGCAAGACCAGTGTCGCTGCAGCGTATGTTCACGACGTGGCGGACTCCTACGACCACATCTTCTGGATCAACGGGGAAAGCAGCGCGTCCCTGCAAGCCTCGTTTCAGAGAATTCATCACTGGCTGCGCCCCCGCGCCGACGGGGACGCTGATGCGGACCGTGGCGGGCTCCGAGACCGGGTGCGCACCCTGCTCAGTATCTCGGTCAGACCCTGGCTCATGGTGATCGACAATGTGGTGGACCGCCGGCTCATAGAGCCGTGGCTTCCCTCCAGCGGGCGTGGTCACATCCTCATCACCTCGACGAACCAGGTCAGTTGGGCAACGCACCGGGCCAAGGTCGCGGTGCAGATCATGGCGCCCGGCCAGGCGTCGGCACTGATCCGGCTTCGACTGGGGCAGGACCAGGACTGGGATGCCGTCAGCGAAAAAGCTGCCGCGGATCTGGCGCAGCGTTTGCAGTACTGGCCGTTGGCGATCGAGCTCGCCTGTGGCCATCTCGCCGGCTGCGAGTTGGGGCCCGGCGAAGCGGCCCGCTACCTCGATCAGATCCGAGATCTGGCGCTGGACGACACGGATGCCATTCCAGCCGGTTACCCCGAAACGCTGGTCGGAGCCATCCGGTTGGCTCTGGTCCGTCTGTTGGACAAGGGAGAGACGCATCCGGCGTCGGCCGGCGCGGCCCATGCGCTCTTCCCGGCAGCCTACTTCGCCTCCCGGCAGATACCGCTGTGGCTGCTCTACTTCTCCACGTTGATGTCGAGCGAAAATGCCACCCAAATCGGCCTTCGCCATCCCGTGGTCTTCGAACCGGATACCAAAGTGCCCTTCACTGTGCACGAAATGCACCGGGCGCTACGGACCGAGTCGCTGGCCCAGCGCGATGAACCCCTCTGTACGCTTCCGCAGCAGGAGTGGTCCACCGTCCACCCCGAGGGTGTGGACGACACCATCAGCGTCAACGAGATCGTGCAGCACGTCATCCGTACGCTTGCAGAAGACGGCAGCAACACCACGTCCGAGGTTCTCAGCCAAGCCGCTTACCACACCCAGGGGTGGCTGACGGCGTTCATCAACGCGGATGACGACGAGCATCTCCTCGCCGTTCTGCCGCACGTACAAAGCCTCGCCAGCCACGCGAGCCGGCTCGGCATCGCCACCGACAACGTGGCTGTCCTGTGGGGCAACCTGGCCGGCGCATACATCCTGCAGGGCATGCTGGACGACGCCCGCGAGGCACTTGAGAACGAACTGGCGTACCTCCTCAACCGCCCAGAACCGGCGCCCCTGCTGGAACTCAAGACCCGCAGCCAGCTCGCTGACGTCCTGCACAACACCGGAGCGGTGACGGAGATATGGCTGCAACACCTGCGCCGAGCCCGGGACCTCGCCGTCCAACTGGCCGACAGCCGACCCCAGGACATCTCCGCGGTGGTCGACAACTGCCTGACGATCCTCGCCAATCACACCGGTCGAACCGCCGCGGCACCCGCGGTGCAGGCGCTCGCAGACGACCTCCGGTCACTGCAAGAACTCCTGCCCCGCACCCACCGTATGCAGGCGCAAACCGAAATCGGCGACCTCACCCACGCGCTGAGCAACGAGAACATGCCGGACCAGGAAGTAGAACGGCGCTGCCAATCGCTGCTGAAGGACGACAGCCTCACACGCCTCCAACGGCTCCAAGTGACCGCGCTCCTCGCAGAATCGCTTGCGTTCCAGCACCGGTGGAACGACACCTGGCAACACCTGCAGGACGTTCGCCAGCACCTGGTCCAGTCGTCGCTGCACCCGCAGGTGATGACGCGGACACTGCATAACGTCGGCCTGCAGGTGGGACTGGCAGTCGCCACCGGCGTACCTGAATGCCGCACGGCGTTCATGACGGCGTACGGCAGAGTGCTCCCCTCACCTGAGCCGGAGTGCCGTCCACTCCTGTCCACCCTCCTCGACATGGCTTCACGCATCCCCGACGGACACCTCAGTCTGGAAGCGGGGGTGACCTGCGTCCCCTACAAGATGCAAGTACTCCACCTCCTCGATGCCCTCGTCGAACGAGACACCGATCGGATCCGCCAGGTCCGAGAGGGCCTGGCTCATCTCGACTCGGCGGACCTTGACCAGGGCAGCGAAGTCGGATGGCGGACTCTCTCCCATGCCGTCGTCGCCGCAGCCGTCAGCAGGACCCTGCACGGTACGTGAACTGCCGCCCTAATGCCGGTCGTCGATCCCGAACTACCTGCGACATAACCTCCTTCGGCGCGACGCTGTCCCAGCGGGTGTCGGCGCACAACACCGGGGCGCTCGTCAGCAGCGGTCCCGGGGCGTGAGACCGGGGACGGGGCTGATGCAGCTTTGTGTGCCAGGTCAGGTGCGGTCACGCGGCCTGAGTGGCCGGTGTGGTCATGACGGTTTCGAATTCGACGGCGCGCTCGGGCGATGGCGGCCGGAATCTGGCCAAACATCTGGATCGGTGTGCCGGTCACCTGCTCTCTGGTCGCCTACGACCACTGATCGCCGCGTCAACCCTCCCGCCATTCATCCAGCCGACATCCCTCCGTGGGGGCTGTTGACCACGATCGACACAGACCCTTCGACGAGGTAGGGATGCTCGGGGAAGTAGTCGATGTGGAGGTGACCACCGTCCTCCGCCGTGGTCATGCCCTGGAGGTTGGCTGCGAGGATCGCCCTGGCGCTGGAATTGCCGCTGATCACCAGGAGCTGCCGCGAGAGGTCGAGCTCGATGCGAACCCCGGGGACGGAGGCTCTCCTCACGTCGATCCCTGCTAAGACTTCGACGTCCGGCAGTGCCGTGGAGCCGATGAACCCCGTGCCCTAGGCAACCACGCCAGCCACGCTGGACAGTTCCTCCGCTGAAGCGGTGATATTCACTTCGCCGAACACGGGATCGGAAACCAGTCGCACGGGCGACACTCCTTCAGGTCGGAGCGCCGCCATGCCGCTGAAGATGTTCGGCCCTACTCCCACCCCCGCACGTCGACCGGACGCAACCACCCGCGCCTGTACACCGAGCTGCTCGATGCGCTCGGCCAGCACCCGCACCATGAACCTCGTCGCCCGCACCACCGGATCCGTTTCCTCACCGCCTTCGGGCAACTGCAGGCAAGCGAGGATCAGCCCGCGGCGCGACAGACTCCGCAACTCGTCCCGGAAGGCTGGATCGGCCGTGATCAAAAGAGCCTTGAGCTGGTTCCCGGCCTGCCGTTTGGCACTCACCGCGGAATTCTTCGCCATCAGGTACAAGCGGGCGGAGCCGCCGTAGCGACGACTACACGGACGCCGAGAACCACGAGGCGCTGCGCCGCTATCAGGGCTGAGGCACCGAGGCGGAGGCCGACGCCCAAAGCGCATGCCGCTGTACGCGATCTTCGAGAAGGCGGAGCATGAGCTCCCAAGTCGAGGAACGCGATCTGGGCGGCGCACAGGGGCAGCCCCGCGTCCCGCCGCAGTGCCCGTACACGAACCCACCGTGCAGCCGAGGAACGAGGGATCATCCAGTGAGCAGACCGCAGATTTCGCGCCGGAACCTCCTGGGCCGCACGCTGGCAGCGGCGACAGCGCTCCAGGAGGCCGTTCTGCGCCGGACATCGCGAGGCCCGCAGAGATATCCTCGCCGACCTGATCATCAGTGTGCGCAGGCGGATCGGGCCAGAGCCGACCAACGAGCACTCACCTTGAGCAACGAGATAAGCCCCTGCACCGGAGCTAAGAAGGCCAACTGCTCAGGATCAGGGTCGTCACCTGGTTTACACCAAGGCGGTGTTCAGCACTGCGAGTACTACGCCCGCGTCGTGATCTCCTGCGTCCGCAGCCCGTTGGAGTACTGAACGAAGGTAAGGCCGGTCAGCATCGCTGGTAAGGACCGTGACGAGAGCGATAGCAGCTGTGGCGTCTCCTGCGTCGGCGGCCAGTCGCCACTGCGCCGCTGCCTCATCGGGCCGACCGGCTTCCCGCAGCACATCGCCAAGGTGCAGAAGAGCATTGCGATGCCCTTGTGTTGCAGCCTGTCTGAATAACAGCTCTGCCTCGCCGAGACGTTGCTGGCTTTGAAGAGCAAGGCCCCAGTTCAGCAGGGCGGCGCTGATCCCGGCCTCGGCCGCTGCGCGGTAGAGGGGCTCAGCAAGGTCCAGGCGGTCAGTATCCCGGTAGAGGTTCGCCAGGTTGTACTGGGCGCGTGTGTCCCCCGTGCCGATCGCGCGCTCGTACCAGGCCACCGCCTCCTCCAGCCGGCGGGTCGCCTTGAGGAGGTTGGCCAGGCAGAAGACCCCTTCTCTGTCTCCCGCCTCCGCACGATGACGGAACAGAGGTTCCGCCTCCCGCCAGCGGCCTTCCTCCGCTAAGAGAATGCCCCAGTTGAGCAGGCCGTCCGGGTCACCTGCCGCGTTCGCGCGCTCATACGCGGCCATGGCCTCCTCCGCCCTGCCCGCATCTCCGAGGAGTACACCAAGGTTGAATTCGGCGTCGGCGGCGCCCGCCAGTGCAGCGCTGCGCAGGCAGGTCTCGGCGTGGGCAAGCTCGCCCCGTTCCCGCAGGAGCAGTCCGAGGTTGTTCCACGCCACGGCGCTTCCTCGTGCTCCAGCTCCCTGTAGCGCCTGAATCGCTTCTTCGTGGCGGTCGGTCTTCCAGAGCAGGTTTCCCAGATTCAGCAGGACGCTGGCGTCCTCCATGTCTGCCTGCGTCCTGTATACGCGCTCGGCTTCCTCATGCCGGCCCATGTCGGCCAGGATGACGCCGAGGTTGTTCGCGGCACGGCGGATGCCTGCGTTGGCCATCGCCTGCCAGAGGAGCACAGCGATCGACGGAGCGCTGCAGTTGGCGTTGAGCGCCACCGCGAACATGTCGTCGAGGTCGTCAGCTCCATCCATGGCCTGGAACCAGACGAGCGTGTGAACCGGAACGTCTGCCCGCTGGGCCTCAGTTATCAGCTGAGGGTGCACCTGCCATGTGTCTGCCCCCGCTGGGAGCAACATGCTGCTGACTCCGCACCGCACTCTCCCGGCCCAGGCCAACGCATCTCCCTGCGATTCCGGGCGGAGCAGGGCGCCACCGCTGTCAGCGAGGTGCAGCAGATGGGTGTCGAGCAAGAGGCCGGTAGACAGAGGTCCCTTAAGGCCAGCTCTGGCCAGATCGATGGCAGCCCACGTCAAAGCCGCACCGCGTGGACTGCCACCCGCGCGGTCGGCCAGCCGGAGTTCGCGCCAGAGCCGAGGAGCTGCGGCAAGGCTCTCGGCGACCCCGATCGCAGGGCCGGTCTGTTCTGCCCGCACCACACGAGGGTCCTGAGAGGAGCGCGCCCTGTCGCGCTCCGCCGTACTCCAGCGCCGTTCAAGTACGAGCGGCTCCATCTGTTTCAGCACAGCGGAGCCACTCCACTGCTCATAAGCTGTCGCATCAAGGGTCGCGAGAAGCACGGCCTTTGAACGGAGTAGTGGGCCGATCTCGCGCGCGCCAAGACACTCGTCTTCGAGGTAGCGGTGCAAATCATCCAGCAGCAGCACGCAAGGCTGGGCCGCCACAGCGATGTCCACGACCAGCTGGGACACTTCGTTGGCGTGCGGCTGCACAAAGCGGTGACCGGGCAACTCGGCTCGCATGGCTTCATACAGCGCGCGGGTCTTGCCCGCAGCAGAATCACCCACCAGGAGAACCGCTCCACCTGACTCCCCCGCCAGACGCACGCGTGCTCGCAGCGCACTGTCTATGTCTCGCGCCACGTAGGCGGTCAGCGTGCCGCCTACACCGAAAGCCACTCCGGCCTCCATCGGCGTGATGTCTGACACGCAGGGCAAACCATGAACATCCAGCAGCGGGTGCGGGGTGCGGAACAGGCCCTCGATGGAGGGATGTTCGAGGGATCTGGCTTCCAGCCAGCGAAGCCCATGCACGCCCAGCGAGAACGGATAGTCGCCGCAGAGCTTGTTGAACCAGTCCCACTCAAGCGGCGTGAAGTCGTATGGGATGACAAGAGTCCAACCTGCCGGGTCATCCTGCGCCGCCCGATCCAACGAGTCGCGTATTTGACGGCGTTGGCCAGGATTCAAGCGCCGGGTGAAGCTCTTGATCTGAAAGACGTGCTGTCGGCCATCCGGCAGCATTAGCGCTGCGTCCACCCCACGGTCCCCGCCCGCCCCGTCCACATGACGGAGACCGGGATGCACCATCCCAAGAAGCGTCGCCACCCCGTCCTCGAACACCTGCGGGTCCCAGGCGAGTTCCTCCCACCGCGACCATCTCCCCATGTCGGCAGTGTGCTGCACACACGGGCCACCGCGCTGGCAAATGCCCCCCAGCCCTGCCACGTTCCTGACCGGGTTCGCCGAGTTGCGGCCCCTCATGGCGGACGCGGTGCCCCACCTGTTCGACTTTCCGCTTGACGCTCTCCAGGTACAGGAGGTCCGAGGGGGGTTCGCGGTACGAGGCCGATGAGTCCGCGAGACCCCGACGATGTTCTGGTGCGCCAACGGCGTGCGCACGAGGTCGGAGCGTCAAATCCGGGGCGCCATCCGCTTCGGCATGAGGGCGGTCGAGCAACCAGCAAGGCTACGAGGCAATACCCCACTGAGCGACGCCGGGCGTGCCAAACAGGTCGTCGAAGCGACGGGCTCCCCGGGCCGAGATCAGAAGGTATGCGGCGCCCGATCCCGCAATGCTGTGCGGCCCTTCCTGTCCTGCTATGAGGACGTCGTGCGGCGCCCACGCATCGAGGTCGTCGAACACGTAGTAGACCGGGAGGTGTGTCCAGGCAACGAGGTGCAAATGCGCCAGCACCGCGGCGCGTTCAACAGCGTGCCGCCCCGTTTGCCTGCTAGTCATGCTGCCCTTGCAGTCGATCAATACAAGGTCCTTGGCCTTCGCCGCAATGAGATCCGGGAACCAGCGAATGGAACTCTCGGTCTGCTGGAGGGCGCCTTGAAGCGCCCGGCTTAGCTGCCCCTGGCCCCAGAAGTCGACCTTCCACCCTCGCTCGATTAGCTGTTCGGCGACGTACCGTTCATGAGCGTCACCTATTGCTTTCCGCTGCTGAAAGCTCGTCATGGATGCAGTGTGGCCCGCAGAACGAGGCAGGTAACCTGGCGTGGATTGAACCTGGCCAGTCCCCGTGTGTCTCAGTAGGTCTCACTGTGTTCGCGTCAGTCCGTGGACGTCCGGCTACGTCCGGGGATGTTCATCGCAACTTGGCCGAAATTCGACGGCGCAACTGCGCTGGCTGCAGGGTTGTGGCTGTGGGTGTCCGAGAAAGTGGAAGACTTCCCGGGCCGCGTTGCGTTTGAGGCACCGGATGAATTCGCGCCGGTTCTTGTCCTCCTTGATCCGGTGCTCGTAGTACTGCCAGCGGAGGATTCCCCCCGATGGGCTGTGCGTTTCACCCGCGGCGCCGGGCACAGCACCACGGTCATTGTGGGTCGGGTCCGGCGCGGGCGCGCTGGTGGTGTGCCCGCATGTGGACCTGTCCGAAGTGCCCAGAAGCGAGGGACCGACACCGCTGGGTCACGCTCACGGCCTCGGTGTGGCACTGGTTGGAGGCTGGATTCGCTAGCCACACGCCCCAGGATCTCGGTCGAGACGGGACGCGGCGCACCATCCGGAGACCCATGTGCAGTCTGTGCGAGGCGGCCCAGGAGCCTGGCCGTGTCCTCATGGACTCCGACGCCGGGTTCGGCAGCCGAGCTGCGAGCGTCAGGAGGCGTTGCGTGACGTGATCAGCCGGTTGGTCAGCTCCACGGTGCTCAGGTACCACCAGAAGATCCAGTCGAGGAACGCCTCGTCGTACTCGCCCCGCTGGTCGGCTCGGCGGGGGCGCAAGTCAAATCGGTTGGCGATCTCGAAGAGGGCACCTTCGTCCTTACCGAGCTGGTCCTTGATCAGGGTGCGGCGCTCCTCAAGAATGCGGCCAAGGTTGAAAATGGCCGACCGCTTGCTCTCGGGTGAAGCGTCGCGGCTCCGGTAGAGCGCGATGGCGTGGCGGACGCCGGCAGTGATGTCGGGTGGGCTGTCGTTGAGAGCGTGGTGCATCAGCTGGCTGCGGGGTCGTCAGTGACAGCGACCAGGCGGCCGAGGTCCTCGCCTTCCGCGGCCAGCTCGTACTCGGTGCCGGCAGCGCGAAGCAATTCGTTGACCTTCGCGCGGTACAGGATGCGGGCCGGCCCGTTGTGGAACTCCGAGTGGTGCCAGCCATAGTTGCAGAAGTCATGGTAACGCCGCATCCGCGGACGGCTGACAAGGTCGTGGAAGACCTCGATGAGGCCGTAGAAGGTGTCCTCGTCCCAGGTCTCCGGGGCCAGGGGCCACAGGCCGGGAATCCCCAGACGTCGTTCGATCAGCACAGAAGCGTCGGGCAGCACGTCCGGGGCATCGACGCACTCCTCGCCGAAGTGCTCGACCAGGTAGCCGTTGTCCGCGAAGTCGCCGACCACCCTGGCGAAGTCACGGCGGGCGTCTTGCACGGTGCTTCCGTCGAGGGGCGAGCCCCGGCCCTGCCTCTGCGGCCAGTACGGCCTGGGCACAGCCGCGGGTCGGATCTCAGAAGCCCGGCTGATGAGTTCGGAGAACCATTCGTGCTTCGTCACCACCACGGACCGGCCTCGCCCGGAGGCCGTGCTGGCCCAGGGATCGACGTCGTGGTGGTTCGCCCTCTCCCTGAAGTCCGCAACGGCCGCCGCCCCGGACAGGGCCTCGGTCATGAGCCACTCGGCGCGGTCTTCCCAGGAGGATCCTGCCGACTTGAGGATGCGCTCGCCCTCGGACACGAACAGGAACGCGGGCCACGTCAGCTCGTAGTTGCTCAGCTCCAGACTCACGGCGTCATCATCACCCATTCGCACGCCAGCTGCGCCGGGATCCGAACGAGCTGACCACACAATGCGGCCCCGAAGCATGCGGCTGAAAGCATCGGGGAGCAGGTGACCAGTCAAGCCGTCGGGACTGAGTGTGTGGCCGTGGTCCCGGGATCAGGCCATCGGTTGCTGGCAGCGAGCGGCCTCACTTGCGGCGGCGCGTGCTCAGGGTGCACCGCCAACGGCGCCCGGCCGGTGGCTGTCGCACCGCCATCCGCACGCGTAGAACCGTGCAGGCGCCCCGCACTTCGTCACCCCTGCCCCGCACTCCCCCCGGTACAGCGACGCTGGTCCAGCGGTGGCCGTGTCGGTCACCATGGACCGAGGTGCACGCGCCACAGGAATGTCCGCCAGCGGGACAACACTTGCCTCGTCCACTGCCGGCATGCGCACCCGGCAGGTCGGATCGCCCTCGCCCATCACGCTCTTCGCCTGCCAGGGGTGCGTTACAGCAGGCGGAGGTTCCCCCCTGCTCGCATCGCGGTAGGCGGCGTAGTCGGCCGCCGGGGTCCAGAACTCGTAGGCCGTCCGCTTCACCTTCACCGCCGCCCGCACGTACAGCCCGGACGCCGCGTCCCGGATGAACGGGTCAAAGGGCACCTCCGTCGGCCGCGTCGTCGGATGCCACTTCCCGCACTTCCCGGTCCCCTTCCGCGGGCACGGCCCCGGGAACCGCTCATCACAGCGCACCAGATCGATCCGGCGGACACCACCGCGAAACGGGAGCGGGCTGTCACGCCGCATAATCAGCTCGAAGGGCAGCTTGTCCGTGCGCAGCCACGGCACCACCAGTGCCTCCGCCAGTGCCCGGCTGTCCGTCTGCCACGCATCCACCAGCCCCACCCGTCGGGCAGCCGCGTCCCGCGCTGCGATCTCCCGGGGGTTGACCGGTGACAGCTGCGACTCGAAGCCCAGCAGGACACCGTTCGCCCCCCGTATCAGAACGTCGCTGCGAACCTTCCGGTCCTTGCTCGCCCGCTCCGCCGTCGCCTGGTGGCCGCCTTCCTCCGCCGCGCGGACCGCCCGCTCCTTGTACGCCTTGTGCTCATCCGACTCCCCACCACCACGGTGCCGGTCCTGTGCGTCGCTGCGGGTATGTGAGGCGACCACCCGGCCCATCCGCCGGTACAGGTACATCGGCTCCGTGTAGCCCAGCCTTTCGCAGATCTCCGCACACGTGAGCCCGCGCACGGCTACGGGCAATCGGCGGTCCGCCAACAAGCGTTCCAGGAGCACGGCCCCGCCCGTCACTCCAAGATCCGGCTCGGTGAGGTCCAGCTCGCGATCGAAGCCCACGAGTTTCACGTATCTGTTCGGCACTTCGGCCTCCCCGCGCTGTAGGACCACACCGAGCCGCTTGACATTCGGGGCATTCCCCCAAGCGTGATCCAGTAGTCCACGGGCCTGGGTCGGAGGCCGCCGTTGAAGATTGCGCTGTCGGCGCCTGAAAACGGCACGGCTGCCAAGGCTCGCTGCCACCAGCCTCCGCCCACGCAGGCTCGGCATCATCCACGCTCAGGACGAACCGGTACGCCCGGCGTTCACAGGCAAGGCGCTGACGGGGATCACCGCCGACGTCCTCCGCACAGGACAGGATGCATGGCCGTACCCACTGACGGCCGCCCTCGCCTCTCCGGAGCGAGGACCCGACCATGCGCGAGCTGAGCGTCTTCTATCACGTGAAACCGGGGCCGAGTTGCTCCGCGCGCTGCACAATCAGGTTTGAAGGATGTGCTGTTCAGATCCATCGCAGGCCGAAGAGGCCCGCGACACGGCTTCGACATGGAAGGTGCGAATGTCGAATGGCCCACGATGACGCCTACCACTGGCCTCCCGAGCTGTTGGAGCTGCTGATCGAGCTGGTGCCACGGCTGAGCCGAAGCAAGGACGGAGTCCTCGAATTCTTGCGCGGAGCGGGCGTCAGTGAGGAACTGCTCGCCGTACACCGGCAACAGCTCGCTGCGGACAGGACAACAATCAGCAAGTACAAGATTGTTCGTGCCGTGCTCAGCCAGATCAACGAGCAGGGCGACGCCGGCCTGCAAGTCCGACGAGAGCTACTCAAGCGGGCAATCGAGTTCGAAGACTTCTCCACGCTGTGGCCGGACGATCGACTACCGGCTCAGGGACTACAGGCGAACGTACGAAGTCTGGTGAACGTCAAGGACTCGTTCACCCGGATGAACCAGGCACGTGACGACGAACGGGCAGCACGGCTTGCGGCACGCACCGCCGAGACGGAGCGCTTGGCTCGGCGGCATGCGGAATTCGCAGCGCTTCGAGGCCGACTCGCTGACCTCTTCAACGAACTGGACCCAAGGAAGCGGGGCACCGCCCTCGAAGGCGTACTGAACGATGTCTTCAAGACCGAAGGGATCCTAATCAGGGAATCCTTTATCCTGCGCAACGAGGATGGCCAGGTGGCCGAGCAGATCGACGGCGCGCTGGAAATGGACGGATCCCAGTATCTCGTGGAGATCAAGTGGCGGGGTAAGCCTGTCGAGATCAACGCGATGAGCCGCCATCTCGTTCGGGTCTACGGACGTTCGGAAGTCCGCGCGCTGTTCATATCGGCCTCCGGGTTCACCGGGCCGGCGATCAAGGAAAGCGAGCGGGCCCTGAACCAGCGAGTGATCATTCTCGGTGAACTACGAGAACTCGTCCTCCTGCTCGAACAGGAAGGTGATGCCGCCCACTAGCTGCGTGAGAAGGTCCGCATCGCTCAGCTCGACCGGCGCCCCCTCGCTGTACTGGGCACCGACTTCTGAATGCCCCTCGCCCAAACCAAGACTTCACGTGCGGGTGCGTCCGGTCGCCGCACCAGCCACCGCCGGTGCGAGGCGCGGACCTCAGCCGTTGGAGCGCCTGGGCGTCCGGGGCTGGCCTACCGATGACCGGACCGGGAGCAGGCCCGATGCGGCAGACGACACGCCTGAACACCGGAAGGGGCACGAGCCCCCTGTCAGGAAGTCGAGCAGGCGGTCATAGGTAACGCCCGACCATAGGAAGCGGCGCAAAGCGACCTCGCCAGATCCGGGCCAAGCCGCGGAGCGCGCTCGCTCCCCGGCCCCGGCCGACGCACGAGAGACCCCCGCGAAAACAAGCCGGCGGGGGTCCACATCAGTCACAGCGATCACACGAATGTCACGAACAGCAGCGTGAAGTCGCCAGCAATACAGATCAGACGCGGGCCGCTCCAAAGGATCTCAAACACAGCCGTTTCCCCTAGTCGACCGCGGACCAAGGGCTCGAACTCGTCACGGCAGTCCGTCAGCCACGACAGGAAAGCAGGATCTGGTTCACGACGCCGACATCGCGACACCGCGCTTGTACTCAACGATGACCGGCGAGCAGTTCTCGTCCAGCCCGAGCGAGTCGATCCAGCCCCCATGGGCCGGCCCCGCGCCGTAGTCGCTTACCAGGAACCGGACTCCCAACATCACGTCCATATACGACTCGACCGCCGTAGATCAGTCTCGGCGACCGGCGCCGCCGCAGCGCACATTTCCAGGTCTGCTGAAACGTACGCGGCATGCTTGTCCAATCCACTAGCCAGCGTTGATATAGCCACGGGTCGGTGCAAGCAGGCATGCTCATGTGTCCCGTTCCGCAGTAGCATGACGGGCCTCTGCGCACGGCTTAAGCGCTTCACCACGCACGCCCCGATGGGGCAAACGCCATGACGTCGCCGATCCCGAACTCCACTTCCCATCACCACGCCGCCTACATGTCAGGGCAGTGCCAGAATGAGCGGCTCATTCACCCTTTGAAACAGCTTTCGGCGGCCTCCAAGAGGTCAAGTCGCGAGTGCTGAGCCCATACGCCGCGCATAGATCGTCGAGCTCGCGTTGGTATTGCTCACCCTGATCGGCATCCGAACCGGACGCTGTCGATGTCGCCCATTGGCGAACCCATGGGATCAGTTCCCGCATGCTGGCAAGCAGGGGAGCAACCTCGTGGAGACTCGGGCGACCCTGCTGCTGAAGCGTGCCGACCAGATCGAGAAGCACAAGAACACGGTCCGAATCGCTCCAGCCGGACCAGCCGAGCAGTAGGCTGCCCTGCTCGCCAACGGCACTGGGATAGGAGATGAAGCGTTCGCGGGGGATATCCAGGCTACCGCGGAGCAGCCAGTAGTGGGCATGGCGGAAGTCAGAGGCCCTGAACTTTGGTGGGACGGGGATGCCCAGTGACTCCCCCGTCCTGTCCTCGCTGCGTTGGAGTTGCCACACCTGCTCCCACTCGGCACGTTTGCGCAGCCCTGATTCCTTGTACCTCAGAGCCGATGCATAGGGCACGTGCTCCTCGGCCAGGATCGCCGCCAGTACCTCACGAAGTCTTGCATCCCGTTTCCCAAGATGGTCAGTCGCATAAAGCGTAGCCACGGAACGTACTGCAGCATCGGCGTCGAGACGCTGCGCCAGTTCGTCGATCGTCCGTGGACGCGGGTGCTTGGCCCCGTTCTTTCGCTCGAACCACAGTTGCTCGTCCTCACAACGGTCGAGCAGCCAGCCGCGGAGGGCTTGTTCCTCCTGCTTCTCCCATGACTCCGGCACCCATCGTCGCTTGTACTCCGGGCGCTCGACGGCGGCGATCTGCCGGTGAGCCTCGATGGCGTCGATTCTGGCCTGGACGACTTCCCTGTAGCCAGTGGGCCAGTACTGAGGGATCTCGGTGATGGGTGTTACACCATGCCGCACAAACCACGAGTCCGAAGCCTCGTCGGCGACGATTCTGCGTGCCAGCACGATTTCGAAGGCCCGCTCCCCCAGCCGCAGCGGAGGCGGTGCAACATCAGTGGGGAGGGTCAGGCGCCGCTGCTCATCGGCGGACAGCACCCCGTAGGAGCCGTAGACCTCCCAGTCCAGTTCCTCCTGAAGGGCGATCATCTGGCGCTGGGCCGTCTCACGGGCCGATCTGGCCTCGTCCAAGGCGCTTCGGGTAGGCGGTTGTTCCTCTGCGCAGACGGTGCTCGGCGCGTGGACATCCAGCACCTGGGCCAAGGCATACAGTCCTCGCGCGCGATCGGATGGAGCGCCGGTAGGCAACGGCAGTCGAGGAAGGGACGCCGTGGCGAAGCGGTAGGCCCGGGCCCATTGCTCACCGGGTGGGGCGACACCCGGTCCGTCGCCCCCGATAGCGGACCCGGTCTGCTTGAGCCAGAAGCAGACTGTCGACGAATTGAGCACTCCCAGCAGCGCGATGTACTCGTCCTGCGCCGCGGGAGGCGCCAGTCGGAGTACGGGCGCGGTCCTGCTAAACACCCGTCCGCCGTGCTCCAAGGCGAAGTGATTGTGCGTAGCCACAGAGGCGGATGTGATCGTCGGCCCCTGGCGGGCATCGTGAGACCGGTATCTCCATGCCCACCAGGGTCCGGCACCGGCCCTCGATGACTCACGTGCCCAAGGAGCTGCCCGAAGGACCTGGCGCATCGTCCAGAGGTGCCGCCCCCACGCAGTGCTGACATCCAGGGGCAGGGGCGTGCCGTCTTCCTCATAGGGGGCCAGAACGTCCGTCGACACTTCAGCGCGCCAGTCCCGTACCGTCTCGGCAGTGACCATGCCTTGGGCCAACCCGGCCGAGTCCAGGTGTCGAAAGAACCAAGGTCGCCCAAGGGAGAAGACGTCCGGCCGTCCCAGGTCCGCGACAATGCGAACCCGGCCGGCGAGGACATCGGCCAGTCGTCGGGGGGCGCCTGAGAGGAGGTCCATGAGGTCTGCGCTCCCGCCACCACTCATCGCCCACGGGAAGCGGAAGAAACGCTGCAAGGGTGCGTCCTCGACAGTCACCCATTCCGAGCTGCTGCCGGGTCGGTGCATCTGGTCGAGGATCGACGTCCACACGATCCCCTCGGCTGGATCCGCAGGCAACATCGGCTCACCATGCACGCCTAGGACCGACCGCACACGGGTGTCGCCCAGGGGCGGGGCGTTCCGGCCGACCAGGATCAGGGTCGGGGTCCCATGGCCAGGCACGTAGACGCCGGAGGTGTCGATGACATGCGTCAGCGCCACATTCGGCAAGAACTCGTCGATCAGCTTCTCCCCGAACGCGCTCCTCGTGAACGAACTGGTCGTGTACTGACCGACATAGCCGCCGGGAGTGTCACTGGTCTCCCTCAGAGCCAACTGGAACATACGCTGCGTGAAGAGCACCGAGAGCGGGAACATGCCGGAGGCCACGTCATAGGCGTCTCGGTATGACGCATTTCTCGCCTTGTCGCGCACCGAGGTGAAGGGGGGCTCTGAAATAACGGCGTGGTAGGAATTTCGATGCAAGAGGTCACATGTCACCGAGAATTCGTCGACGTCCTCAATCGTGCCGGTACTGTCCCCCTTGTGCTCCTCGAAGAGCAGCAGCGCCGCCCCCCTCGACGCGCCAGGCCCGTCCAGCAGGGCGTCACCCACCGCCACGTTGATCACATGCCCCGGCAGCTCGCTCAGCGCCCTGCCGCCGCTTGCCCGCAGGGCAGCCATGAGCAGTCTGAACCGTGTGACACTCACGGCGAACGGGTTGATGTCACAGCCATGGACGGAGTCCATGGTCCGGCGGATCAGCTCGTGATCCGGAACTCCGGGCGCCCCCGCTCGCCAGGCATTCAGAAGCCGCTCGAAGAGCCCCAGCAGAAACGCTCCCGATCCACAGGCCGGGTCGATCCCGCGGAACCCCTGGGGCCCGAACTCCGTGATGGCTGGATCCACCGTGAGGTCCAGGATGAATTCCACGATGAAGGCGGGTGTCTGAACTAGTGCGAAAACCTGTCGCGAGGTCTCGCTAATTTCCTGGTACAGGTCCCCGAGGAAACGGGTATCGAGTTCCGGATCAGTGAAGTCAAATCGAAGGGATCCATCGGCACCGCGGCCTCTCCAGAAAACAATCAAGCCGGCAGCGCCCTGCGGCGACGGCCGCAGCTCCCACAAGGCATTGCGCGCCTTGTCGAAAATGCGGGCCATCGCTGCGTGGGACTTCGACAGGTGCGTGAACGCCTCTGCCAGCCAATCCTGGTCGTTGGCCCAAGGATGGTCCGCAAGATAGACGCTCTGCCGTTCCTCCGCCTCCGACAATCGCTGGCCCGGCCCTGCGATGAAGGGCCGGTCGATGAGTGCGTTGTCTTCGCAGAAGCGCACGAACACCGTGCCCAGTACCCACGCCACCGCAGCCTGGGTGACGTGTTCGTCGCGCCAGGCACCATACGTAGCGGCGGTGCTGCCGGATGCCCGCGCATGTTCGTACATGGCCCGCAGGCCGGCGCGGTACCGGTCGATGTTTTCGCTGCGCTCGCGGAGGTCCGCCTCCAGCGCCCGCACCTGCTTCCGCATGCCAGCGACAAGCGCGGCCCTGTCCACTGAGGACGTCCCCGTATTAGCTCCGCCACTCGGAGGCACAGCGACCTCTCCTCCGTACATCGTTGACGTCCACGACCCACTGTCTCGTCGAATACATCCTGCCAGCTCTCCGGGCAAGGCCGCGGTTCCGTAGCCGGTCACCGCCAGATGCACACGGCCGGTTACCGCCTGACGCTCTATCATTCCTGTGCGTACCGGCCCTGACAGAGCCGGGGACCGCGATTCCGGGGTCGCGCTGAGATCGAACCAACGAGGGGACACATGCTGACACGGCTCGAAGTCAGTGGCTTCAAGAACCTTCTGGATCTCAGGGTCGAGCTCGGCCCCTTCACCTGCATCGCGGGAGAGAACGGTACGGGAAAGTCGAACGTCTTTGACGCGGTCCAGTTCTTGAGCCTGCTCGCCGACCTCTCCATGATCGAGGCGGCCCAGACTGTCCGCGGCACCCACGGCACACTGCACGGCGACGCACGAGATCTGTTCTGGAACGGTTACGCGGACGGCGAGCACCTGATGACATTCGCTGCGGAGATGATCGTCCCGGGGGAGGTAGAAGACGACTTCGGCCGACTGGCCGAACCGACGTCCACATTCCTCCGCTACGAGCTCCATCTCGGCTACCAGCCGCCGCAGCGCGGTGAGCGGGGCGGCAGGCTGACCCTGCGGTACGAGGATCTCAGCCGGATCAGCCCCAGTGAGGCTCCGTCACATCTGCGCTTCCCACACCGCGCCACGGACTTTCGCAAGGCGGTGGTCCGCACTCGCCGCTCGAACGCTCCCTACATCTCCACGTCTCTCGAGACAGGCGACGCCGTCATCAGCATTCACGCCGACGGCAGCCGCAGAGGCCAGCCCCGCCCTGCACCAGCGAGCCGGGCACCCCAGACCATGCTCTCCACGGTCAACCGGAACGACGACCCGACCATCCTGGCTGCCAGGCGGGAAATGCAGTCTTGGCGTCGGCTGGCCCTCGAACCCTCCGCGCTGCGCACCTCCGACCGCTATTCAGATCCCAGCGAGATGCAGCCCGATGGCCTACACCTACCGCGGAGCCTGGACCGGGTCGCCCGGGAGAAGTCTCCGGACGACCCCGCACGGGTCTACTCGCGGGTCGCAGGGCGCCTGTCGGATCTGTCGGGACTGCACGTCAGGACGCTGCACGTCGATGCTGACGACACACGTGAACTCCTGACGATCAAACTCCACGAGATCGACGGCATGGTGTTGCCAGCCCGCAGCCTGTCAGAAGGGACCCTGCGCTTCCTCGCCTTGTGCGTCCTACTGGAAGACCCTCAGACGCATGGCCTGCTCTGCATGGAAGAGCCAGAGAACGGCATCCACCCCGGCAATCTCTCCGCGATGGTCGACCTGGTGCGCGATCTGGCGGTGGACCCGTCACTACCAGTGGACGAGGACAACCCCTTCCGGCAAGTTCTGATCAACACGCACTCGCCAGGCGTTGTACGGCTCGTCGGCGCGGCGGACCTGCTGATCGCCGATACCACCACCGTTCCGGGGGTGAGTGGCAAGGTCGCGCGCGGCTTGCGGCTGCGCCCCCTGGCCGATACCTGGCGCGCCGCCGGCGCCGAAAAGGGCTACGGCACCAAAGCCGACATCCTGGCGTACCTCACGTCTTCGCCGGAGGACCGACTGACCCTTGAGGAGAGCGGCTCATGACCGTGCGTGCCCTCTATCTTTGTGAGGGATCCAGTGACACGGGCCTGCGGTTTCACATCGAGACAATCGCAGCGGATATGGGCAGGGAGATCTTGGTCACGGTTCCCGAGCTGGACCGCCTGCCGAACAAGCCCGGTCATTCGGTCGAGGACAAGCTACGAGCCGCACAGCAGCTCAGCGACAGTGGGCACGTGTACGACCTCGTGGTCATCCATCGCGACTCCGACCGCGAGCCCCCGGACCGTCGCCGCACAGAAATCGCGGAAGCGGTGGCCGCAGTGAGCCCCGGCGTGGCGCATGTACCCGTGATCCCTGTGCGGATGCTGGAGGCGTGGCTGCTGCTCGACCAGTCAGCGATCCGTGAAGTCGCAGGCAACCCGAACGGCAAGGTGGCGCTCAACCTTCCGAAACCGGCACGAGCAGAGTCAGTGGCAGATCCCAAGGCCATGCTCAAACAAGCGATCGCCACGGCCAGCGAGGAAAGAGGTCGCGGTCTGCAGAAGCTCCAGGCTCGCTTCTCCGCAAACCGGGCACGGCTCCTTCAGATGTTGGATCGTGAAGGACCCATTAAACAGCTCGCATCCTGGCAATCGTTCGCGGACGATCTGCGTGACGCGCTGGGCAACAGTCACTGACCGCCTGGCGTCGAGGATCCGGGAGCCGACCACGCCCGGAACCCAAAACCGAACGACAGAGCGGGCACCCCGCACTGTGGGTGCGCTGGCACGGACCCTCTGTCCCTCTGGGGGTCGCGCGCATAACGATCCCCTCCACCCGAACCCGGCACCCGCCCGTTACCAGCTTCATGCCGCCGACAGCCCCGTGTACATCACCTACACCGGCCCCGTCCCGGAGGCGGCGCTCCAGGACGCGGCGCGACGAGATGAGCAGCGGCGCCGCGCGGAGGCCGCCGCCTCGGCGAGACCGGTGTCTCGCCCGATCCGCTGCCCACGAAGTCGTCGGTATCACGGCGGTTGCCGACGCCCGGTCCCCGGCTTCCGGCCCTCAAGCGGAGATCGAGCCCGCCGATACCGACGGTGCCTCCTCGAAGGGGACGGGCCGTGCATCACCGGCGCAGGGAAGCATGAACCGCGTTCATGGAATGCGCCTGCGGAACAACGGCAGAGCCGGTGGGGTGCCAGCGCTCCCTCACTGCTCAGGGGAACAAGGCGAGCTGTTCGTCCTCCGGGGCTTGCGCGAGGCCGGGGTCCTCTGCGTATTCCGGATCCAGGTCTGCGGGCTCGGTGTCCGTGCCATCCTCAATCACGCCCAGCGCCGCCGCTACGCGCTGCCCATTGACGTTACCCGCCACCTCGGCAGTCGCCAGCTCCTCCAGGGAAGATTCTTCAGCCTCGTCCTCTCCCTCGGCAACCGTCGGCAATACGTAGTGCTGGGCGAGGCTTGCCAGGTGCAGGGGCAGGGGGAGCGAGAGTGCGTCCAGGTAGTCGGGGGCTTGGCGAAGCTGATGCACCGCTAGTGCGAGTGCTTCAGGTGAGTCGCCGGCATCCGTGTGGCAGCCCAGGACTGCGATCTCCACTAGCCCGGGGTTCCAGGCCGGGATGTGTGTATCGATGGTGGGCTTCCCCTTGTTGGGGCCCTGGCGCAGCGGCCGGGGCGCGATCTTGTCGGCTTCGACAGCGGAGTCCCGGAAGGTGCTCGCTTTGGGTGTGGTGCTGTAGAAGACCCGGCCTGAGGAGTACGTTGCGTCTTCGTCCTCCACCCACAGCCCCTGGGGCAGGCCGTTGACCTCGCCGGGAGAGGCGTTGCCCCACCATTGGGGGGTCTCCCGCCCTGCTGCCGTACGTACGCGAACCAACCGGAGATCGGGGTCGAGTCCCACCGGCTGCGCGTGCCCGGTCTTGATCAGGTCGCGTTCGGTGCGGCCGTCCTGGAGCCAGGGCCAGTGCAGACGGCTGTTCTGCGAATGGGTCAGCAGGGCGGTGGGCCGACCGCGGAGAGAGCGGACCATTTTCTGGAGGTACCGGGCAGTCGCCCTGCGCTGTTCGTCCATGTTGTGCTGCCAGACGCGGTACTTCGAGCGCTGCTGCGGTACGAAGGCGGCGGCTTCACTGTCTCCAGCCGTCGCGGTCTCGGTCTCTGTGGGTTCGTTCACCTCCGGGATTTCGGCCGTCTTGACCAAGCCGAGCAGGAAGTGGGCGTAGGGAATCCAGCGTCCCGTCCGCTCGTCCCAGCCCGTGACGGCAGCCAGACCGCTGCCCGGTGCCAGCGGGGTGACCATGACGGCCACCGGGGTGTGGCGGGGCAGTCGGGTGGGGCCGTCCTTGCGCCGCTTGACCATGTACGTGGCGACATAGCGCAGGCCCTCGGGGATCGCTTCGCCGAGCGTGTGCTCGGGCAGGACACGGACGCCGTACTGCCGTAGGGCGTCCTCCCATCCGGAATGGACCCGGTGGGAGAGGTTTTTCTCGCTGTTGTAGCCCTTGGCCTTCTTGGGGACGAGCACGAATTGCGTAAGGACGCCTGCGTCCGCGCAGCCCAGCCGGAGCGCGTATTTGGGGTCGTCCAGACGGTGGGCGAAGTCTTGACGACGGTCGATCTCCACGAGCGCGAAGCTGGGGTGGCGCGGGTCAGCTCCATCGTCGGCCAGAAATGCTGCGGCAGCCTTCCGACGGGTGTTGATACCGGCCTCCAGGGCTTTGCCCTTCGGCCGCGCTTTGGGGTCGATGCCCAGAGTGTCGGTGATTCCCTCCGTAGTGCGCAGGCAACGCAGCCGGAGGGTGAGTTCCGGAGCCTTCCATTCAAGAGTGACCGGGCTTCCGGGCGCGGCCCACTCCCATGCTTCCTCGGCGGTGGCAGGCTCTGGACGGCTTGCGTCGCCGTCCAATCCGAGGACGTCGGCGAGGGCCTCAATGGCTGTATCCCGGAACGAAGGGGTCTGCCACAGCAGTCGCGCTTCGACCAGGCACGCGACTCCCGTCCCCTCAATCGCCTCGGCGGGGTCCTGTCCCTGGTTGATTCGGGCTGCCACAGCGAGTGCGGTCCGGCGGGCGCGGGCTTCGCGTTGCGCCTCCGCTTCCTTCTCCGCCGCCTTGGGCTTGGGCCGGGCGTTGGCGGGGGCGCTGCTGCCGGCGCTTGCCCGGCTGAGGGAGGGAACCCGGCGTAGCTGCTCCGGCAACGCCTGTTCGGCCCATTCGACGATCTGTGAACGCTGGTGTGACATGAGGCCGGCACCGATGC
Organism: Streptomyces sp. NPDC023838; assembly: GCF_040639555.1. Taxonomy (NCBI): domain Bacteria; kingdom Bacillati; phylum Actinomycetota; class Actinomycetes; order Kitasatosporales; family Streptomycetaceae; genus Streptomyces; species Streptomyces sp. NPDC023838. Next base: position 48,122 of record NZ_JBFAAD010000035.1, read on the forward strand.
CGTGAGCGCCCATGTGTGTGCTGTGGACGACGGCGGCGCGGGTGCCGTCCCCGTCGCCGATCCACTCCGCGGGTGCGGCAAGCAGGGTGGCGGGGTCGGGAAAGGGCCGGTTGAGCGCCAGCCTGCCGAGGATCTGTGCGGGGCCGTTGTTCTTCCAGGCATAGCCCTCCGCGCCGCGGTCCCAGGTCAGCCTGGCCACGGCGTACCGCTCGCTGGTGGGTGCTCCGGGGAGCCAGGGGATGCCAGGCAGCAGATAGACGGAGGTGTCGCGGCCATACGGCAGCCGCAGTCGCTGCTTCCTCGCGTCGAGGCGAGTTGCCCAGCGGCGCACTCCCGTGTGCAGGTGGAGACGGGGTCGAGGGTCGAAGGGGGCGGTGTGCAGCGAAATGTTGATCACGATGGAGAACCACCACTCGCGCCCCTTGACCACGTGCGAGAGAGGTTGCGAGAGGAGTTCGGCTCCCTGCTGGCGCGGGCCGCGCGGAACAGCCCGGAAGTGCAGGCTGCCGGCGCTGTGTTCGTAGGGTCCCAGGGCGAGGATGCGCCGAGCCAGGGCATCGGTAGCGAGTTGGTATTGCCGGTCGCGTGGAGCCGCGGTGCCGCCGTCGGTCGAGGGGCAGCCGAGGAGGTCGACGGTGACGTCCTGCCACTGCGGTGGGCAGGAGCGCAGCGCCGTGTGGGTGGCCTGGACTGCCCGGTGATGCGCGGGTTCGGGGCGGAGGTCTTGAAGCCAGGCGGCGCTCAGCCGGTTCAGGGTGTCGCCGGGCAGCGGGTGGGGGGCGTCGGAGGGGGTGTAGAGCCAGAAGTCCTCGGCCATCTGCTGCGGGTCGCGGGGACGGCCGCGGACGACCAGGTCGGGGGCGAGGCTCTGCAGAACTCCGTTGAATCTGGCGACGGGCGCGGCGCGGTAGGGCTCGGCCTCGGGGGGACGGCCTAGGTTGCAGAGGTCCAGAACGCTTTCGTGCCACTGCTCCGCAAAGGGCAGTGCCCGGTAACGGGCGGTCCAGGACCCGGCGTTGGGCTTCAGGAGGTAGGCGGCCCGGCTGGTGTCGCGGTACTTGGCGGCCATGGTCTTTGCTGTCTCCTTGCTGTGGCTCAGCGGTCAGTTCGGGAGATCAGTCCGCACAGGGCGTCGTAGAGCGGGTGGTAGAGCGTGCGGACCAGGGCGGGGTCGGCGGGGTCGGCGGGGTCGGCAAACGATTCGGGTGTGGTTTCGTCGTCGAAGTAGGGCGCGAGGACGTCGCGGAGCTTGATGAGCAGGCCGTGGTCGTTGCGTCGGCATCCGCTGCGGGTCGCTGCGGCGGGCGGGGCCCCGGCCTCGGCCAGTGCGGGGGCGAAGGCTGCGTCGACGAATACCACCCGCGCGGGCACTCCGCCGCGCACCAGTCGGCCGATGACCTGCCAGATGGTGACGAGTTGATCCCAGGCGAAGGAGGTCTTCTCCGCGTCGTTGAGCTGGGAGTAGATGTAGCGTCGGGACAGCAGGCGGCGCCACTCCTTGCGAGCCGCGAGGCGGAAGGCGAGCCCGGCGGTGTCCATGCCCGCTGCGTCGGCCACGAGTTTGCTGAAGGTTCCCGCCTCGGCATCCGGCTGGTTGCGGACGAACCTGGTGGCCCAGTCGTTGATGGCGAAGACGGCGAGCGAGAGGTCGTCGGGGCGCGGGTGGGGACGGGCGAGGAAGAGGACGGTCCCGAAGGCGGCTTTGTGGCTCTGGTTGAGGATGTTGTGGCCGCGCTCGATTGCCATGAGGGGGGCGACCAGGACTTCGGCGTCTTCGTCCTTGGCGAAGGCGGCGAGGTCGCCGCGGCGTACGGCGGAGGCGCCGGTGAAGTCTCCCGTGGCGGTGTCTCCGGGGCCGGCGTGGTCGAGCTCTGCCTTGTCGGAGGCGAGGACGCGGACCTTTCCGCGCCAGCGCGGCATGTGTTCCAGGAGGTCGGCTGCGATCCTGGCGTCCTGGTAGCTGCCGACCAGGAGGAGGGCGCGTCGGCGTTCTCCGTCCTCGATCTGCCGTAGTTCTTGGTCGAGGGGCGAGGTGCTGCCCGGGGCCGACTTGCCGAGCTGGGTGACCATCTGGGCCAGGACCCGTTCACGGGTGTCGAGTCGGGCTCCGGAGAGGGTGAGCGGGGTGCCTTCGCCGTCGTAGAGGAACAGCGTGGTGAACAGGGTTTGCCGGATGGAGTCGACGGCGGCTTGGTGGGGTTTGAGGATCGCTGTGACTGGGGCCATGACGTGTGCGCGGGTCGATGTCCCGGCCCAGCTGGTGCCGGACATGAGCAGGACGTGCGGTCCGGGACGGCCTGCTGTGGGGTCGGCTCCCAGTGCGGGAAGGTGGAGCAAGAGCTCGCGGCCGACGCCGGCGCAGCGGAAGAAGCGCAGGGTACCGCTGCGGTGTTCGTCGCCGTCCGGGCCTCGCTCCGGGTCTTCGGGCAGGTACTGGAATCCCAGGACGTTGCCCATCGGGGCTTCCGGCACCACCGGCGCGTAGTCGAGGGGCGGTCTGCGGGAGAGTTCGTTGTCGGCGGTGTCCAGGTGGAGAGCCGCCTCGGCCTGCGGCCACAGGAAGGTGACGCGTTCGAGGCGCTGATGCAGGGCGGCCAATACCAGGGTGAACTCAAGGCGTCGGGCTTCTCGTTCCAGCCAGGGCTCGCTCCCCCAGGTGTCCACAGGGTCCCGGGCGGGTTTCCCCGGACCGGGTGGCTCCTGGCGCAGGGAACCATCCAACAGTGGGGACCCGGTGAGCAGGGTGTCGAGCACGGAGCGGACACGTTGGCTGGTCGCTGTCTGGTCGAGGTGGTGCAGGAGGGCTCCGGCACTGCGGATCAGGGCGTCGGTGAGGTCGTTGTGCGGGCCGCGATCGCCGAGCGGGTCGTCGCGGAAGGCATCGAACGCCTTGGTGACTTCGCTGCGCCGGATGTCCCAGGGCTCGGTGTCCGGGGTCCGTGGCAGGGGTGTGTCACCGTCGGCCGTGTCCTTGGAGTCGTACACCTCGGCGTCGGAGGAGGTCTCGTCGGGGAGGAGACCGGTGGTGCGCGAACGGGGGTACCACTCGTTGACGAGTTTCTCCTGGAGCGTCCAGGCGCTGAAGTATTCGATGTCCGCCCAGCGGCGAAGATCATGGTCGGTGATCAGCCGGCGGTAGAGACGGTTGGCGGCGATGTGGACCAGGTCCAGAGAGGCTGACCAGCGTTCGACATCGCGGGCCGAGAGGGGCAGCCGGCCTTGCCGAGCCAGTTCATCGATCTTGTGGATACCGAGGCGGTCGAGCCAGGAATCAGGGCCGCGCACGATCAGCGTGGCGGACGGGGCGAAGGCGGTGTCGAGCTGCATCTGTACGCGGTCTGCCTCGTCGACGATGATGATGTCGCTGCGCAGGCAGGCCAGTTCAAGGTGCCTGAGGCGTTCGGCGTTGAGGTGGTTGGGGACGGCGCTCTGCAGCAGGCTGGCCGGGTTGGCCACCCAGATCAGGGCATCGACCAGCTCCCGGTCGGGGGCATGGCGGGGGCAGACGCTCCACACCGGACAGCCGTGGTCGGACCGCGCCATCTCGCTGTCCGCTGCGGGCGTCTCGGACAGGTCGTGCCGGTACACGGGCATCGGGATCTCCCCGACAGTGGTGGGCCCGGGCTTCTTGACCGGGTGCAGTTCCGTGCAGGGGGCGTCGACGTAGCGCAGGGGTTCGGCTGCTTCCAGTCCGCGCTGCGCGTCGAGGACACACACCGAGCTCAGATCGTCGAAGGCTGGATCATCATGCTGGAGAAGGGAGGCGTGGCCGCGCGCGGCAAGGCGGCGGTGCAACCGGGATGCGTGCTGCTCTCGGGTGGTACCGCCGATGACGGGAGCGGCCTGCAGGTCCAGGTCGCGGAACTGGCTGACCACGGTGAGCTGTTCGGCGACGTCACCGACGACCAGAGTGGTGCGCAGCCCTTTACGTGCGCCCCAGACGGCGATGAGGTGCATCAGGGTGCTCTTGCCCGCGCCCACCATGCCGACCAGATGGAGCAGGCGGTCCATGCGGAGAACCGAGGTCTTCTCAAAGCGCAGTCCGTCGGCGGACAGGGCGTCGAGTTGCAGGTCCGCCAGCCGTCGCACCCAATGGCCACAGGTGAGGCCGCGGGCCGTCTCGGTCTCCTCCATCCAGCGGGCGGTCTCGGCGAGTTCGGCCAGCGGAATGTTCAGGGGACGGCCTGCGGTGTGCGGGACCTGGCTCAGGTCATGGCCGGTCGCCGACGGGAAACACAGCTGTTCGGGGATGGTCACGGAGGCGGGCCGGTGCCGCTCGGTGAACCGGGCCTGGCCCGCCGGGGCAGGCGGCAGGTGCCGTTGGTCGAAGTGCGGAAGCCGGGACAGCGCGTGCTCGAACCTGTCGAAGCGGTCTGCGGCGATGGTGGGTTCGACGCGCCGCGCTGGTCCTCCTCCTTCGGGCAGCCGGTAGCCGCGGAGCCGTTCGGGTAGCTGGACGTACGTCTCCAGGCACTGGTGCCACATGCGGCGGCGGCGCAGCTTCCACAGCAGGTGGCGCGCCACATCCAGCCGGGCGCTCTGTGCCGGTGTGGTGGCGATGCCCGCGGCTGCGGCAAAGGGGTAACCGCCTAGGAGGGTGTAGACGCCATGGGCGTCGCCGGACGGGTCGAGACTCTCCATCAGGTAGAGGCCGAGTTCCACCTGGCAGAGCAGCGAGGGGTTTACGTCCTGGTGTTCTTGGGGCCAGACGGGCTCCAGGGCTTTGGCCAGTTTCTGGTACCACTCGCTGCTGTTACGCACTCGGGGATCCGTTCGTCGGGGCGGGGTCCGTCAGGTGGGGGCCGTCGGCCCCGCGGAGGCGGGCGGTCGCGAGGGCGACGAGCCGGTCGTCGGTGCGCAGGGGCAGACCCTCGGCGGAGGCGGGTCGGTTGCGGTGGTACGTGCCGAGGTAGTCGCGGTGGGCTTCGGTCTGTTCGCGGGGGACCACCCAGCACGCTTCGTCGTAGGGCGGCTCTGGGCGAACGGGTTTCGCGGACCGGCCAAGCAGTCCGGGATGCTTCCAGTCCTTGACGTCGATGGCCCAGATGTGCCCGTCGGGGAAGGTCACCCGCAAGTCGTAGGCGTCGAAGCCGGGCCAGAGCTGGACCTCTAGCCCTAGCGTGCGCAGTCGGGCTTCCAGTTCGACCTCGGCGCGTCCCGGTCCGGTGACGAACTGCCGTAGTGGCCTTACAAGTTGCAGCAGTCCGGTCACGTCGGCTCCGGTCAGGGTCCGTCCGTGCGGTGGTGCGCCCCGGCGTCGGCACCGGTCTCTCTCGCACCACCACGCGCCGTCGGCGAGCGGCGTGAGCAAGGTCAGGCAGCGGCCGCAGGTGACGTAGCCGCCCTGGAATTCGTAGGAGGCCGGGACCGGGGCGTAGCACTGGTCCAGCAGTTCTTGTACGGGGGCGAGGGAGAGGTCGGTCTCGGTCTCGAACCGTTCCACTCCGGTGAGTACTGGTCGTTCGACCAGGAGCCTGCGGAAGGCGACGTAGGACTCGGGTGATGATGCTTTGCGGCACAGGCGCATGGCCGTGTGAATGACCTCCCGGTCGAAGTGTGCGGCGCCGGCATCCTTGCCGCGGATCCACCACTCGTGGCAGAGCTGGGTGGGAACCCGTGCCTCGGGGTCCACCAGGTAGTCGTCCGGTCCTAAAGAGTCCGGCGGCAGGTCCAGGGGCCAGTCCTCCAGGGGGCGGCTGTGGCACCAAAAGAGCAGTTCCGGCAGGCTTTTCGGGATCTCCTCGACGCCCCTGAGGAGGCAGGCAAGGACGGTCCGGTCGAGGGCTCGCTGGGCTTCCGCCGGGTAGGGCAGTTTGAAGGAGGAGAGCGGGCCAAGGTCGGCGAGCTGGATGACGGCGCCGGCCAGCGTACGGACGAGGCGTACGTCGGGGAAGTCGAGCCAGTCACCGTGCTGGGCGGCGTGGGCGTCGAAGGCGGTGGCCATCAGGAATCCTGCCTTGTCGGAGCGAGGTGTTCGATGCCCGCGCGGCACCATTCGAGGGCTTCGCAGCCGTCGCAATGCCGGCCTGGAGCGGTCGGGTAGTCCTGGTCCCAGGCCCACGGCTGGGCGAGTTGCGTGATCACTTCTCGCGCTTCGTCGACGGTCCCCGGGTGTGAGGGGTCCAGTTCCTCGAAGGTCACGTCGTCTGTGTGCAGCAGCTCGAGCTCCACCCGGGAGCGCGCCGTGTCTCCGCCCAAGACGCCGGTGGCCAGCATCAGGACGCCGAGCGCCAGCTGGGGGTAGCGCTTCAGCAGCGGCTCGCCCTCATAGAGGTATCTGCTCGCGGTCTTGGTCTCCCGCCAGATCCAGCCCCCGCGGCGGGTGTGGAGCAGGTCGGGGGTGGCTATCAGCACGAGGTCGAGTCCGGGGTCGTAGCAGACCGCCTGGTGCTGCACCCGCACCTCTTCTTCGGCGGCGAGGCCGTCCAAGGGGCAGTAGAAGGCGTGCTGTTCAAGCATGGCGGCACCGTCGAGTGCTTCTTGACCGCTCAGGTGCAGACCGCCGGCTCCCCAGGAGTCCGGGTCCGCCGGGCCGGGAAGGGTCTCGCAGCTTCGGTAGGGCGTGCTGGCGTGCCGCTGGTTCAGAATGTCGTCGACCACACGGCCGCGCCGGACTTCTGGGCTCTCGGGCGTCGAGGAGCGCAGCTTGAGCTGCCGGGTCGCGTGGTATTTCGCCGGGCAGTCCCGATAGGCGCGCAGATCAGTGACCGAGACGCTGCGGCGGGGGCGTCGGCGCTTCGGCGGCGTAATGCTCAGCAGTTCCGGGCTGTGCGGGAGGGCCTGGCAGCCGCTCAGCGCCTTGCAGTCGATGCAGCCGGTGCCGGGGCGGGTCCCGGTCCCGTCGATGGCCTGGAGTAACGAGGGCCACCCCGCCGCCGTGAAGTGCTGACGCGCTTCCTGTCTGTTCCAGTCGAGCAGTTCGTTGTGCTTGCCGTCTCCGCAGCCGAATTCGATGACCCGGACGTGCTCGGGCAGGACGGCGCGGTGCTGGGGAAGTTCACCGAAGGGGACCGGGGTGTGCCGCTTGCGCCAACCTCCGACCGCGGGACGCCCTCGCGCCGCTACGTACGCGGCTACGGCCTTTTCTGCTTCGGGTCGGTCGTCCTTGGCAGTGCCGAAGGTGAACAGCCACAGTTCCCTTGTGGAGCCGTCGAGGGCCGCGTAGCGGCGCCCCCAAGCGGTCATCTCATAGGTGTCCGCGCCCCGGGAGTCGACCAGGCCCGGATCCGTGCCGACCACCCATACGTCCCGGACCGGGACCGTGCGCGGCAGGTCGGCGGCCTGGCGGGCGTGCTGGTCTGCCGCTCTGGCCGCCAGATAGCGACGGACCGCCTCGGCTGACCAGGACATCAGCAGGGGGTGCGCTTCACGGCGCCGGTAGAGCCCGAAGGTCCCATTCGTACGCCGGAGTTCCCCGATCACCCACTCCGGATCCTTGCACTCGTGTTCAATCAGGTCGAGTGCATCCATCAAGACCTTGAGCGTGAAGTCTTGTAGTTTTTCAGCGAGTTGAGGGGGTTCGGGATCTGCGATCAGCATCGGCCGGGCGTCGTTGGCCCGCTTCGCGGGGCAGTCCCGGGGGTCCAGGCGCGCCGCGGCGAGGTTCGTACGCACCAGCCTGATGTCACCACTGGTCCCGGCGGGGCGCGGCCCACTGCTCACGGTCTCCTCCAAGCAGTTCGAACAAGACGGCCCGATACGGCACCGCCGAGCGGGCGCACCGGGTTCCGGCATATCCAGCATGACACAAAACATCTGTGAACTCAGTCCATGCACAACTCGACCTTCGGTCGCTTTACACTGGGCGCATCCGCCACGCAACGTCCGGCGGAACCGGGAACTCGCCACCGTCGCGCCTCTCCTGTGTGCCAGGGGCGGGACGCTTCACAGGCAAGGGGCGGCATGAAGAAGGATGAGGTGCTGGGCGGCCGGTACAAACTGCTCAAGCACCTGGGCAGCGGCGGCATGGCCGTGGTCTGGCTGGCGAGGGACCTGGGGGACGACAGGCTCGTGGCCGTCAAGCGCCTGCGCACGCAGAACGAGCTCCTGGACGCGCTCGACGATGACGAGGCACACGACGAACTCCGGCGCATGCGCGGCCGGTTCCGGCGCGAGGGGACCCTTCTGGGAAGGCTGCATAACAGGAGCATTCCCGAGCTGTACGACCAGGGCACTCATCACGCCGAGCCCTACCTCGTCATGCGCTACGTCAACGGCAAGCCCCTGCACCGGTTCTTGGAGCAATACACCCCCACCATCGAGGTCAGCGCGGCCATCGGGGTTCAGATCGCCGAGGCCCTGACCTGCGCCCATGACCTGCCGGTGGTGCACCGCGACCTCAAGCCGTACAACTTGATCATCGATGAGAACGGCGTGGTCGTCCTCATCGACTTCGGCATCGCCAAGCCGCTCTGGCCCGGCGTCACCGACTACACCCAGCACGGATCCACCGTCGGCAGCAGAGGGTACGAGGCCCCGGAGCAGATCCTGGAGCGCCAGATCACGCCGAAGACCGACCTGTATGCGCTGGGCTGCGTCCTCTACCACCTGCTGACCGGCCATCCGCCGTTCTCTGGGGATGGGCTGAAGGACCAACATGTGCATGCCGCGCCGATCCCGCCGACCTGCCATGTGGGGCACATCCCGGCAGAACTCGAGCGGCTGGTACTGAAGTTGCTGGCGAAGGAACCGGAGGACCGGCCGGTGGACACCCGCATGGTCGCGGAGGTGCTGCGGAAGTACGCGCCGCGTCCAGGTGACGCCGCCCCGTCCCCCCGGCTAGAGCCGGACCCGACGCGTCCGTTGCGCTTGCCCGACGAATACGACCTGCCGGCTGCGCCCGCGACACCGGTGGCTGCGTCCAGTTCCGGCAGGAGACGACGCGGTTCCGGGTTCCTCAGCCGCCGGATGTTTCAGGAAATCACCACCGAGGCTGCAGCGGAAGTCGAATCCGGCGAGCCGACGAGTGCGGTAGACAAGCTGCTGGAGCTGTTGCCCGCTGCCCGCCGGGATTGGGGCGCCTTCGACCCCGGCGTCCGGACGGCTCTGCGCGTGGCCGCGAACGGCATGCGTGTGGCCGGGCGCTGCAAGGAGGCGATCGCGCTCTATGAGGCCCTGGCCCTGCGGGCTGAGGGCAAGGCGAGCCCGGATGATCTGGCCGACTACCTGGAGGGCACTCTGGGTGCGGCGGAGTGCCGCATCCCCTTCGGTGACTTGCTTCCGGCCGCGGCGGCGCGGGCCATGGTGCTCGAGCAGATGGCCCACGTCACGGGCCCGCGTGCCCAAGTGCTGGCTGAGCGGTGCCGAGAGGTGGGCATCGAGCTCGAGGAGCTGGGATTCGGTATCTAGGCGATCTTACGTAAGTTGCCATCTGCGCACTCTCCCCGGCAATGCGAGGCGGCTTGCTCACGGGCGCAAGGAGTGCAGCTTTCCCGCAGCGAGCCCGTCTCCGAGGTTCCGCACGAGAGCCTCGCCCATCGATGCGACCGAGCGGAGCGACTCCTCAAGTGCGAGGAGTTCCCTGAAGGCCGCCGCGTACGGCCGCTGTTCAGCAAGTGCGAGCTGGAGCACCTGTAGCTTGCGTACGTCGATGCGGGCTGAGCTGGAGGTGTGGGAACCCGCTTGCCGCGCGTTCGCGGACGCGCGCAGGCAGCCTGCCAGGAACCAGGGGTCGAGGACTTCGGAGTCCGGGCGCAGCACGTAAAGCTGGGGTCCGAGCACCAAGGGCGTGTCCTCTTGGACCCAGACGCGATACGCCCTCTCGACACCCGCCACGACGACATCCCCTGGCTCGGCCACGGTGAACGAGCCCGTACTGGCGCCCCGCTCTACCTCGGACTGGGCGAGCCAGCCTCCCGGCTGCCCCCCCAGGACCAGGTCGGGAACGCTCAGGGCCGGTACAGCGCCATCTGGCAGCGCGTCGCCGTGCAGTAGTCCACCGGGGAGCGTCTGCCCCTGTTGCAGCTTGAGAGCATGGGCACGGTGCAGGTCCGCGACCGTGATCGTGGACACCGCCTCGCTACCCGCCGACAGGTCGATTGCCGCCAGGGACCGGGAGTGATCGCGCACCTCGTCGAGCAGGCCGCCCAGGCGCCCCCAGGACTCTTGGAGCTTGGCCTGGGCCTCCACGGCCGTCTCCGGTGCGTGGCGGGCCGGCGTGAGATCTGCCTGCCCATCGAGCAAGTCCATCACGGGAACGGTGACACACCCCTCAGGCAACTGCTTCCCTGCTCCTGCCTTCGTTTCTCCAGACCAGTCATAAGCACGTACCGCATCGAGTACGCGGCCGGTCAACTGCGGCCAATCGATGCTTTGAGCCCCTCTCGTCGCCCCATGCGATGTGGCTGCATCGAGCAGAAACAGGCGTTCTCCGGAAGCGGCGCTGCCCTCGGACACGGGCATCCGGAGAATCCACAACTGGAGTGAGACGCTGTACGGTTGCGCGGCTCCGGCCGGAAGTGCGACGACTCCCTGCAAAGCGCCCGTCCGCAGCAGCGCCCCACGGATGCGCCTCCCTGCGCGCCGGGAGGCCACCGCCGGCGGCAGCAGGAGTACAGCCACACCGCCTGGCGCCAGTCGCGCTAGCGCGTGCTCAATCCAGGCGAGTTCGGGCTCGGTCCTCGGTGGCAGGCCGTAGACCCAGCGGGGGTCAGTGGCCAGTTCCTCATGGCCCCAGTCGCGTGCGTTGAACGGGGGGTTGCACAGGACGATGTCGGCCCGGACACCGCCGTTTGGGTCCGCGCGAAGCGAGTCACCTGCCCTGATCCTCACACCGCCGCCTCCCCCATCCGCATCGGCGAAGCCCAGCCGCACTGTCGCCAGCGCGGCAAGTACCGGGTCGAGTTCGGTACCGATGAGCACCGGAGTCCCAAGATCGGCATCGGCGCTTCGCTCCGCCATGCCCTCACTGGCGGCTAGGAGCAGCCCGCCGACACCACAGCCGGGGTCGAGAACGGTGATCCGCCCATCCGCACCCCGGCGCTCCTCCGCCCTGACGGCTAGAGCAACGTCTGCCATCAGCCGGGCGAGTGGGGCTGGGGTGGTGCCGACCTGCCGTACATGGGCGTCAAGCCAGCGCGTGAGCAGGAAGGTGAAAGTCTCCCGCTCCCCTTCGCATCGTGCGACGTCGACCGTCTCCTTCATCACGCGAGCGGCCTCGTCCAGAAGCAAGGAGTACTCGGGGGCGGCCTGATCCTCGCCTGCCGCAGCAAGCAGGCGGCGGCCGGCTTCGGCCAGGGCCGCGCCCATCACCGCACGATCCCCCAGGGCCTCGTAGTGCGGCCACAGCCGCTCGCACAACCCGATCCGCTCGATCTTCCCTTGGGCGTACAGCCACTGTTCGACGTCCGCAAGGGAGAACTGCGGGCTGATGTCTGTACCGCCGACCGGCATCGGGAACGAGGCATGGCGGCGTCGCCAGTTGCTTACCGCCGCTCGACCCACACCCGCGATGCGCGCGATTCCCGCCAAGGTAACGGGCGCATCGTTGGAGTCTGACATGTGGTTCTCCGGGAGGGGGGCGACTTTCGGACGGTTCTGACACGGGATGCCGACACCGTAGCTCAGCCGCCCCCGCCAGGCCAATCATTGACTGAGTTCACAGGCACTTCGTCGATCGCGCGCTCTTCCACGGCTACTCCGTGCTCAGCCACCCGACGGGTGTCGGACTCACTGTGCTTCCGCCCCCATCGGGATGGGCGTGGGCCGTTCAGTTGTCGCCGTACCAGTTTTCGCGGAGGTCGATCACTTGGTCGTGCAGTACGTCTCGCCTGGGGTCTGCGGGGAGGGCGGCGATGCGGGCGAGGAGGGTGTCCAGTTCTCCGAGGAGGGCCGGGTCACCGTCCTGCATTCTGTCGATCTTGGGCTCGATGACCGTGGTCAGGTAGTTGCGCAGCACGGACGCCGTGCTGCCCGGTGCCGCGGTCGAGGGGGCGGGTTCCCACTCGTGTACGAGGTGGTCGGCCGGGCGGTTCAGAATCCATCCCGCGTAAGCGCGGTCCGCGAAGACGAGATCCAGATACGGTGCGATGCGCAGGCGCAGGATGTCGTGTACGGGAGCGGGCGGCCTGCGGTGGGCGCACACCAACTGGTCGCCGGATTCGCTCACCCACCTGAGCGACGTGGGCTTCGCGTCGAAGTTGGCCTGGGTGAGGGCCGTCATGCTCCCGGCGGTGGGGGGGACCTCGGTCCAGGCGTGCGGATCCCAGCCCGCGGGTGCTTCCTCGGGAACCGTGAGCGTGCAGCCTCTGAGTGATCGGTCGCCTTTGTCGAAGCGGAATTCGTCGTCGCCGGACCACAGCCAGTCGACGCTCCCGAATGTCTCGGACAGGAGCACCTCGTGGCTGGGCTGGCCGGTGTGCGGAGATGCCGTGACGTATGCGCCCGACAGGGAATAGCGGGGGGCATGGGCCAGGGGGCGGTCGGTGAGGGTGACGGCGAAATCCGCTGCCAGATCGAGTCGCATGGTGGTTCCTTATCGAAGCTCTGTCGCCGGAGGCAGAGAGCCGCCCTTGGGAGTGGGGATGCCGCCGTTGACGATCTGCTCGCGTTTGACGGGCGGTCCGGGGTCGTTTAGGTAACCCGCCCCCATGCGGCGGCGCCGCTGGTCTTGCCCTTCTTGATGCGGCGTTCGCAGTAGTCCTGGGTGCGCGGGTCGACGCGCAGACGGGTGACCCACTCGACCAACCCGGGGAGGGCAGGTCGAGTGCGCCAGGCGCTTGAGAAGTGAGTCAGATGCCACCACCCTCAGAATGCTGCAGTGGTCGGGTCCCAAGGGATCTGAGCTCGCTGCGCCTGGGTACAGCCCGAGGTGACCTGCCCCAGCGACGCCGAGGGCGAGACCAGGAGAGGCTGTGTCCAGCTCTGGTGGGCCTCGATCACTGAGCAGAGATCGCGACTCGCGGCGGTAGTACCCACACGAGAAGTGGAACTGGCGTGTCTGAGCGGACACTAGAGGTTGTGGCACATACCAATCGAGCACCATCCGGCGACGCAGGAGCTTTTGAAGAGCTGTTCGATGCCCACGCGCGCTCTGTATACGCACATGCCCTGCGCATGACTGGAGACTGGGCGACAGCCGAAGACGTGATGTCGATCACCTTCCTGGAAGCCTGGCGTCTGCGCGACAAGTTACGCAGCGACGTCTTACACCCCCGAGCCTGGCTGTTGGGCATCGCAACCAACGTGCTCCGAAACAGGGCCCGCGCCGCACGTCGGCACCGCGCAGCGATGGAACGGATACCTCGAAGCGATCGTGTACCCGATTTCTCGGACGAGGTCGTCGACCAGATGGCCGATGGCGAACGGCTCGCCGCGGCCAAGAGAGCCCTGGGTCGTCTTCGTCGCACCGAGCGCGAGGTGTTCGGCCTCGTGGTGTGGTCTGGGCTGGGATACGCAGACGCAGCCGCGGCTCTCGGTGTGCCTGTCGGCACGGTCCGCTCGCGCCTGTCCCGCGCACGGGAGAAGCTCCGCAAGTCACTCGAAGCGGAATCGGCGGAGAACGGTCGGTCTCTGGAACCCGTGCGGGCCAACGGACACAGAGAAGGCAGTGGGAAGTCCGCAGCTTCCGTCAAGGGGAGGAAACCATGACCACCGGATCTACGCCGCAACAGCATGATGCAACTGAGTCCGTCGAACGGGACGAGCTCGCCAGGCTGGTGCCGACTCCGCCGTACCGAGACATTGATGCGGATCGCCTGCTGCACCGCAAAGCGCATGTGTTGCGTGAAACGACCACTCCGGCAACAGGGCCGAACAAGTCGTTCCGGTCACGACTGCCGCGTCGCCGCTGGGCTGTCGTTCTCGCCTCAGGAGCCCTTGTGGGAGCCGTCGTCACCGGTGTGAGCGTGTTCGGCGGATCACCGCCCGACACCACTCCGCCCGCTAGCGCGGAATCGGCGCATCTTCTGGAACGCGCCGCTCTGGCGGCTGCCCAGAAGCCAGGGGGGGCGGTTCGGCGTGACCAGTACACATACGTCCAGACGGTTGGACGCAGTGCCGTGCTCTCCGAGGGGCCGGACGGTCAGATGCAACGAAGCAGCAGGGATGAGGGTCTGGAGCAGTGGACCTACTCGGACGGAAGCCGTGCGACGGTGCAGAGCCGGGCCGGCGGGCCCCTGGTCACCTTGGAACCACCGGGCGCGGCCTCCATGAACTCGCCCTCCTACAAACTCCTGTCCGGCCTACCGACCGAGCCCGGCGCCCTGCTCGAAAGGGTCTACCAGGACGTGAGGCGCAATCACGGTGCAGACGACGATCAGGAAGCGTTCGTCACCATCGGAGACCTCTTGCGTCATTCCGTCGCACCTCCCGCAGTCAGCGCCTCCCTCTACCGGGCCGCTGCCCACATCCCCGGCGTCGTACTGATTTCAGACGCCGTTGACGCAGCAGGTCGGCACGGAGTGGCAGTAGCAAGGGCACATGACGGCGAACGAAGTGAATGGATCTTCGACGCGAACAGTCTCCGCCTCCTGGGGGAACGAACCGTCCTGGTGAAGGACGGGCCTTGGGGTACGGCGGGCAGCGTCGTGACCTCCATCGCGATCGTCGGGCGTGGCGTTGTGGACAGCCCCGGACAGCGTCCCCACGCGTAGCAGGGCAGCGGCGAAGCGCGGGTCCCTGTTTGGCCGGTCTTTGACTGACGCCCCAACACCCCTCTGGCTACGTTGATTAACGAAAATCGTTCGTACGTTCCAATCATGGGGGGAACATGAGGTCGATTCGTGCTGCTTTAGGTGCCGCTGCGACGGTCCTCGCTGCGCTGGCTGTCGCATCGCCTGCCGTCGCGACGGAGACTGCACCGCAGCCGGTGGTAGGGGTACTCTCGCCGGCCGAAGAGGCCCGGGTGCAGCAGGAGGCGGAGAAGAGCGAGCCCGTCATGGCCAACTACAAGGGCAAGAAGATCAACTTGGCGGAAAGCTGGGAAGGCGCGCAAGCCTGTACGCAGGTGACGGGCGGCGCGGTCTACTGCTTCGACAGCCAGCAGGAAGCCGACGAAGCACTGCCGAGCATCGACCCGGTCGCGGCTGCGGAAAACAAGAAGCAGGCCGCACAAGCAGGCAACCGGAGTGGGGCATCCACTACGGACATCGGGGACTGCAACAGGGTGTGCTTGTTTGAGCACTCCAACTACACAGGCCGGATGTTGCAGTGGTATCAATCCGGCAAGAAGAACCTCGGCGACTGGGGCTTCCGTGACAAAGCCAGTTCAGGCTGCGTGCGCCGAGCCACTGGTGGCGTTCTCGTGTATGACGCGCGCAGCTTCCTGCCCGATCCCTACATGGCGCTGGGCAACCCCGGCTGCTACGACTTCACGAAGGTCGGATACCCGACCGGCGGCAGTTGGAACGACAAGGCCGACTACATAGAAATGTAGAAGCATTTGGCTCGTGCTCACGTAGCCCGTCCCTGGCGCCGGGGACGGGCCGGCACACCGGGAGCTGGATCGCGCACTGGGCGGGGCAGCTCCGAGCCAACCAACAACACGCTCATCGACGCGAAGCGATCCCCGCCTACGAGTTGGCCGACTGGGCCATGCGAGCCAGGCCAAGGGTGGGGCGGACAGGCCAGGGATGGCCATTCAGGACGGCTGCGAAGCCGTTCCTGGTAGGGCGGGCCTTCCAGCGGTCCACGGTCGGCAGCGACACCCCGAGCAGCTCGGCAATGTCCTTGCGCCGACGCCCCTCGCCCGGCCACAGCACGATCCGGCCCCGCGTGGCGATATCCGCAGGCGCATCCCTGCTGTTCACCAACTCCCGCAACTCGGCGGCCTGTTCCACGGACAGCTCCATACCAAGAGCCCCTGCCACACAAGATCAAGTAACGCTGACGGAATCACGAAACACTAGGTTGTCAGAAAACAGCTGCGACAGATCAGCGCCCCCCGATACCGCATGCCACAGCATCATCCCGTGCGGCATCTTGTAGAGGCGCGCAAAAGGCGGCAGGGTGGCGTTGAAATGGAGCCCAATATTCCCAGAGCGCGGCCCGTACGCGATCCGCATGACGTGTACACAATCCGGCCACGGTAGCGCGATCTCGCCTCGCGGGATTTCAGCCAATGTCGAGCTGACGAGATACATCCAAGTGACTTCGTTGGCCTCTTGCTCTAGGTTAAATGGGTCTTCAAAGCGGTGACGGGGGTGGTCCGCAAGTAAAGATTCCCCCTGTCCGCGTACCACAGGCGGAGGGGATTTATGCGCAAGCGTTCAATGGGGCTGATCTTGGCGAGTGCGGTGCTGGGTCTGGTGACGGCGATCCCAGCAGCAGCGGACGAGCCGTTTCCGAATGATGCGAATATTTGGGATCCTGCAGCGTGCTCGGACCCCGACAGCTCCGGATTCAAATTCCACATCTACTACAACTCGGGGGAGGCGGGCGCCTACCGCAATATCGGCTATGCCGTCTATGACTTCGATGCCATAAAGGCCACCGACAAGAGCTATCACGTCTTGACGTTCTGCGAACTCGGGGTCAGCCGCCCGTGGCCCGGATCGGGGCAGCACATCAAGAACAATGCCGCCTCGGGCGACAACACGCACTACAAGTACACGGCCCGCGTGTACCAGCGCAGCGGGTACTGGGGAAACCAGGATGCCATGGGGCCGATGCAGCACCACGATCAGTTCCTGAACGTCTACAACGACAATGCCTCCTTCCAATGGACCTGATGGTTCTCCGGTGAACTGGCAGGCGTTGAAAAAGGGAGAGGCAGCAGTGAGTTCCAAGCGCACGATCATCAAGGTGGCGGCTCCTACCCTGGCAGCGGTCGCGGTGGGCGCGGTGGCAGCCGTGGGTCTTACGGCGAACTCGCCTGCACAGAAGCAGGAGGGCATAGCGTCGCCCGCAGGTATGGCGGACAAGGCACCAGCGGATCCGGCGAAGGCGTTCGTGGGACAGCCGGATGATCCGGCGACATGGAGGCTTCCTATCGAGGCGTACACGACGACGAAGTCTCAGACATCGCTGATCAGCGCGTCACGGGACCAGTTAATCAAGAAGTGCATGGCGGAGGCGGGATTCGGGCAGTGGATGCCGGCCCCTGACCTCCCCACGCTGGGAGGCACGACCCTCACGGACTGGCGTTACGGCATCCATAACGCGGCCCAGGCGGCCAAGCGTGGCTACCACCCCGATGCCGACGCGCAGAAGGCTTACGACAAGGCGATGATGGCGGGCGCCATGGACAAGTCCGGTGCCGACCAGGGGCAGGTAAGGAGCTGCGCGCAGTCTGCCGACGCTCAGGCGCCCGTAGCCCAGCCGTCCCAACTCGTCGAGACCATCAAGGGCGACAGCTACAAGGAGTCGACCAAAGACCCGAGGGTTGTGGCCGTGTTCGCGCAGTGGTCGGCATGCATGAAGGCGAAGGGCTACTCCTACAAGGCACCCCTGGACGCGGTGGACGACCCCCGTTTCCACAACCCGTACGAGGTGTCGGGCCTGGAAATCGCCACCGCGAAGGCCGACCTGGACTGCCGAAGCCGCTACCCCGTTGCACGGACGTGGTTCGATGCCGAATCTGCTCTGCAGATCAAGGCCCTCAAGAGTCATCAAAGGGAGCTCGACAAGGTGAAGGCGGACAACGTATCCGCCGTTTCCAAGGCGGCCGCAGTCGCGGCAGCGAAGTAATACACACGGTTGTGTCTCCGCATTCGTACGGAGACACAACCGTTCCCTGTCTCGGCGCCCGAAACTCGACATGCCCCCAGGGAGCTCGGACCAATGGCGCAGCACCTTCCCGGACGGCCGGAGGGGCATGCCGCAGACCGCTACATCAGGCTGTGGTGAACCTCTTGGGGCGGGAACAAGCTGGATGGCTCGCCTGGATCCACCGTGTGACGGTCGGTCTGTGGACGGAGAAAACAGCGTGCGAAGGCCAGCGGAGTCTGAGCAGCGGCGCAGCCCGTGACGGCCCGTGGAACGCGGCCGGAAGTCAGCCACCCCAAACACAAGCCACACCCGCCATTCCGTGGCATTGGCCAGATGATCAACCTTCTTCAACTTCCGCCCTGTCAGGTGCGGTGTTCATCAATTACGAAGGGTCCCCATGTTAAACATCCGCACAGCCCAACGGACAGCAGCAGCCGCTGTTCTGGCCGCAGTACTGGCCGGAACCGCGCAGGCCAAAGCCAGCGCCGCAGTGCCTGCCCCCCGCTGCGACAACGTCTGCGTCTTGGACGTTCGCGGCGGTGCCCATCCCGACTTCGACCGCGTTGTCTTCGATCTGGCTGGCGGCCAGCCGAACGTCCAGGCCACTGAGTCCGACAGCGACGCCTATGTCCCGCCCAGCGGAGACGCCAAGCACCTGCAGATCCGCGGCAAGTCCTATCTGTTCCTGAACTTGACGGGTGCCAGCACCCGAGACATGGCGGGTGTCCGCACCTACACCAACCCGGACGTTCAAGACCTGACCTTGCCCTCCATCAGGGGAGTTCAGCTCATCCCGGACTACGAGGGCCAGGTCCAGTTCGGACTCTCTCTTGGAGACCACAGCCGCTACCGCGTCTTCGCCCTGACCACCCCTGACCGCCTCGTGGTGGACATCTATCACTGATCTCTCATATCCGCGGAATTTGGCTTTTGTTCCTCGCCGCGGCATGAGCCCCACTCAGGTCCCGCCGTGGAACGTGAGCTGGTTCATCGCTCACCCAGAGGGCGCGGCGTGACCCTAGCCGCCACCAGCCTTCAGCAGACATACCTGCCGGGATCTGCCGGAACTGTCGTCTACGCGGTCCTCCGCCCCACCACCGGCTGAGGTGCCACCAAAGCTCCCGCCCGTCCTTGGCATCTCGCTGCCTGGGGGCCGGGCGGGCCGAGCCACGCCCTGGCATGGGTGTGGTTGCCTGCTCAACGAGAAACGGGGAATCGCTCTCTTGAGATCCAGAAGACGAACACACATATCCTTAGCTGCCGCTGTGGCGTGTGCCGCCTTGACCAGCGGGCTACTCCAGGCCGCACCCGCGCTTGCCGCACCGGCGCCGAGCCCCGGTACCAACCCTGTCACACCGCCTGCACCTCCCGGGCAGGTTGAGGATCCGGGCA
Organism: Streptomyces sp. NPDC023838; assembly: GCF_040639555.1. Classification (NCBI taxonomy): domain Bacteria; kingdom Bacillati; phylum Actinomycetota; class Actinomycetes; order Kitasatosporales; family Streptomycetaceae; genus Streptomyces; species Streptomyces sp. NPDC023838. The sequence goes on from NZ_JBFAAD010000035.1 coordinate 67,160, forward strand.
AAAAGCTTGGCAAGGACTGGAAAACCAGTCCCGACCGGGCGGTGACCGCTGCCGCCGACACCGGCGGCCTGCGGATCCTCGTCGCTGACAGCAGCAAGGCATACGCCTGGGAGACCGCCGCCACGCTGTCCGAGCCGGGGATGCCTGCGGACTCGTGGATCGGCAACCAGTGCCTGATGGACCACGACCACGTGGCGGTGGTCTACGCGCCGCGCAGTTTCACGAACAAGCCGGACCTGATGCAGGGCGGCGCGTTCACGGCCGTGGTGAATCTGGCGACGGGGCAGGTGACGAAGCTGCCGTTCACCGCGTCGCTGGCCTACTTCGACCCGTCGTGCAACACGGCCACGCACACGGCCGCGTTCACCGCCTTCCGGGATATGAACGACCCGGCGAGCACGAAGACGCGCGTGGTCACGGTGGACACGGCCGGGAAGACCACGAGTTCGGCCGCGGCGAAGGGCGAGATCACCAGCGCGGTCCCGGTCAAGGACGGCACGGTCGCGGCCCTCGGCCGCCACCTGGTCCACCTCGACCACTCCGGCAAGGTGAAGAGCCTCGCCGACGCGGACAGCGTCCCGTTCGACATCCGCCCCGCCTCCGACGGCAAGATCGCCTTTGTCGACCGCAAGGACACCTCCACCGCGCAGGCCAAGCTCTTCACCGGGAGTGGCAAGCCGGCCGCCATCGCGTCGGGCAAGCTCGGCGATCTCGACTTGATGCAGGGCGAGGCGGGCCGGGTGTTCCTCACAGGCCACCCCGCCGGCCCCACCATCACGCAGAGAACCGGGATCACCCGCATCGACGCCCCAGCCGACACCGATGTGTCCTCCCACGGCCGCCTGTCCGTCGACCCTGTCCTCACCCCGGGTGTTCGTGCGGGCCTGGAACACATCAAGGACGCGGGCAAGGGCTTCACCACGGCCGAACCCACCCCGCAAGCCGCCACCCCGACCAGCCCGACCGTCAGCGGCGACGAGCCGGTGACGGTTACCAGCACCGCCACCACCACCGGGACGAAGCTCACACAGAGCGTGCTGCAGGAAGCCGCCGAGGGCTCGGGCGGCGCCCCCTCACCGGCCCTCGACACGGTCACCGGGACAAAGGCTCCTGTGAAGCGCACGGCGACGGCCACCGCTGCAGTGTCAAACGACCCGGTCGACTCCGACCGCTGGTGCTCGGTTTCCCGGAACGACGTCAACGCACAGGCGCTGCAACCGACCCCGAACCAGGTCGAGTGGGCGGTCGACATGGCCGTGCGCGGCAACCTACGCGCCAGCTACATCAAGCAGGGCGGCTACCGCGACCAGGCGGGTCTGGGCACCATCGACCCGCAGGGCCTGTTTCCGGTGCCGACGCTGAAGGGGGCGCCCACCGGAGCCCGGATCCCCGCCAACGTGCTCCTCGGGATCATGGCCCAGGAGTCGAACCTGTGGCAGGCCGAGTCGGGCGCGATCCCCGGCCAGATGGGCAGCCCTCTGGCTGCCGTGGACGGCTACTACGGCCACAAGGCCGATCCCAGCGACCCGGCTGCCTACTGGCATATCAACTGGGAGAAGTCCGACTGCGGCTACGGCGTCGGCCAGGTCACCGATGGCATGCGCCTGGCCGGTCACGAGAAGCTGGGCGAGACCAGCCTGTCCTCGGCCGTGCAGAAGCTCGTCGCGATCGACTACGCGACCAACGTCGCTGCCTCCATGAAGATCCTCGCCGACAAGTGGAACGAGGTCCACACCGACGGGCAGAAGATCACCGTCAACAATGACGATCCGTCCCTGGTGGAGAACTGGTTCACCGCCGTGTGGAACTACAACCTCGGTTTCAACCCGCCCTCGGACTCATGGAAGCACGAAGGGCACTGGGGACTTGGCTGGTACAACAACCCTGCCAACCCGCTCTACAAGAAGAGCTGGGGACACCCGTTCATGGACACCGACGTGGACGGCACGGACGCCAACAAGGACGCGGCACACCCGCAGGACTGGCCGTACGAGGAGAAGGTGATGGGCTGGGCCGCCTGGTCCATCGACACCGGTTTCTCCTACGCCACCTCCGGCCGCCAGGACTGGCCCGGGGAGTCCGGGTTCTCCTCGGCCGGCTTCCGGCCCGCCTGGTGGACCACCCCGACCGACCGCAGCCACGTCTCCCCTCCACTGAACATCTTCTGCAACAGCGACAACGACTGTGACCCGGACGCGCCAACCACCTGCACGAACGAAGCGTGTTACGCGCACTACTGGTGGAACAAACCCAACGCCACCTGGAAGGCACAGTGCGCCACCACCTGCGGTCACGAGGCCATCAAGTACCAGACCCTGGTCTCCGAGCCGGGACGCGGCTACCGCCTCCAGAACGGGACACCAGTCTGTAACAATGCCCCGGCCGGATCACAGGTCGTTCTCTCCATCCCCAGCGGAACTCCCACATGGGGTGATTGCGGGGCTATCTCGTCCATGGGCAGTTTTCAGTTCGCGTTCAACCCCGGCGCGAGTGGGCGCTACGAGGCCAAGGCGGACCTGCACCAGATAGGCGGCGGCTATGGCGGCCACTACTGGTACACCCACACCCGCGACGCCGGACACTTCGGCGGTGACGGCGGAAACATGACCATCGACGGTACCTGGACGCTTGGCCAGAACTTCGACTGGGCTCGCGTCCTCGTCCACCTCCCCGACACCGGAGCCCAGACCCGGCAGGCGAAGTACACCATCCTCAACACCAGCAACAGATCCGACCCGGTCCGCGCTGTCGAACAGCGAGCCGGCCGCTGGGTCAGCCTTGGCGTCTTCCACTTCACCGGAACGCCGAAGGTGAAACTGTCCAACACCACGGAAGACGGCACAGCCGACGAGGACATCGCCTGGGGAGCCGTCGCCTTCCAGCGCCTGTCCGGCAAACCGAAGAACGTGGTCGTTGCCATGGGAGACTCCTACTCCTCCGGCGAAGGCGCCTCCGAAGGTAACCGGGACTACTACCCCGAAACCAACTACCGCAACGCGAACAACGACGATACCCGCGACGCCTGCCACCGCTCCCGCTATGCGTGGTCGAGGCAGGCGACCCTGCCCGGCGGATCCAAGTCCATCGGCGAACTCGATGACGGATCCGATCCGAACATGGACTATCACCTCATTGCCTGCTCCGGCGCCCGCACCTACAACGTGCTCGGCGTGAAGCAAGAGAACGGCGGTGAACTGCCGCAGATCAACCAGGGCTACCTGGACGACAACACGACGTTGGTCACGATCTCCATCGGCGGCAACGACTCCCGCTTCGCCGACACCATCCAGAAATGCCTTCTGTCCCGCGGCGACGGCAACTGCAAGGACAAGACGTTCGACAGTCCAGACGCACAAGTCGGCACACGGGACGAGAAGTTCAAGGGGCAGCCAATGGAGACGGCTATACCGGGCATCATCAACGAGATCGTCCGCCCGGACATCACCAAGACAGTGCTGGAGATCCACAAGCTCGCCCCGTACGCGAAGATCGTCCTCATGGGCTACCCGCCCCTGATCTCCAACCAGGGTTCCTGTCTGTCAGTCAGCATCATCGGCCTGGGCGACCTCGGTCTGTCCGCAGCCTCCACCGGGTGGCTCAACGACACCGCCGACGTCCTCACCACCGCAATGCAGGGCTCAGCGGACGACGCAAGGAAGCAGGGCGTTCAGGTGTGGTTCTCCAACCCGAAGGCCGACTTCGAGGGCAAGGCAGTATGCGGTGACCCGGAGCGGATCCACGGCATCGTGAAGACCCTCACCAACTCCGACAAGCCGCTCAAGGATTGGAAGATCCTCAACCCCATCCTCAGCAAGTACGGCATGTCCGCCCAGTCGTTCCATCCCAAGATCGAGGGAGCGCGCCTCTACGCGAACTCCCTGGAACGCACCATGGCGGGCATGGGCCTGTAACCGCAAAAGCACATCGCGGCCGGGGGCACCCCCATACGGTGCCCCCGGACTCGTATGAGTACGTGTACGGATGGACGCCGCCAACTGGGCTGCGAGAATGGGCACATGACCGTGAAGTGGGCGCCACCCGCCTTATCCGCCGTGCGTGATGCCGTCAAACGCCTCCTCGGCCTCCTCCTCATCCTCGCCCTCTCCGCCTGCTCTTCCCAAGACCGCGCCACGAGCCCGGAAGAGGTGCGCAAGCTTGCGGACAGCGCCCAGGCCCAACGGTCCCGGAAGGCAGCCGAAGACCATCTGCGGACCATCGTGAACGCGTACGCCAAGAACACCCCCCTCATCCTTGGCCTGGTCACGGTGAATGACTTATGTGCCGGGGGAGCGGCGAAACAGTGGTTCTTCCAGACCGGCGACGACCAGTACAAGATCCGCTGCGCTATGCGCATCACCGCCTACTACGGTGCCGACCCGCACCGCATCGCTGACGTCCTGGACGGCATCCTCACCGCCGGGGACCATGACTCCTCCGACGGGGCCCCTGGCGGCACCATCCCGTTCCACCACGGCAGCCACGGCAGTCCCCTCGTCGACTACTACCGGGGCAAAGCCCCAAACCCGCCCGGTCAGAACGCGCCGGAACCTGCCCTCTTATTCGACCCCTCGCAGACGTTGTCATGGGACACCGTGCGAAGCAGTGAGAGGAAGCTGATCGATGAGCCGGATCCGTGCCCGTCCAACGACCCGCCCGTCACGCGGTGCCTTCGTGAGCCGGCATCGAGGACAGTGGCCGACATTCGCAAAAAGTATGGAATGGTGTTCAAATTGGAAATATCGATGATTAACTATTACCGTGTCTCTAAAGATGGAAAAATCGTCCACGCGTGGCGATAAGGGCATCATCCTGCGGCCTCAGTCATTCATGAGAGCGTCGACGGGGCAGCCCGAAGGCACCGGCCGGGGCGCCGGTCTTCAACCTGGATCACGCCCTGGACCCGACCACACGACCGGCACCCTTGCCCACCCGGGGCTATTCGACAGCTGATGCCCACTGACTACAGCAAGTGCACAGAACAAGAAAAACAGAGACGACGTGCGTGCTACGACGGCCTCCTCGTCGATTCAGCCACCACTATCGACCAACGATCGCGTCTCCGGAAGTGGTGTAGTAACGGGACGCGATGCCCTGCCTTGAGCTTCTTGCCCACAACCGCGTCCCGGTCAACTGACGTACGGGCGGGTGACGCGCCCCGGCCGGGGTCCGTCGGTGGTTCCCAGCACGGTCCGCCGGGGCAGGATGGGTGGAGACGCGTCTTCGACGTCGTCGGCAAAGCCCCGACAGGCCCTGCGTACGTCTGGAGGGCCGTACACAGCGACCGTGCCGGACCGTCCTGATCGGGGCTGATCATCTCGGCTCAGCTCATTGCGACGAAGTTCGCGGCCGTACCAACGAGCACTCCGACGACGAGCAGCATCGGGCCCCGGTAACTCTCCCACCACTTCTGCTTGCTGCCCTCGACGTACTCCCGCAGTCCTGCGCACTGGTCCTCGACGTTCTTTCGTGCCGCCTCCAGGTCGCTTTGGAAGCGGCTCTCCAGACGAACCATCAGTTCCTTGTTCCTCCGGCCGAGTTCCTGCGGTAGATCGATCTGCTTCCACTTCTCAACGTCTGCCATGCGTTGTTCGATCGTCTTCTCTCTGTTTGTGACGGCGCTTGCATTAAACGCCTCAACAACGGCGCCCGCGTCCGTGGCGTAGACGTTGCGCGGGCGCGTGAGATACGCGGCGAGACGCTTGCGAGCACTGGTGATGTCGACGACGGTCACGACCAGGCCGACCGTCTCCAGGAGCCCAGAGACTCCATAGAGGGTGGCAGCGGCAGCAGACATGCCCGGAGGGTACTGCGCGGCAGGCGGATCGGAAGCCTTGTGACGGCCTCTGGTGCGGGAGTCCACCTGTCGAGAGGGAGACGCCCCGCCCCGAGCAGTGCGGGTCTATCGCCACGCAGCCAGATCACCGCATCAACCGCAAGCGGACTGCGGGTAGATGGCCCACCAGGAGAGGGTGGAATATTTTGATGCATAATTTTGAGCATGCGGCGTGGCCATGTAGAGTGCAGGAAGCCTGAAGAGTCACGGGAGATGAGCTCAGGATGGACAGCACTGGCGACCGGGTAGCGGATGCGGCCATGCTGACCACAGCCCGCGAATCGCGTGGATGGACCCAGGCTGACCTCGCATCAGAGATGACCCGCCACGCAGGAGGCGAGGCCGTCTCGCAGGGGTACGTCAGTCGGGCTGAAGCCGGGCGGCTCACCGTGCAGGGCGAGCGCCTGGCCCTCTTCGCGGCGGCTCTCAGATACACGCCGCAGATGCTATGCCGCACCACTGACAAAGGCGGCGGAGCAGGCATCGGGCTTGTGCACCACCGAAAGCGCGCCTCCATGGGCGCGTTGGCACTCCGGCGCGTGCATGCAACCCTTGCCGTCACCCGCTTCCAGGTGGAAGCACTGGTCACGGATGGCGATGAAGGGGGCAAGCACCGGTTCCGCAACATCCCGGTCGACGACTTCGACACCCCGGCTGACGCCGCAGAGACGCTGCGCCTGGAGTGGGGGGTCCCTATCGGCCCACTCTCCAACGTCATTGAGGTACTCGAAGGTGCGGGGGCTCTGCTCGTGGTGCGTGATCTCGAGTCGCGTGAACTCGACGCGGTCAGCCAGTGGCCGCCGGGGCAAAGGCCGTTGTTCCTCCTCAACTCGACCGCCCCGGGGGACCGTTTCCGGTTCAGCCTCGCGCACGAACTCGGGCACGTCGTGATGCACCCTGAGCCGGGTGACCCGCGAGTCCAAGAGCAGCAAGCAGACCAGTTCGCAGCCGAATTCCTGATGCCGCACGAGCCCATCCTGGCCGACCTCCGCACCGGGGTGGACTTGCCCCGGCTGCAGGGGCTCAAGAACCGGTGGGGGGTGTCGATGGCAGCGCTCACCCGGCGCGCCAAGTCCCTCGGCATTCTCACCGAATGGCAGTACCGCGAGCTCATGGTGCAGATGTCCGCCCTGGGCTACCGCACCAACGAACCCGTTTCCATCGAGCGCGAGACCCCGCGCTACCTCGCCGAAGCCGTCACCCGGCTGAGGCACCAGCACCACCTCGACCTGTCCCAGGCGGCCCACTTGGCCGGCCTGGAACTCGAGGAGTTCACCGAGATCTACTCGTGTCCTTCTCCACCCGGATAGCCCTTCAGGCTCCGGGCTCACCAACAGGTAGGTGACCATGGCCAACCCGCCGTTCCCCGGCCGCACGCCCGCTCTGCGGGTTCTCGACGCGTCGGTAGCGGCCGCGCCGCTGCTGCAAGGGCGTGTACTGCTGCACGAGAACGCGCGCTTCGTCCCTCAGATGCGGGCTCCGCTCGACGACGACCTCGGCGGCATTGTGATGACCGGGGAGAGGGCAGGTGAACGTGCCTACCAGCTCCGGGCGTCCGGCTACGGCGGCACTCTGCTGATCGACACCGCAGCGTACAAGACTCACACAGCGACTGCCGAGGAACCCTTCCTCCTGGACAGCGACGATCTCTTCGGCACGGTCGACACAGTGCTCGAGCTGCAGAAGGCCCGTGGTGCCAGCGCCGCGCTGACCCCAACCGGGTACATTCCCCCGGGCGCCTCCAAGGTCCTCAAAACCGTCGTACGCCAAGCTCAGCTGATCAAGCGTGCAGACACGGTCATCAGCCTCCCCCTCAGCACGGTCTGGCTGACCGACGAGTACATCTCCCAGCTGGTCGCCGCATGCGAACGCATTCCGCACCCCAAGGCGATCACCCTGTTCCGCCAGTTCGACCCCATGGAGCAGTCCAAGGCTGTTCCCGCCAACCTGCGTCGCCTCGTCGCTGCACAGCCGGACATCGCCCTGTTGCGAAGCGATCTGGCGGCGCTGGACGCCTTCGTTCACGGCGCCCTGTTCTCCGGCATCGGCGCCGACAGCACCAGTCGGCACAGCATCCCGCCTGGGGAAGTGGCACTGGTCAGTGGCAAGAAGAACGGCGGCGGACCCAGCTACCCCTACGTATTGATGCCGAGCCTGATGTCCTTCAAGGGCACGCAGTCCCTGGCGCAGATCTATGCCAACGATCCACCGGCAACCTGCGACTGCGACGTCTGCAAGGGCCGCGGCCTCGACCGATTCAACGATCCCGGCAAAGAAGCCCGACGAGAGTCCGAGGATCACAACATCAGTACTTGGAGCGACTGGGTGCTCCAAATTGTGGCCCGAAAGCCCGGACTCGATCGCAAGACGTGGTGGCGGGACAAATGCGCTTCCGCCGTTGTTCAGTGCGCCTTGGAGAACCAGCGCCTTGGCTTGTCCGCAAGCTCCAGGGCGGGCTTCAGCGTCCCTGACCCCGTGCAAGCGTGGGCTACGCTGCCCCTCGCGCCGTGAGACCGGCGCTCACCGGCACAACTGGTTGTACGCCTCTTCAAGGAACTGCCAGCCCGCTGCCGTATGCCGACGCCGGACGAACGGTCGAGGCGGTACCACGACCTCAACATCGCGCCCCACCGCCACGAGCAACCCGATCCCGTAGAACTCGGCCTCCATCACCGCATCGTCACGACGCCTGAGTGGCCGGTCCACCATAACTGCCCGAGCGCAGAAAGGAGTGAACCATTCGGCCTTCTCCTTGGCTGCCGTCCAACTGCTTCCAGGTACGACCGCCAGATCCACGCGCAGAGGGTGTGTCGCCTCACGCACGACCGCACGGTCGTGCCTTACGAGCGCGCCGTTGGGTACCTGCCGCAGCACCCTCTTCTCCCGGTCGCCGAGGGAAGCCAACGCGACCGACTCCCCCAACGGCAGGTTCATCAATAGCTCGAGCACGTGGAGCTTGTTCAGCTTTGTCATGCCCGCACGCGCACGCCGTTCGCACTCCTGCCCCTGCTGCCGATAGGCCACCACGGCGTCGACGCCGAACATGCTGAGCGTCCCAATTTCCGCGCCCTGCGGGAACAGCGTGTCAGGCGTCGCTGCACGAGCGATCACTTCTGCCGGACCCGGCGACGCCACAGCCATGCCTCTACCTCTACCCTCGCCCCAAGGAGACGGCCCTTCCAGCAGGACCACATCCTTACCTACCGGTAGGAAACCTTTCACGGAAAGGGCAGCCGCGCCAGCGCCAGAAGATCATTGGCGTTGCACCTCCCGACCCATGCCGGTACGCGGCCTAACCGGGACGCCGCTGTCCAGGTCACGGGTGCAGCCCCGAGCCACCAGGCCAGGCTAGTGGGAGCCGCCCCAGCACCACAGGCCGAGCAACTGCGAGGACCCTAATGCGGGGCCAGCCGCTCCACAATGGTCAACTCACCACGTACCTCACTCCCATTTCGGCTGCAGTCGCTCACGTGTGACACCCCGCAGGCCCTACGCCCCGCCACGAACGAATCTGCGGCGTCACCAAGGACCACGCCTGCCGCGCCCGGCGTGCGCCTTACCTCCCCATCTCGATCAGCTGCGCGCCGGTGCACAACGAAGATCCCATCGAACGCGCCACCGTTCGCCCCCGCCGCCACGCGCAGAACCCCCCAGGAACAAGCCGAGGGGCTTTCTCACCTGTCACGCGCTATCACACATGTATCACCAACAGCATTGACACTCCTGGACCACAAGGCCCTGACCTGCGCGTGCGCCCCTGACCTGGACCCCCTAGACGGCACAAGACGCTTTCGCCTACCTGTGCCATGTGGTACCCAGTGAGGGACCCAGGACGAGGACTGGGGCGTCTTCTGGCCCGTCAACGCGGTATTGCAGGGTGTTCATCGGTGTCTCACTCACCTGCCAGACCCTCTCATCTGTCACCTGCGGAGCTACCGCCAGGGTCAGAAAGTGTGGTCGGACGCGGGCATGGACGCCATGTGGTTCGCCTCCACGATCAAGGTGATCGGGAGCGGTATCGACGACCCGGACTTCGCCGACAAGCTCTCCCGGCTGATCGGCGACCACGACGTCGAGACCACCTCCACCTCGCACTCCGAGTCCGGGAAGAGCACGTCGGTGTCGATGCGGCAGGAGCGGATCCTGGCCGCCGACGCCATCCGGGCGCTGCCCAAGGGCACCGCGCTCGCGTCCGCGACCGGACTGCGGGCGGCCATGCTCGACCTGCGTCCCTGGTACCTGGAGCCCGGCGCCGACGAGCTGTCCGCCGCCTCCGCCCGCGCCTCGGCGGGCATCACCGAGCGGGCCGTCGCCAAGGCCGCGCCCAGGAAGTCCGACTACGGCACCGCCGCATAGAACTCCCCCTTTGCCCTCGTTCCGCTCGGCTTCCCGCACATCCCTCTGCATCTGCGCGCCGAGCATCAGCACACCTGGAACCGCCTATGCCACAGATTCACGACGTCCCCGACGACTGGAACCCCGAACACCGCTGCTGTCTGAAATGCGGCAACACCGACCCCGAGGTCACCCTGCGGGCCCTCACTCACACCGCAACGAACCAGCAGGCTCTCGGCTGCACCCGGCATGTCGCGGACGTTGCCGCCATCCTCGATTCCTCTACGTCCGCGCCGCAACCTGCGGCCGAGCAGGCGCCGAAGCTCGCCACCGCGCCGGCGCCGTCTTCCGCACCCGCCTCTCGATACCGCTCCCGGGCATGACTCAACCACCCGCCGCCGCCCTGCTGTTCGAGGTGCTGCCACCGCCGACACCCGTCGAGCGTCTGCTCGCCCTCGCCGGCCACTAGTCGCGCCCCAGCCGCCTCTCAGACAGTCGTCCATAGCGTCCAGGTTCCAGCCGAAGTACCCACCGGGTCCGTTGATGGCCTCACCGATCGCGCAGTAGAAGGTGTCCCGGTCAACGACGTGTCGGCCATCCAAGGTGAACACCTGGCCCGCAGGCGCATCGGGCTTTCCCTGGCGTTGGTACTCCCGGGAACACAGAGCCACAGACAGCCGCGCATGTCGGTCCTCGGGTGCGAGCTCGTGCCACATTCCGGTGTGGTTCAGGTGACCTCTGCGGACCAGCTCCCACGGTTGGCTGTGTAGGTGAATCGGGGAGGCGCTTGTTGCCGGGTTCGGGAGGCGATCCCGTGTCGCGAGAGGTGATGTCGCCGAGTTTTGACGGCAGTCGGGGTCTTGCGGTGAGAGGATCGGTGTGCTGTCCCGTTGGGAGCCCGCATGCGGGTATCCGCGGGGCGGTTCCGGCGGGTGCCGGGGGCCGCCCCACGGATATCCGCATGCGGGTATCCGTGTCCAAGGTTGAGCTGTATGTGACGATCCGCCGTGACCGTCGTGCTGGCCCGTCTGGTTCGGAGCCAATGTTGGTGCGGTAGGCGTCTCCCTGGGGAAATCCGCTACCGGCTGCTTTCAATACCCCGTGCCTACGGGATGACGAGTAGCTTGCCGGTGGTACGCCGAGCCTCCAGATCGCGGTGAGCTTGGGCGACCTCGGCGAGCGGGTAGCGGGCCGTCACGGTGGTCTCAAGCGCCTTGGTGCGCACCAATTCAAGCACGTCGGCGGCGCGTCGGAGCAGCTCGGACCGATCGGCGATGAAGTCCCCGAGGCTTGGCCGGATCAGGGTCAGCGAACCGCCCTGGGCGAGCCGGATGGGGTCGAAGGGCGGCACTGCACCACTCGCGGCGCCGAAGAGCACCAGGTGGCCGCGGGTTCGCAGGCTGGCGAGGCTCGCATCGAAGGTGTCCCTGCCAACGCCGTCGAAGACGACAGGCAGGCCCTGGCCGCTATGGAGCCGCTTCACCTCGGCCGCGAGATCGTCCACTGTTGAGTAGAGGATCACCTCGGCGGCCCCGGCGCGCCGCGCCAGCTGGGCCTTCTCCGGTGTCGAGGTTGTGCCGATCACTCTGCCGCCGAGATGGGTGATGAGCTGAGTCAGCAGAAGCCCCATGCCGCCGGCAGCGGCGTGCACGAGCACCGTGTCGCCTGGCTGGACCGGGTAGGCGTCTTTGACGAGGTAGTGCGCCGTCATGCCCTGCAGCAGCACGGCGGCGGCGGCCTCGAAGTCGACGCCGTCGGGCAGGGGCACGAGCCGGGAGGAGTCCACGACGGCCTGCTCGGCATAGGTGCCGGGAATCTCCACCCAGCCGACCCGGTCTCCCACAGCGACGTGGGTGACGCCGGGTCCAACCTCGAGGACCGTGCCCGTGCCCTCACTGCCCGGGGTGAAGGGCAGCGGGAGAGTGTACCGGCCCTGGCGGTGATATACGTCGAGGAAGTTGACGCCGGACGCGGCGACCTCCACGACCGCTTGGCCCGGCCCCGGCGTCGGTTGATCAATATCGACCAGTCGCAGCACCTCGGGACCGCCCACTTCGGACATCTGAATCGCTCGCATGACCCCTCCTGAAACGGCAAACCTCCCTCACCAACTCCACTCGTGGCGATCCTATTTCCGCTCGCGGTGAGGTGTCGTAGCCGTCACGTTCAGGTCAGCGACATGAAGCCGGCCGTGCCGCGGCAACTGCCCTAGTGACCTGGTTTGGAGATCCTGTCGCAGTAGCGGCAGATGCGGTCGAGGATCTGGTCGGCGGTCTTGGTCCATTTGAAGGGCCGGGCTTG
>NZ_JBFAAD010000036.1:0-77589 GCF_040639555.1 Streptomyces sp. NPDC023838
CGTGCACTCCGAAGTCGGCGGCCACCTGCTCGACCGTCACGCCCGGGCCGCGGTTCCTCGCGACCCGTACGACGTCCTCGCGGAACTCTTTCGGACAAGGCTTGGGCACAGCGACATCCTTCCCACCCGACCCACAGGGCAAGCCAGTTCAGATGTCACCCAATCGTGCACCAGACCCGACCTGGCACACCGTCAAGCAGCTCGCCGACGCAGCGACGCCCGAGAAACTGTTCACCGGGCAGTGGCAGAACCGGCCCTCGGTCATAGATGACTACAAGTCCCACCTGGACGACCGTTGGAACGAGGGCTGCACCAACGCGTGGAAGCTGTGGGAGGAGATCGTGCCACTCGGCTACGAAGGCAGCTACCAGCGCGTTCGCGCCTTCCCGCACGAAAAGCACACCGCACGACGGGCGGTGACCGCCCGGCCGCCCTCGCCCCGGACCGTCGCCGGATGGATCCTCCGCCAGCCGGACACCCTCATCGAGACCGAGCAACTCCAGCTCAAGGCCGTCCGGACGCACTGCTCCGAACTCGATGCCCTCACCGGGCACGTCCGCTCCTTCGCGACCATGCTCACTGGTCGACAGGGCGAGCGCCTGCCGGACTGGCTCGACGCTGTCCGAGGGGACGATCTACCCAGCCTCCATACCCTCGCCGCAGGCATCGACCGCGACCGTGATGCCGCCGTCGCCGGCCTGACCTGCCCTGGAACTCGGGTCCTGTCGAAGGCCATGTCAACCGGATCAAGTTGCTCAAGCGCCAGATGTTCGGCCGTGCAGGTTTCGCCTTGCTCCGCAAACGTGTCCTGCTGTCCTGACGGTGCTGGGAAGTTCGGCTACAGCCCAACCGCTCGACGGTTGGGCAGAGCGCATGCCGCGGTACCTCCTGGCATGCGGTGACGATTGTTCGCGACGAGTCGGTACACGCCGTGGGCAGCCCACCGTATGGGAGGCAGCATGAGCAACGCACCCGCCAGCGTCCACCCTCCACCCGCGCTCAAGAGCGCCTTCGCAACAGCCTGGGCGCCTCCATACACAACGCCTCTGGGAGTCACCCACAAAACTTCATGCTCGGCTCGTGCTGAGGTGACACCAAGAGCTTCCAAGTCCGCGAACTGCCAAGGAATGGTCTCGCAACGAGGCTGTAGGTGACGCTCGGCGAACCTCACCGACGTAGAGCAAAAGCCGCAATCTCCATCAAAAACAAGTACAGGCTGGTTCCGCATGACCGCATCATGCCGCGCCTACCGCAGGGTGGCCGCTTCACCGACGGATACAGGCCACGGAGCGTCATCCTTCACTCTCGATGCGGACGGTGTCTCACCCGCACCCGCGCTTACGGGTACACAGGTAGTGGCCGACATGGAACTGCTCGGCGCGGACGGAGAGACTGTCGGCGGGGTTCTGGTGTTCGCCGAGGACGGGTATCTGGCGTGGCTTGGCCTGCTCTTGGAACGAGGACACCTTCACACTGATCGACGCGCACCGGACCCTGTGCCCATGCGACCGACGAGTGCCGGACGAGCGACCAACATGCACTGAAACAGGGGCCCTGGGCTCGTGACCCTCCCCCTGTAATCGAACGACACCGTCGCCCTCCGCGACCGCTCCCCAAGATCTGTGCCAGAACCGAGTTTTGGAGTCGCTGCGGTTCTTGCCAGGGCAGCCTCGGGATGCTCCTGGTGTCGAGACCGGCACTCAGGGTGCTCGAGGTACGGCGCAGGGGCTGCACGTGACGCCCTGCGGCTCGGCTGGGCGGCCAATGCTGCAACGGACGGACAGCAATGGTGCACCCCGGGGCGTGCGGCAAGCGCGTCACCCTGCCCGGGTCAGCCGCCGGCCGTGCCGCCGGTCAGCAGCAGCTCCGCCAAGGGCGTGCGCGCCTGGCGCACCGAACGGCCCGTGCGCGTGGTGGTCAGGAGACCAGCGGCGCGCAGCGCCGAGGCGTGGGCTGAGGCCGTGGCGTTGCTGACGCCGATGCGGCGGGCCAGTCCCGTGGTCGTACGGGCTTCGTCCAAGGAGTGCAGGAGCGCAAGCCGGGTGCGCCCCAGGGCTCCCACGAGGGGCTCGCCCGCCCGGCCGCCCCTTTCCGGGACGGGCGGCAGCCCCCGGCCCGCCGGGTAGGTGAGCACCGTCGGGCGGTCCGGCAGGTGCTGAACGAGCGGGTCGCGACGCCAGTGGAATGTCGGGCGCAGGATCATTCCGCGTCCCCCGAGGTGTATCTCCCGTACACCCCCGGCGCCCTGCCCGGGCCATTCCCAGACTCCCTCGCCGCAGCCGTGACCCCGGTGACAGGTCGGTCAGCGTGGCGCCGAGGCCGTGTTCGGCGACGGCCAGGGCATGGCGGGTGAACTCCGTCCGGTGCAGGTCCTGGATCAGGGGCCAGACCGGCGCGATCACCGTCTCGTGGGCCGCCCGCTGCGCCCGGTCGAGTGTCCGCCAGGCGTCGGCGGTCCCGCCGTGCAGGGCGCGGATCCACGGCGGGGCCGGCCGTCGCGCGTACACCTGCTCGATCCCGGCCCGCACGGACTCCGGGCGGGCGGCCCTGATCAGCGCGACCCCCTCGTCCAGCGTGTCGCCGAGGACGTCGAGGAAGGCGGGGGCCACCCCGTCCGGCACGAGGTCCGCGAGCGGTTCGACCGCGCGCGGCAGGCTCCGCAGCAGTCTGTTCCGCCAGCGCCCGAACAGCAGTTCCTCGTGCGGGGCGCCCAGCATCATCAGGGCAGCGTGCAGCTCGGGTACCGGCGAGGGCCGCGGCGCGAACCGTACCCGGGCGAAATCGTCCACGGTGAAATAGATCCGGATCACGCACATCTCCCTGTTCCACGCAAGCCTTTCGGGCTCGGCCGCAAGCTTCGCCCCGGCGCCGCGCCCGCCCCCAGGATGCCGTCCATGACCAATCCCTTCACACCCGGCCGCCGTTCCTTCGCCAAGGGCGCCCTCGCCGGCGCCGCCGCCCTGTTCCTCGCAACGGCCGCTCCCGGCTCCGCCGCGGCTACCAGACGCTCCGGCGCGCCCCTCCTCCGGCTGCCCGCACCCACCGGCCCCTACCCCGTCGGCGCCCGGGCCCTCCACGTCGTCGACCGCTCCCGCAACGACCCGTGGCAGCCCGAGATCGCGTACGCGAGCTCATGGTCACCATCCTGCGGCCGGCCGTGCCCGGCCGTGGCTTCCCGCGCGTTCCGCAGCTCACACCCCGCGCCGCCGGAGTGTTAGCCTTCCTCGCCCACCTGGTCCGTCCGCACTTGCCGGAGGCCGGGGTCGACTGGGCGGCGACCCTCAGCCATGCCCGGGCCGGGGCACCGCCGTTGCCCGGTCGGCGCCCCGTGCTGCTCTACAGCCCCGGCGCCGGCGACGCCCGCACCATGGGCAGCTCCCTGGCGATCGACCTCGCCTCATGCGGCTGGACCGTCGTCACCGTTGACCACCCCGGAGACGCGAGCGAGGTGGAGTTCCCCGACGAGCGGCCGGGACGCGACCGGATGCGGACGACCGTGCTGCGCCCGGACATGGACGCGGCGACCTTCCGCACCGTGATCGACACGCGGGTCGCCGACCTCCGCTTCGTCCTCGACACCCTCGGGCTCGACCGGGTCGGGGTCTACGGGCACCCCGCGGGCGGCACCGCGGCCGCGCAGGCGCTCCACGAGGACCGGCGGATCGCCGCCGCCGTCAACCTGGAGGGGTACCTCGACCAGATGGACGGCGAACCGTTGCCGGTGGCCCGGCAGAGGACGGACCGGCCGCTGCTCCTGGCTGGCACCGACGGCTTCCGCGACGCCCGGCTGGACCGGTCCTGGGCAGCGCTTCTCGCTCACGCGGGCCCCGTCACCCGGCGGCAACTCGACGACACCGCGCACTGGGTCTTCACCGACTACGCGGCCCTCGTCCCTCAGCTCTGCAAGGCCGGCCTGATGACAGCTGCCGGACGCGCCGCCATGGTCGGCCGGGCAGACCCGTAGACCTCCGCGATCCGGTCGGTACGCCACATGATGATCTGCTGAGTGAGGGGGTTGTACCATCCCGGGCCCTGGACCACCCGCAACCGTGGGTCTGCAGACGTCCACCAGCGCAGGCGTGCGCGGTCCTCGTCATCGATGCTGTAAGGCGCGGTGGTGATGGCGGCGGGCTTGCGGTCCTTCAGCCAGCCGATCGTGTGATCCAGCCAACCCTGGTCCACCCTCGTAGCGTAGCGGGTGCAGTCTCCCCCCGAAGCCCAGCGACACCGGCGGATGGTGCTCTTCGTCAGCCACCGCGGACAGCAGGCAGAGTCGCTTGCCTTGAGTCCATGCTGCTCAGCCCAGACGACCATGATCTCCTGCTTCGCGCGCTGCTCGGCGCAGCGTTGTTCATAGCTCGCACAGTCCGCACGACGCTCTGGGCGGGCCATCCCGTAGGGCCAGGCTACCCCTCCGCCGGTGCCAAAGCCGAAGACCGCTCCCGCTCTTTCGTGGAATTTGGGCATAGCTAATCTCCGATTCGGCCTGCGGCGTCGACCGCTGGAACGTGGGGTTGTCAAAGAAAGGAACGATGAGCCTCACTGGAATACACGGAGAGCAGGCCAAAGGAGTGACCGCACGGCGGCCATCGTCGTTGGGATCAGCACAGGCGGGTGATGCTCACCTACCCGTTTCTTCCTGTGCCTGCTCCACCGGCATAGCCCCGACCTGGGTTGGTGTCGAGCATGTCGTGCCTGGACGTTCTCGAGGGATCCTTCGACTGGGGCAGACATCTTCGTCAGTGGGGTCGTATGGGCTCTCGGGCCGTGGATCTGTGGCTCGTTAACCGGTGCCGCGTGGGGTTGGTTGGCGCCGTCGGCGTGGGCGGCGCATTGGGCGGCGATCTGCGGGGCACACTTGCCGGAGCCACCCGTGATGCGTTTGCCCCGACCTCCGTGCCCCGCTGTGCAGTGGCGCAGAAGCTCCGGCGGCGACGAATCCTGTCCGGCCACGCAGGGGTGACGCTCGTAGGGACGTTGACGCCCCACTTGTTCGAGCAGACGCGCTCCGGCGCGACCCGCTGACTCCTTGACCACGACCTTGACTGGCCTGGTCAGACGGGTCGTTCGACGTTGGTACCGGTCCAGCACGCCGGGCACCTGCTCATGGAAGGTCTGCTGGCAGCCGCGCATGGGACAAGCCAGACGCCGCACCCGCACACGGCTCCCCCTGGCGCCCGTCGACCAGCAAGTTGGCCACCGTCCGCCAGTGATAGCCGTGCACGCGTCCCGACGATGCTCCGCACACCGGGCAGTCCGCAGTGTCCTGCGGAGTCCGTGCCCGCACCACGATCCGCTCACCCTCGTCGACCCCCTCCTCTATAACCAGCGGTGGCAGGCTCGAAAACACCGTCTGCACCAGCTCGTTGACATCCTTCACACAGATATCAACGAGCCCCCGCGACTCTCCGTCACCACCGAATGTGAGACAGGGCCGTCTATTGGACAATCCCGCGAGAGTGGCATCAGTGAAGTCGCATCCGGCCAGATCGACATGCTCGAAGTCCGCCCTGTCCAGGTTGGCCTTCTCTACTCGGGCGTTCGGTAGAGGAGGCGGAGGTCTCGTAGAGCTCGTAACACGATCATGGGTCGGGCTTGTTGAGGCGTCTCCAGCAGATGAGGCTGCAGGCAAGGGAGACGAACGCGGCGTGGAGTTCGGTGCGGCGTTCCCATCGGACGGCGAGTCGTTTGAACTGGTGGAGCAGGGCGAAGGTCTGCTCGACGACGTAGCGGAGCTTGCCCATGCCCTTGATGTTCGGGGCTCCTTTGCGGGAGATGACAGGCAGGATCCGGCGTTTGCGCAGCTCATCGCGGTTGGGGTTGGAGTCGTAGCCCTTGTCTCCGAGCAGGGCCTCGGATGACCCGAAGCGGGTGCCGCGTCCGTCGCAGATCAGATGGTGTTTGCTGCCCGTCTTCCGCCGGTCGACCGGCGACGGACCGGTGTCGGCGCCCCCTTTTTCGCGCGGATGTGGGAGCCGTCCACGCATGCCCTGGACCAGTCGAGGCGGCCGGCCGCGTTCAGCTCGGCGAGGAGGATGCGGTGCAGCTGGTCGAAGACCCCGGCTTGCTGCCAGCGCTCCAGTCTGCGCCAACAGGTCTGCCCCGAGCCGAATCCCAGCTCAGGCGGCAGGAGTTGCCAGGCGATGTCGTTGCAGAGCACGTACAGGATGCCCTGCAGGCACAGCCGGTCAGCTACCGGCCGCGGCCCCGGTGACCTCGTCGGCCAGGGCGGCAGCAGCGGCTCGATCAGTGCCCACAAGTCGTCGTCCACGATCCACGGCCGAGTACCCACACCATCCCGAACGGCCGAATCGTCACACCGGTCACGGCTGAGCAGGACATCTCATCAAGATCCTGTTACAAGCTTTAAGACGCCCTCGCGTGACGGAACTGGGCTGCCATTGCGGGTGGCACGGGCCTTTGTCCGCGGACAACCTTCTATTGTCCGCAGCTGACCTGGGGCTTCGCGGGGGATTGCTTGACGGACAAACCTGCTGTGGCGATGTTGGGGCGTACGCCGCTTCAACTCGATTCTGGAGGGCCCGTGGAAAACGCACCTTCGTTGCATGTAGGGAGTCCGCCCCACCACGGAAAGCAGAGAACCGGAAATCGCCCTCGCCGCATGCGCCGCCGACTGGCAACCCTGGCGGTCTCGACTGCGGTTGTCGGGGGCGGGGTGCTCTTCTCCGCCGGCCCGGCCGCGGCAGGAGTCGCATCGTACGACGGGGGATGCGGATCCGGTTTCCGGGAGATAGATCACGTCAGCATGTACCGACCTGTGGACGGGGCGTACGTCGGAACCGGGTATCTCACCTACAACGCCAATACCGGGGAGAACTGCGCGGTGCTGCAAGTGGCTCCCGCCGATCCCACCAAGTGGGTCTTCATCGGCATCCGGCGGTCGGACGGGGAAGGGCGCCCGGTCTGGGACGAGGGGTACTTCTCGCAGTACGCGGGCCCGGTCACGGTGAGTGCGGCTGGTGCCTGCATCATCTGGGACGGGTTCGTCGGAGCCGACAACAACGACACGTCCTCGCGAGCCGCACGCTTCCACAAGGGGCCGTATCACTGCGATTGAGCTGCCGCACTGCATCGCCCCCCCACGTTATTTCCCGCACGGGCGGCGGTGGATTCCGTCCCCCGCCGCCCGTGCGGGTACCCGTTCCCTACGACAGGTCAGGGGCTTCCCGCAATGAGGACCAGGCAGATCAGCATCAAGGTGGGATTCACGGCACTCGTGTCGGTAGTGAGCTTGCTGGCGCTTCCGGCGGTGGCCGAGGCGAGACAGGCCGACGAGCAGTACAACGGCGCCTGCGGCTCCGGATATCGTGTCGTCGATTCACTCGACATCAGTGGATACGGGCGCACCTTCCTGACCTGGAACGGTTCCACCGGCTACAACTGTGTCGTCACCCAGAAATACGGTGAGAACGAGGGCGGCTACCTCTACACCATGACCGCGTGGATCCAGCGCACGGCTGATGGATATGAGGAAAAGGACAAGGACCTCTACCACCACTACGCGGGCCCGGTCTACGCGAACGGGCGGGCGACGTGCCTCAATTGGGGCGGCTACGTCGACCCTGCGGACACTGGTTCCTATCAGTTCAACCGGCACTGCGGGTAGCACAGCCGCGGCCCGTGATTCATGCCCGAGAGGGCGCGCTTGTGAGAGCGTGCGCGTCCGTGTGTGATCCAGCACCGGTACAGCCAACCTCACGGAAGGAAGTTGTTGTGAAACACGGCAAGAGGTACATGGCGGTGGCTTTGGCCCTGCCCTCGGTGGCGGGCATACTGGCGGCCGCACCCGAAGCCGCCGCTGCGACTCCTCACAACAGTCGGCCCGCAGTGGCAGCCCAGCCCGCTGGAGGAGAGTACAACGGTGCCTGTGGAAGCGGGTATGAAGTGATCGATGAGATGAGGCTGGAGTCCGGTGCGACGGTATATCTGACCTACTCCGCCTCGGGATACAACTGCGTGGTGACAGTGCGCCAGTACCCCGGCTCTCCCGCTTGGACAACGGCATGGCTCGCAAACGCTGATGACTCCTCCTCGCGGCGCGAGGACGCGGACGACTATACGAGCTATGCCGGGCCCGTCTTCGTCTATGCGAAAGGGAGTTGCGTGAGTTGGGGAGGTAGGTTCATGTACGGATACACCGACAACACGGGACACTGCGGCTGATGCCACGGTCACGGCTCTTCCGCCCGGCAGCCCCGCCGCGCACGACCCCGAGCACCGCTGCTGTGGCCGCTACCGCGACGGCCGTGGCGGGGCTGCTCCTCGCCACCGCGCCGTCGGCCCGAGCCGCTGGATACGGACTGTGCGGCCAAGGGCATGTTCTGGTGGATTCCGCGCCGGTCGGTGATCTCGGCACGACGTATCTGACGTGGAACGCCGATTCCGGGGAGAACTGCGTGATCGTCGTGCGTCACCGGTCGGGACCGTCGATGGCGATGGCCGCATGGATCGGGCGCGACAATGGTGTCCAGCAAGTGGATTCCGGCAGCTACACCCTGTACGCAGGTCCGGTGTACGTGGACGGCCGCGGAACGTGCGTCGACTGGGGCGGTGTGATCCACGACCAGGACGTCAACCGCTGGCACACCCACTGTGGCTGAAACCCACTGACGGTAGGGGCGGCTTCGGCACGGCAGCCGACCCACAGAGCGGCATACCTCCTGGTGTGCCGCTCTGGCGCGTCCACGATCTGTCCGACAATCGGTGGAAGCCCACGCCCATCAACTGGTCTGCTGGGAACTCGACGTGATCGTAGCGGGTCGCCGGCGGCGTACCCGCAGATGCGGAGGGGGCGACCGATGGGCAGGGCGGGGCGGTTGCAAGGGGAGCCGAGAGGGGAAACGATTGAGGCGAACGCACTGGCTGTCTTCTTGCGGGAGCTGACGAAGGGCCGCACAGTCCGGGAGTTGGCAAGGTGCTACGGCGCCGGAAAATCGAGCTGGAGCGACTACCGAGCGGGCACGAAGACCATTCCCTGGGAGCTGTTGGAAAGGGTGGCGTGCGGCCGACTGCGCGATGCCAGGGGCCGCGCGGAACTCCTTTCCCGCGCCAAACGTCTGTATGCCGCCGCCTGCGCGGCGGAGGCAGGGCGGGGGAGCGTGGTGGAATTGGTCTCTGGTCAGGCTCCCCCGCCGACTGAACCACCTAGAGGCAAAGGGGAGTTCTTCCGGAGCCATGAGGCCCAACTGGCCGAGGCGGAAGAATTGGTGCGCACGCTCCTGGGAGTGACGGCCAGGCTGCAGAGCGAGTTGGACGACGCGCTTCTGCGCGCCAACGACGGCTCGGCGGCAGGCGCTCCTGGAGCGGCAACACCGAACAGGGAGCGACCGGATGTGGTGGGGAAAGGACCAGAAGGCCAGTCCCAGGGGCCGTCCGCCACCCAGAACGCACGAGAATTCCCCCACGTGGGGAGGACGACGGAGGAGCATGGGCCGGGGCGGTCACGGGCCGATGCTGCAGTGGAGGGTGTGTCACGCGGCGAGATCGTGGTGCGCCCGAGGCATCTGCCGGTCCGGCATACTGGGGGCAGAACACCGAAGGGTCGGCCCGAAGCCGAAGTGGCCGTCACACACACCCACCTGCCCCGCCGACGCGCCGAATTGGCCCGGCGAGGTCGCAGCAGCGAGGTCCGGGCGCGAGAAGTGGCGCTCGCCTCCGGGCAGGTGGTGCGGCGCCCGCGCAGTTGGCCCGGTGGTCGGCTGCTGCCGGCCACCACACGGCAAGGGCTCTTGAAACACGCGTGGTTGTCAACGGGCTGGAGGCGCCGTGTCCTTCTGCTCGTGTGTGTCCTCGTTGTCTTCGGAGCTGCGGCGACGAGCCTGGATCTGGGACCCGCGCTCCGCACGGAATCAGGACCGCGAGTCCCCGGTCCACTGCCGCAAGCGCCCACCGAAGGGCCTGACGAGGGTGACTCAGCAGGCCCGCCCACGCCGTCCCACCCAGGCAGGCGCGAGAGCACACCGGCACTCCGCCCCTCCCCGCCGTCGTCCCCCGCCCACCCCGCTTCCTCGCCCCAACCAACACAGGGCCGTTCCCACTCGGCTCCGGCACCTCCAACAGCACGAGTTCCCGCTGAGCCCCCCGCACCGGTGGACAGCGGCGTCTACGCCATTGCCCGCGACGGCCGGGCCGTCATGCAGTGGAGCGGGAGAGGTACCGCCTGGGTACGGATAGGGGGCCCTGCCGAGAAGTTGTACGCCAGTGCGGCCGGAGTCTTCGCCACGGACCCCAAGACCGGTGAACTCCGGGTCTACTCCGGCATCCCCGGTGCGTGGGTGAGCGTCAGCGAACGCGCGGCCGCCTTCGCCACGAGTGGTACCCAGTTGTTCCGCCTGGCCGCGGACCACAGTGCGGTCCACCGATGGAATCGCGGCCTTGGTACGTGGACGAAGATCGGGGGGCCCGCCGCAGCGCTGTACGCAGGAGGCGCGGGCCTCTTCGCGACGGACCCCGTCGACGGCAGGATCTTCGCGTACTCGGGACAAGGTGACCTATGGACGTACGCAGGCGGTGCCGGAGCCGACTTCGCAGTGAGCGAGCGACACCTGTACGGCCTCAACCCCGAGCGCAACGCGGTGTTCCGCTGGAGCGGCGAGCCCGGAGTCTGGAGCAATGTCGGCGGGCCTGCCGGGTCTCTTCACGCGGGTCCCGCTGATCTGTACGCCACGAACGAGACCGACGGCGGGCTGTGGCGCTACCACGAAGGCGCCTGGGCACGGATCGGTGAGGCCGGCGCGGGGTTCGGAGCGCGCGCGGACCACGTGTACCAGCTGGACAAGCAGACCATGGCGGTCTGGGAATGGCGCGGCATGGACTGGCGACGCATCGGAGACCCCGTGCGCTCGCTCGCGGTAGCTGGCTGAGCCAACCGGCGCCGCAACCAGAGGTCTTGCGGGCTCAGCGCCAGTCGCTCGTACCACGATCCCCGTCGTCCCATGGACGATGGGGATCACTCAGACTCGCCGTAGAGCAATGGACCTAGTGCTGCTCCGCAGAAGTTCGTTGAGGGGGTGTCCACCGGCTCGCCGTCGGCATGCGCAACCTTCAGGGGGTTGCGCCACAGGGTTCGAGCACCCGGGTCGGTCACCCCGGGTGCTCGGGTAGGTCAGCCGTCTAGCCGACGGCCCATCAGGATGTCGTCCACGTAAACGCCGTCCAGCAGGAACTCCTCCGGTAGCACGCCCTCGACCCGGAACCCGCACCGCTCGTACAGCTGGCGCGCCGGGACGTTGTGGCCGAGCACGCGCAGCGAAATCCGCCGGGCGTCCTGGGCCCGGGCGGCCAAGCACGCGGCCTCGACCAGGGCCTGACCGACGCCGCGGCCGCGGACGTCTGTGGATACCTGCAGGCCCCTGATCTGCCGGACGTGTTTGTTGCTGGCGAGTGGGGTCGCCGGGACCTGGCGGATGTAGCCGACCACCCGGCCGGCGAGTTCGGCCACCAGGAAGTCCTCTGCTGGGCACTGCTCATTGAACATCACCGCGTCCTCGGCCCGCTGCGGCGTGACCTCGCTCAGCCAGGACCAGCCAGCACGGTCGAGTGCGATCAACGGCGGGCCATCCGTCGCGTAGGCGGGACGGATCATCAGATCATCATGTGACATGGCGGCATGCTATTGCTGCTCCCAGACGTTCATGGGCAGTCAAGGGCTTTCTGCGGGGAGCTGGCGGGCAGTCCACTGGGCAGGATGTTGTCCTTCTTCGGCCACCGCTCGCGGGCATGGCGGTTCAGGCGCTGGCGCAGGTGGTGCTGCATCGATTCCGGGGACTCTTAGGCACAGGCCCATCTTTCCGGGCGCACATACAGTCCGCCATGATCATTGGCCGTGACGGGTGGGCGGCGGGCGGGGTTGGCAGTTGCGGTGAAGCTGAATGCGCAGGTGCGCGAGCTGTTAGTGCGGACGGTGGCATCGGCGAAGTCCGAGGTGCGGGCGGTCCTGTGGGCCCGGATCGTGCTCGCGGCGGCCGACGGGATGGCCAACGGTGCGATCGCCCGGAAGCTTACGGTCAGCGTGAACACGGTACGCAAGTGGCGCGGGCGGTTCGCCGCCCGGGGCATCGATGGCCTGCGCGATGCCGGACGGTCCGGGAGGCCGAGATCGTATGGGCCCGAGGTGCGGATGGCAATCGTGGCCACGGCGCCCAGCATGCCGCCGCATCCGGAGGCGACCTGGTCGCGTCGGGCCATCGCCCGGTGGGTGGCCGGCACGCGGTTCGCGCCGGTCTCGGCCTCCCACGTCGGGCGAATCCTTGGGGACTGGGACCTGAAGCCGCACAAGGTCCGCGGTTGGCTCACCCGCCGGGACACCCCCGACTTCTGGCAGCGCGCCGCGGACGTGTGCGCCCTCTACCTCGACCCGCCCGAGGGGGCTGTGATCCTTTCCATCGACGAGAAGACCGCGATCGTCGCCCGCTCGCGCCGCCATCCCGGACGACCGGCGTGTCCAGGTGTGAGCCTGCCCGGCAGGAGTTCGAGTATCGGCGCCACGGCATCGCCTCCCTGGTCGCGGCCCTCGATGTCCGCACCGGCGAGGTGCTCACCGAGGTGATCCGCCGCAACGACGCGGTGACCTTCACCGCCTTCCTGGACAGGCTCGACCGGGTGATCGCACCTGGCAAGGAGATTCACGTCGTGCTCGACAACGGCTCCTCGCACACCGCCAGGCACACCAAGGCGTGGCTGGCCACGCACCCGCGCTGGCACGTCCGTTGGCCCCCACCGCACGCTTCCTGGCTCAACCAGATCGAGCTGTTCTTCTCCGCCGTGACCCGCCGGGTCCTGCGGCGCGGCGACTTCGCCAGCCGCGACGACCTGATCGACAAACTCGATGTCTACGTGATCAGGCACAACGAGAACGCCAAGCCCTACCGCTGGACCTACGACGCCACCCCACTCGGGGCCGCCTGATGAACCCCCTCCATGAACTTCTGCCGAGCAGCACTAGACGGTCTCGACCGCGTCGGGAAGGCCCTTCAGGCCGTCGCAGACGAGCATGAGGACGTCGTTCACGCCGCGGTTCTTGATCTCGGTGAGGATGTGCATCCAGTGCTTGGCGCCCTCACCGCCGTCGCCGGCCCACAGCCCGAGGATGTCCCGCCGGCCCTCGACCGTGACCGCCAAAGCCACGTAAATCGGCCGGTTCGCGACCGCTCCGTCACGGATCTTCACGTGGATCGCACCGATGAAGACCACCGGACAGACCGGGTCGAGAGGCCAGTTCTGCCATTCGGCCATGCCGTCCATGACCTTGTCGGTGATGGTGGAGATGGTCTGGCGGGAGACTTCGGCGCCATAGACCTCGGCCAGGTGGGCCTGGACCTCACCTGTCGTCAGACCCTTCGCGGACAGGGAGATGACCATCTCGTCCACGCCGGACAGGCGCTTCTGCCGCTTGGCCACAATCTTCGGTTCCAACGACCCGTCCCGGTCGCGGGGCACGACTATCTCCACTGGGCCCACGTCCATCAGGGACGGTCTTCGCGCGGGTTCCGTTGCGGGAGTTGCCTCCGTTCTTCCCAGCCGGATCGTGCCTGTCATAGCCGAGATGATCGGTGATCTCGCCCTCCAGGGCGGACTCCAGCAGCCCCTTCGTCAGCTGCTGCAGCAGCCCGCCCTCACCAGTCAGCTGCAGGCCCTCGGACTGGGCCCGGCTCACCAACTCGTCGATCAGCCTGTCGTCCACGGCTTCGCCAGCTGCGGCTCGGTGGTCTCGCCGGTCTCGACCTCGGTCACGTTCTCGTTCGTCATCGATGCATCTTCCTTGATCAGGAGTTACACCGTTCGATTTACAGTCCCTCGGGGGCCGGGGCCGTACCTGACGTGACGGCTGGCTCCCGGCGGCGCCAAGCCAGTCGGTACCGCTGAGCGGCCCCAACGCCTCATGCACCCGTCGCTGGTGGGACACCGCCTCCCCGGTGACGGGGCATGGTTGCCCGATTGGGCAGCGAGAGCGGCTCGTGCTGCCGTGCATGGGGTCCTCGTCGTCTGGGATCGTGAGGGTTCATTCCGGGGCTGGGTCTTCGGCGGTGAGGCAGGGAAGCAGCGTGCGGGCGTCCTGGATGTTTCCCTCTGTCGACCTCGACATGGGAGGGAACTGCCCGGATCCTGGCCGAGGAACACGACCAGACGCACGACGGCACGCATGCCTGCCCGCTGCTCTGGGCTGGCCGAGCACACCCGTGTCATCGCTTGCGACCGAGCTGGGCTTGGCGCGATTGATCCCGCGATGCCGGTCACGATCGACTTGGAGGTCGAGGACCTGAGCGCGCTCCTCTCTCACACGGGAAACGGGGCATGCGTTCTGGTCGGCCACAGCTGGGGCGGCATGCTGGCCCAGCTCGTGGCCTGAGCCCACCCGAAGCTGATAGCGGGGCTGGTCCTCGTGGACCCTGCACATGAGGAATTCCAGCCCTGGGCCATCCGCGCAGCTGAAGCAGTACTGACCTGGCCGTCGGTCCTGCGACAGGCCTTGGGGTCAGACAATCGCTTTCTTCGCGAGCAGGCCGCGCAGGAAGCGGGCAAGAGGAGCGACGATCCGCGCGTGAAGGACCTGTTCGTCGAGGCGGAACTGGCCTGCCATACGCACGAGTACCAAACGCGGACCAGTACTGTGGAGAGCTGGCTGCTGCGCACGCACCCATATCCCGGCTGTGCGGCGGTTACGTGCCTGCTCACAGCTGCCCGACGTGCCGGTGGTTGTCCTGAGTGCGACCCGGGGTCTACCGAAGGGGCTGCGGACTCGGTGGACCTCGTTGCAGGCCCAGATCGCCGCCGCGGCCGCTCGGGGCGAGCACATGGTGGTGCCCGACGCAGCCCACTACATACACGACAGCCAGCTTGAAGCCGTCACGACATCGGTGCTCACCGTCGTCGGTCTGGTGCGGAACGGGCAAGCTCGCCATGAGCACGACGAGCAGGCCGTCTGGAGGCAAGTGTGTCTGGTTTCCATGGCGTCGCCGGGAGGGATCTTGCGTAGGGTGGGCCTTCTTGATCGGCGGGGACGGGGGAGCGATGGGCGCGTTGGCGGGTTTTATCGTGGGGCTCGGGATCGTTGTCGCAGGCCTGGTGGCCGTGGTGGCCCGCCGCCAGCGACGTGCCTCGGCCGGGAAAGCCGAGGGGATGCTGATCGAGCAGCAGGCGCGCCGTGAAGCGGAGCAGGTACGCAGCGAGGTGTTGGCCTTGCACGCCCATGCGGGCGTCACCGGGACCTTCGGCTCGAGCCGCCTCACCCGCCGCTGACGGCCCCCTGCCCGGGAGCGCGTTTTCTGCCCGGCTCGCCGAATCAGGCGAGATCCCGGCGCTGGTCTGCGTGAGCGACGTTCCGGTAGCAACAGACGCCCGTGACGCACACCTGCGGGCCATCGGCCAGGAAGCACAGCACGTCGGGGAAGAGTCGGCCGGGCCGGCGTCTGCGGCGCTGAAGCAGCTCGCCCACGCCTATGCTCTGGTGACCGCCGGAACCACCGCACTCACCACCCTCACTGCGCCGACCGAGCGCGCGCTGACCGTCAACACCAGCGTCGTGGAACCCGGTGCAGGCTGGCTAGGGTGTCCCAATGATTCTTCACCTGGGGAGGGTGCGCCTCGCGGCGTACGCAGGGGTCGTCGTACTGATGCTTTCGATGTCGGCCTGCGGCACGCGCACGGCCGGCTCACCGCCCGGACTGGACGGTGAGCCGGCCGAGAAGCTGGGTTTCGAGCGCTACCCCGACAGTGTGCAGTGGCCGGGATCCAAGGACGAGGACTACGTCGCGCCGGGCGAGGGACTACAGCTTTTCGCCCGGCAGGGGAACTGCGTACTGGGCATCGGCACTTACGCCAACGGCTACGGATACGTGCCCGTCAACTGGTCCGGCAACGCGGACTGCACCAAGCTCACCCTGCACCCCGACCCCGCCGGTTCGCCCAGGGATGAATCCGGCGTGCCGAACTCGATGCGGCACGGAGCTCCTGGAGGCGGAGTGCCGGCCCAGGCGGTGGTCGACTGGGGTGACGGGTCGCAGTTCTTCATATCCAGCGTGGTCCGTGTCCGCGAACGCGACGGACGGCTGCGTAAGTTGGCTGATCTCGAATTGCCCTGGGCCCTCAAGGAGTCGGACACCTCGGACCGCGGGACGGTCAGCTCGGCGGTTCGCAGCGGGAACCGGCTCCTCATCGCAGGCAGCGAGACCGTCTCGGGCGTCACCGGGCCCTTCCTGTACGCCTCCGACGACCGCGGTGCGACTGTGCACCGGGTGACACTGCCGACGCAGACAGACAGTGGGAGCCAGACACCGGTCGGCCCGATGGCGGCCGATGGCCGGGAGGTGATTGCTATCGGCAGCTACTCCTCGAACGCCTTCACCCAGGAGGCCACCGGCACCCTGGTGGTGTGGCACTCCGCCGACAGCGGAGCGCATTGGACCAGAGCGATCGTGAACGGACTGCCGACAGGCACGACAATGCACGGCGCGTTCCGGGTGGCCGGACGCTGGTTCGCCGTGGGGGACATCTCGGGGGCTCCCACGAAGCCCGATGTGCCCGTGCTCCTCACCAGTACCGATGGCGCCACCTGGACGAAGGCCGACACCACAACGATGGGTGCCGGCGGCGTCGTCGCGGCGACCGTCGACGCCCAGGGACATCCGATCATGGTGGGCAGCCTGCGGATGCCGGGGAAGTCCCCGCAGGCCCCGGCGAAGTACTGCGGTGCGGTCTGGACCGGCGACGGAACCCCGGCAGGATGGCAGCGCGGCGAACTCGGCTGCCACTCCCAGCCGCCTGCAGCCGTGACGACCTTGGCGAACGGAACGGTGGTCATTGCCGGTAACAGCGACTTGTGGCTGCGGCACTGACAGGAACTGACCGGCTGGAAGAACGGCCTGCAGCGACACCGTGTTGTCGACTGGTGCGCGGCAAGCGTCGCGACATGGCCGCAGACGTGGTCGCGCTCGCCGCAGCCGCCGAGCGGCTACTGACTGGCATCCTGCTGCGTTCCAGGACGGGCCATCTGAACACCAGCGAACTTGCCAGCGAAGCCAAACTGCGCCGCGATGCTACCGCGGCGGAGCCGGCCACGTGGGGTGTGATGTGGGGCCGGATCGAGCTGCTGATGCCGGCTGGTCCGGTCCGTGGGTGGCGGTGGGCGAACCGTCGCCGCACGCTGGAGGCGATTGCCTGGGAGTACCGCACGTGCTCGCTCTGGCGTGACCTGCCCCGGGAGCGCGGCTCCTTCAAGACAGCCCATAAACGGCTGCTGCGTGAGGCAGTTGACGGCGCGGGGGCCGGGATCTTCGTTGCGGTCCTGGCCGCTGCGGACGTGGACGACGGCATCGGCTGGACGGTCTCGGTGGGCTCCATCGGGGTGCGGCGCACAGCGATGATCTCAGGAGTGCGGATGCGGGACTTCAAAGTGGTGTGGCGGGAGCGCGACGGCAAGGTCCGCTCGTCGGCCGTGTCGTACTCGGCGGCTGCGGTCGAGGACCGCAAGCAGCAGCTGGAGGGCGACCAGGCCGTGGCGCGCGTCGTCGAGGTGGCACCAGGCGCAGATGTCCCTGCTGGCCTGGTCGAGGATATGCGGGCGCAACTGCCGTCGGCAGCCTGACCCTGAGGGCAGGCAGGACCCCCTCGAGCGGGGGTGCGTGAGGATTCCTCGATCCGGCCCGCCCGCGGGTGGCTGCTGGCTGTGGCGCTCCGCCACTGTGGCCGTTCGCGCTGCCCTAGGCTCGGGGAAGAGACGACAGCGAGTGGGGGCTGTGTGAAACGGGAACGGGCCACGGCGGTGCTCAGGGAGATGCTGCAGCGCCTGGGTGCGGGCGGCCCCTGGCCGCTGGAACTGGTCGAGATGGTCTATGTGTTCGGCTCGTTCGCGCGGGGCGCCCTCGAGCCGAACGACGTCGACCTCGCCGTGGACTTCAGCCAGGACGAGCGGATGAGGCAGCGGTTCGTCGCTTACCGGCCGTCATCATCACGGCGGACCTCGTACTCATATTGGACCTGCCGATGTGGCCTGCTGCTGGCCGCCGGGAAGAGCCCGAAGAACTGCCGCACCGTCTCTTCATCTAGTAGGAACCGGCCCTCCACGTATGGCTCTGGAGGTTGGAGCCAGATCCCCATCCGAGAGTTGAGAAGGGAGTCCAGGCCAGACCGGGGGACGGGCTTCGCCGGGCCAAGCCAGCGACCGAGGTAGATTCGCTGATCATCAACGGCGGATACGTTGATCTGGTAGTCCCGCCTCACCGTCAGTGTATTCACGTGTGACATGGGATCATCCTTTGCGCTGATGTCTGGTCGCCCGCTCTTCGGCTTCCCACAATGAGAGCTTGTGGATCCCTCGTCATGCTGGCCAGTCAGGACGGGCCACGGCGTAGGACACCTGATTGCGGGGCAAAGCCGGCTCGGACAGCTGGTAACCAGCACCTATTCCTGGCGCGCCTTCCCACGTCACGAAGCCCGGAACACGGTCGTCCCGCCACGACCCCCACAGCCCGGCGCATCCCAGGCCTTCCGACAGGTGCCGCATCACCTCCAGATACGGCGCGCCGTTGCGGCGAAGAAGACCAGTAACGTTGCGGCGAAGAAGGCCAGCCCCGCAAAGGCATCTAAGGCGGCGGCAAAGAGCGCAGGGCGGTAACCGTGACTGCCGCGAGATGGCTGCTATCCACCGGTCCCGCCGCGGGCGGTCGTTCTGGTGCGGTGACCTGGCCGGCCGTCAGGTCAGCTCGGACAGCTGGTAATCGGCAGGTATTCGGAACGCGCCGTATTCTCCGGCGATCATGATCTGTGGGCCGCCTTCACCAACCCTTGAGGTAGCGCTGGCAGCCTGCCTCGACCGCCGCCCCAAGTGGGAACCATCCAACGGCAGCGCCGACATCGCGGCCGCGGTTGGTCCGGCTGCTGGATTAACGCGTCGTGATGACCTGCAGCGGCGCGGCGGTGACAGGCTGACGCCGCGAACAGCAGGATCATGGGTTCGACTTGACGTCCACAAGCGCGGAACACGCAGGGCCCGGTCGATCACGGCGTGCCGGCGCGCGGCGGATTGCACGAGGTAGACGGTGGCCTGCGAGTTCTCGATGCAGCCGTCCGCGCCATCATCCAGAATGTCGCGGATGCAAGCCGACTTCCGTGTGCGGTCCGGGAAGCTCCCCGCTGGCGTCCTGCATATAGGAGATTATCCAGCGGATCGCCAAACGGGTGGATAGTTTGGATTGAGTACGCCCCTTGAGCCCTCGGGTCACCAACTTGCGATAGCGTCATCTCATGGATGACCGCACAGAACAATGCGATGAGGAGGCGGAAGTCGTTCGGCAAATCATCGCCGTCGTGGGCGATGATTTGCCGAGGCTACCCAATCTGAATCAGCCATCGGAAGATCACATTCCTCGCTCATTCACCATTCCTGCAGTGGCCCTTGCCCGGTGTCGAACATTGCTCCAAGGCATCGTCATACTGACGGAAAATAACCGTGGCGACGTCGTAGGAGTGCTACTCCGATCCTTGTATGAGGTATGGCTTGTTGGAATTTATGGATTGCTCGGCGGCCTAGACAGCTTTGAGGCGCTGCTGGATCACCGCGACTATTGGCAACGCCCACTTGAAAAGGAATTTGGCTGGGAGGTAAAGTCGGAAGGAAAAGGCAAGCATATCTCAGTTAAGCACCTGGCCAAAGAGGTCGAAAGACTGCTCAAGGAAGATCCTGAAGGAAGTCTATTCTACGATCCAGTCGGCCTGTATAGGAAACTGTATGCACTTGACTCATTCGAATCTGTCCACGGGGGGCTTGGCTCGCTCGGAAAGCATTTAAAAACCAGTTATTTTATTACCGCTGAGCAGGCTTGGGAGATTGATGTTCCTGTCATCCTGGAGCCTCGCGATTCAGGATTGGGGTGCACCAGAATGACGTTGGCTGGACTCCTGGTGACTGATTTTGCAAAGCTAACGTGGACCCTGGGAGGACTCGACCCATCTCGCCTGAATATGCTTGACACGGCCTTGCGTGAGGCAAATCGACGGCGGTTCTAATGGCTCTGAACAGCGGAACCGGTAGAATCATCGGGTCGACCTCTGCAATTCGGCTCGGACAGCTGGGTGAGCACCACCTTGACGGCCGGTTCGTCACGGATGTTCCCGGGTTGCACTGCGCCATGGGCGAGGCGCTCTTGGGGCCCGGACGGTACTTCGGTCGAGAATGGAACGCCTTCAAGGACTGTCTGGGTGGTGGATTCGGTGTGGTGCCGCCCTTCACCCTCGTCTGGCACGACTCCGAGGTCTCGCGGCGCGCACCGGCAGAGGTCGACGATCCCGAGGGCCGGCTTTCCTACTTCGAGGAGATCGTGCAGCTCCTGGAGCGGTGTGGCGTGACGGTCGTGATCCAGTGAGCCGCGTCGGAGCGGGCCCGGTAACCGTGATCACATCCTGCTGGCCAGGTAGGTGTTCCAGTCGCGGCCGGCGCGGCGGGTCCACTTCAGGGCGCTGGTGAGGCTGATGGCGGGCAGTGAGCTCAGGACGGACGGGGGCAGGTCGGTGGCGAGGGTGATGAGAGCGGAGTTGCGCAGGGGGATGACCGGGAGGCCGTAGCGCCGCAGAGTGGCCGTGTCGTCGCGGGGCACTGGGCGGCCAATCAGTCAAAGCCACAACCACGGCATCAGGGCTTCGGCGTAGTCACTTGACGTCCGGTTCGTGACGATCCGTCGGCTCGGCGGATCTGGGGAATGCGACAGGCACGGCTTCCAAGATCATGGAGTTCTCGACGCCCCGTGATCCGACTGGAAGACCGTGCCTGCCGACGCATCATCGCCGATCCCGCCTGCCTTTGACCAACTCCGCGAGCATCCCGAGGCCGTACCCGAGGAGATCCCGGACCTGCTGGCGCGACTGGCCCAAGTGCCCGACCCGCGAGATCCGCGCGGCGTACGGCACGCACTGGTGGTCGTACTCGCGCTGACCGCGTGCGCGGTTCTGGCCGGAGCGACCTCTCTGCTGGCGGTCGGTGAGTGGATCGCAGATGCCCCGCCGTCCGTCCTGGAACGCCTCGGCATACGGCCCGATCCACTGTGCCCGAAGCGGTTCCTGCCTGCGGAAACGACAGTCCGGCGGCTGCTGGCCCGCATCGACGGCGACGCGCTGGACCGGGCGGTCGGACGCTGGCTCGCCGACAGCCGCCCGAAGGCGACCGGGCTGCGCGGCCTCGCCGTGGACGGAAAGAGCCTGCGCGGCGCGGCCAGAGCGAACGGCCGCAAGATCCACCTGCTCGCCGCGCTGGAGCACGCCACCGGCCTGGTCCTGGCCCAGCTGGACGTCGGCGAGAAGACCCACGAGATCACCTGCTTCCAGCCGCTGCTGGACACCGTCGCAGACCTGGCTTCAGCGTGGTCACCAGCGACGCGATGCACACCCAGCGCGAGCACGCCGACTACCTCCTCGGCCGGGGCGCCCACTACATCGTGATCGTCAAGGGCAACCAGAAGAAGCTGCGCAAGCAGCTCAAGTCCCTTCCCTGGAAGGACATCCCGCTTCAGGGCCGCACCCGGGGCACCGGCCACGGCCGCTCGGAGATCCGCCGGATCAAGGCCGCCACCGTCAACAGCCTCCTCTTCCCCGGAGCCCACCAGGCCGTCCAGATCAAGCGCCGGCGCACCGACCACAAGACCAGCAAGACCACCGTCAAGACGGTCTACGCCGTCACCAGTCTGACCGCCGAGCAGGCCACCGCGGCCCAGCTCGCCGAACTCGTCCGCGACCACTGGAAGATCGAGACCCTGCACCACGTCCGCGACACCACCTTCGCCGAGGACGCCTCACAGCTGCGGACCGGCAACGCGCCCCGAGCGATGGCCACCTGGCGCAACCTCGCCATCGGAGCCCTCCGCACAGCAGGAGTGAAGAACATCGCAGCCGGCCTCCGCCGCAACGCCCGCGACCCTCGCCGCCCCCTCACACTCCTCGGCCTCGGATGATCACGAACCGGACGTCATGCGACTACGCCGAAGCCCTGGGGTGCACCCGTGGTTGCACCGTCGGTTGCCGACCGGCCAACGGCAAAGTTTCTTCGGGCAGTTCGGGTGTTCTCCCACGAACATGATGGCTACGATCAGCATATTTCGGAGTCACACTGCTCGCACGATATCCGGTTTCGGAGCCTGCGCTCGCCTCGCCGCCGTTGGTGAGCATCCAATCTGGCCGTTCTCCGGGACCAGGGCGAAAGTATTCGGCCCGGTGGCATCCACGCCGACGACTTGACGGCTGCAGGCTCGAGCAGTTGGCCATGACTTCGGCCATCCGGTACGAGCTGGCCCAGGGATGCCGGGTGAAGCGACGTGACCAGCGACTGGGGTACCCAAGGGGCGAAGCCCTGGGAGCGGCCGCAAAACGCCACGAGGACGTGCGGTGGCAGAACGAGGCGTTGAGCGGCAGACTGAAAAGGGAGATTACTCAAGCACTGCGAGCGTCCGCTGCCTCCCTTGCGAACCATTAGACCAGGCGGGCGGAACGCGGGGTCGCGCAGGGGGTCTCCGCCGGGCGG
This sequence comes from Streptomyces sp. NPDC023838, assembly GCF_040639555.1. Lineage (NCBI taxonomy): Bacteria > Bacillati > Actinomycetota > Actinomycetes > Kitasatosporales > Streptomycetaceae > Streptomyces > Streptomyces sp. NPDC023838. Next base: position 22,523 of record NZ_JBFAAD010000036.1, read on the forward strand.
GGGCTTATCGCGGGGGCTTGCATCACCCTTGCCATGAACGATGTTCCCCGTAACAGTCAAGGCACTACTGCAAGAAAGGACAGCTGGCGATGAGTGGAGAAGATGGCAGTGTCATCACGCTACCAGAAGTGATTGTCGTAGGGGACCCTGACCGGTCACCCATGACGGTAGCTGACTGGTTCGCCGAAGGGTTTTACGTCGGCTGGAATCTCCAGAATGGCACACCTGAGGCACCAGCGTTCCTCAACGGACCCTTCCTGCAGGCGTACTTGGACGGCGCCTCAGCCGCGCAGGGCAAGCGTGCCGATTTCGATCAATTCCAAGGTCCTGCAATCGGCCCCGATGTCGGTGGCGTGCCCTTGGAAGAGTTCGAGCGTGGCTTCCGCGAAGCGCTCGATGAGCTTTTCCGCCAGGAAGATAAACATATCGAGAGCGAGCCGGAGATCGAGATCGTGCCGGGGCCGGGCGTCTTGTGACCGTGTCTACGGACCTGCTGCAGGTTGCGCACCAGACTATCCCGCTGATGACGGATGGCAGCCCCTAGCCTCGATCTTTCTTGATGGGTCGCCGACGGAGTCGGCGGCCCATCTTGTTGGTGGTGGCGAGGGCTGGGCAGGCTGAGGGCCCGAGTGTCGTCTCGGGTGGACGCCGGGTTCCACTGCTCCGGGCTTGATGGTTTCTCTCGTAGGGGCGGGTGAATCTGCTGGTCATCCGGGGTTCGGCAGGAGTGCGAGCCGTTCGAGTGCGGCGGTGATGTGGCTGGTCCAGGGCCAGTGCCGGGCCAGGCGGAGGATCCGGCGACGGCCGGTGCTCACGAGCTGTCCGGCCGTGGTGAACAGGCGAAGCCGCAGGCGGCGGGGCTCCCAGAGACGGGCCGTGCCGGTCAGCGCGAGCATCGGCATCCAGGCCAGCAGGTCGAGAGCGATCTGCACGATCTCCAGCCAGACCTTGTTCTGGGCGGTGCGGTGGAGGGGCAGGTTGCGCAGGCCGGTGGCGCGGGCGGCCCGGATCCGGTCCTCCGCGCGGGCCCGCAGCCGGTGCCGGAGCTCGAGCTCGGCGATCGGCTGGTCGGCGGTGCTGGTGGCAAAACACGTCGGCCGCATGCCGTCCGCGTCCGTGAGCCGCAACTGGGCCCCAGGATGGGGCCGTTCCTTGCGGACGATCAACCGCATGCCCGCGGGCCAACCGTCCAGGACATCGCCGGTGAGTTCGGCGACCCAGGCGCCGTCCCGGACCTCGCCGTCCGCCTCGACGGCCGGCGTCCAGGCCGAGGCCGGAATGCGCAGGACGTGCTGGTGGATCGCGTCGGTGATCACCATGCCGACCGAGTAGGACAGCCACCGTCCGCGTTGGGCGAGCCAGGCCACGAAGTCGTGGGTGCCGCCCGCGGAGTCGGTGCGGATCAGGGTTCGTCGCCCGCGCCGGTACTTCTTCGGCAGCTGGGCCAGGGCCAGTTGGGCGGCGGTGATGTGGTCGGCGGCGGTGTTCGAGCCCGCGTTGCCCGGCCTGAGCAGGGCCGCGACCGGTTCCCCGTTGCCGCCCTGCCCGTGGTCGACGAACCCCATCAGCGGGTGATGTCCATAGGTCCGCTTCCAGGTGGGTGCGGCGTCCTCCTTGTCGGAGTGCGCGATCACCAGCACCCCGTCGAGGTCCACGGTTACCGTCCCGTCGGCATCGGGCGCACTGTCGCCGGCCAGCTTCCAGACCCGCTCGCGTGCTTCGGTCCGGGCGGAACGGATCGCCGCCAGTGCCCTCTCACCGGAGCCGGCGAGGGTGTCGATGAGGCGGGAGACCGTCGGGTCGGAGGCTACCGGCCCGAACACGGCCGGCTCGGCCCGCAGCATGCCCACATCCGCGAGGCAGTCCCCTCCCAGCGCGACCGACAGCGCGATGTCCAGCAGGACCTTGCCCGCATCGTGCACCGCCCGGGCCTTCCGCCACGGCGTCAGCGCCGCCGATATCGCGTCATCCAGACCGGCCTTGCGGACGGTCTCGACCAGCAGCACGCCCCCGGCCTGCGCGACCACCGCCCGGCCGCCGCCCTCGACGCGGACACGCGGGTAGGACCCGATACGCTTCTTCACCTGGAGAGTGCTTCTTTCCGTGCGGCCAACGGGACCCTCGACAAGTCCCATCGTTGCAGGTCAGGAGCACTCTCCTCTTATTTGATCAAGCCTCGGACACCCCACCACGTGAAAGCGCGAGGCTAACGGCAGGCGGTGCCAAGCTCGACCGAATAGCCGACGAACTGCCGTGACGCTCTCACAACGGCTCGTGGCGAGCCTGCTGCCCGATGAGTTCGCTGCGCAGGTGCGCACGGCCGCAGCAGCGGTGCGCGAAACCCTGCAGTACAGCGTGGCGACCACCACCGACTCCACCCGGTCGACGCTGATGATAGGAGGCTGGCACGGCCTGGGCTCAGGTCACGCCCCCCTGACCGCCAGCGCCTGGGGATGGCCGCCCGCCGGACGTTCTGCTCGCGCCTTGATCAACCACCACGGTGTTGCAACGACCCCTCGAATTCGCCCCCACATTCGACGAACCGGTGGGACGGGGCCCAATTCCCTTGCCGCAACTGGTGCATGGGCCGGTCCCGGTCACGTGCTGTCGGTCCGGAATCCCTGCGCCTGCCGGGCCGCAAGGGTCGCGCCCGCGCGCATACGCCGTCCTGTGGCAGCCCTTGACCGGCCTGGAACGCGCCATGACCGCGCCTTGGGGCTTCGGCCCGTCGATGCCGTCGATGACGCTGGGATCGAGCCGAGGGCGGCCAGCCCCTGCTGGATGCCCTCGGCTCGACCCGAGGTGGAAGATCTGTCCGCCCCAACTCAGGCGCCGATGGTGGGAGGTGAGCCGTCCTGGTTGAAGGTGACCGGTGTGACCGTGCCGGAGTCGGCCGTGTCCAGGAACATTCGGTAAAGGTCCACGCCCTGGTACGTGCCGCTGGGCGCGCCGCCGATGATCTCGACCAGCGCCAGGTGCAGATGCGGGTCAATGCCCGCGAACTCGTGGACCTGGCCCAGCACATCCCCGCGGGAGACCTGTGTACCGACGCCCAGCCCGCCCGGCACGTTGGTGAGGTGGGTGTAGAAGCCGCCCATCTCGTCGTTGGGGGAGCGCATAAAAAGCTGCGCGCCGTAGACCTTGCCACTGTCGGTGGCCGGGTCGTGCGGGCTGTACTTGGTGATGTGGGCGTCGAAGGCGGCGTGGACCTGTGTGCCTGCGGGGGCGCCGAGATCCATGCCGTACTGGATGTACCAGTGGGGCGACTGGTGGCCCCCCGTGCCGGGGCCGCCCAGGCCGGCGGTGAAGCCGCTGGGGAACGGGTTCGACATGTCGATGGTGAATGCGGACACCTGTCCTGCTCCTTTTTCGAGCCCCCGGCCCAACCGCATTCCAGTCTCGCTCCCTGCCTGGTCGATGGCGACTGCAATAACCCTTCGGGAAAAGATAGTTGTGGAATGCGAAACGAATTCTGCGGTGGCTGCCCGAGGGCGTCGCTCCTATACTGGAGCCGGTACCCGCTTGATCCGAATTTCTGTGATCCGGCGGCGGTGAATGCCCTCAGTCGGCGTTCCTCAATCTGCGCTCCCGCCTCTCGGAGCCCCTCGGAGGCCGTCATGACCTGGTCCAACGTGACCGACTTGGAACCAGGCGACGTCATCAGCATTCCCGGTGTGAACCATGTCTTCAACGATGACGTGATGCGCACGGGAGGCAGCATCGCCTGGGACGACCGGAATCCCGGGAACATAATCAGCTCTGGCGAAGCCGTGAGTATCGGCGCGTATCCCGGAAAACACCATGACATCTTCGCGTTCTTCGCCGACGACGAGACGGGATTCCACGGGTCCCATGACCCGCAGCGGTACGCCCAGCAGGTCGCCGACGCGATCCGGCGGGTGGAGGGCTGGCGGCCCGACCCGGACGACCTGTACGTCACGACGACCGGCAACGGCTCGACGGGCTCGGCGAACTCCGGCCAGACACAGCCGCTGGGAGTGAACGTACCGGTGGACTTCGTGCAGGACCTCTTCCTGCGGGACTACGACAGCGCCTCCGACGACGACCTGCTGGGATCGATCCGCATCGAGGCGTCCGAGCGCGGGGTCGGCTCCATCGCCAGGCTCGTTTCGTCACCCGTGGAGGGTTCGGCCTACTACGTCACCTACCTCGTCGACTAGGTCACGACAATGGACGGCGCCTGGACATGTGAGCGTTGCGGAGCCGAGGCGCCGCCCGACGCCCAGCGCTGCCGCAACTGCGGTGCCTGGCTTGCGGCGTACGACGAGGGCCAGGACTCGGTGACGCGAGGGTGGCGGCGCCACTGGCCCGGGACCGTGTTCGCGCGGCCGAAGCCACCGCCTCCACCACCCCCGCCGGACATCCCCCCACCACCCCCGTGGAATCCCCCGGTTGAGCCGGAGCCGGAGCCGGAACCGCAGCCCCCGCTCCCCGTCGGCACCCTCCAGGGCACCGGCAGCGTCGAGGGCGTGGCGCGCAACGTGCAGTTGCGCACCGAGGTGCGCGGCAGCGGGGGCAACACCGGCACGGTCATCGTCTGCAACTTCCGCGTGGAGGTGTACGACCGCCGAGGCCGCCCCGTACGACTGGTCCCGGTGGAAATGCGCGGCGACTCCTTCGAGGGCGCAGTCAATGAGGGGGACCGGGTGCGCGCCGAGGGCAAGGCCAGACGCGGCACGCTGCGGGTCAAGCGCCTGTACAACCAGACCACCGGCGCCGAAGTGTCGACCGGCGGCACGCACTGGGTCGTGGCCCTTCTCGTCCTCCTGGTCTTCGCCGCATGGATGATCTTCATCTTCTTCTTCGCCGGACGTTGAATGCTCTTCGCCGGACCCTGACCCGCCGCCCCGCCGGCCTACCGCCGAGGCGGAAACGGAACCCGTAGATCGACCAGCTCGAAACCGTCGCCGCGTGGATCGATGTAGGCGAGCGGGGCGTAGCGGTAGTGAACCCCGTGGGGGCGGCGCCGCAGCGGCTCGCCCTCGCGGTTGCGGGACCATTCGACGTCCCCGGTGAGCACCCGGGCGGGGATGGTCCAGTAGTCGCCCCTGCGGTAGACGTGGGGCCCGTTGGTGCTCGCGAAGCGGATCTCGATGCCGTCCTCCAGCGGCAGCCACGCGCCCTCCCGTACGAGAAGGGCCGTTCCCTCCTCTCCGCACTCGCTGTCCCACCGGCGCAGGAAGGGGTGAAGGGACGGGCGCTGGCCGACGCCGGTGGGTTCGGCGTCGAGCACCACCCCGTGACCGGCGTAGTCGACCTCGCGGACCGTGTACAGCCGTCCGCACTTCGCGTCGGGCTGGTCCGACGCGGAGCGGCACACCGCGGCGTCGTCGACGATCTCCACCACGTCGCCCATGTCCACACCGAGCTTGTCGTCGCGGCCCAGTGTCTCCAGCTCGACCGTGGCACCGGCGATCCTCCGGACGGGCAGTACCACCGAGCCGTTCTCCCGCGACCACTTGAACGTCGCCGTCCCGACCGGGCCGCCCTGGTGCACCTCGACCCGGTACAACTGGTTCTCGGGTCCGCGGTAGCCGGGGGACAGGTCCTCGTCGGGGTGCCTGGTCCGGGCGGCGAGCCGACCGCGCGGGTGGAAGTCGCCCCGGATGCGTTCCCGCAGGAAGCCGACGGCGCTGCGCATGTCCGGCCGGAAGGAGCCGTGCTCCAGCGGGAGCCGGCACACCTGCCAGACCACGCGGGTGCGTGCCGTCGTGTCCGGGCCGCCCGGGCCGAGCGCCACCTCACGGATCCAGGGCGCCTCCGCCGCGGTGATCAGGCGCTCCCACACCCGCAGGTACACGAGGAATGGCCCGGACGGCAGCCGGTCGTCCTCCAGGTCGGAGTTGAGGTGGCCGTCGGGCTGGTCCCAGTAGTCGGTGCCGTCGCACTCGCAGAGGAGGCCGTCAACGTACATCCGGCCCGGTGCCACGCTGAAGGTGTCCCCGTCGAAACCGTCGACCCCGAACCCGCCGAGGGCGTCCTCGTCCTTGTCGGGCGGGTATGCGGCCGGCCCCAGCAGATCGGCGGCGAGCGTGCGCACGTAGTGCAGGAGGATCGCGGACTGCTCGTTGAACTCGGCATCGAGCTGGACCCGCCCCTGTTGGGAGAGGACCGAGGAGAAACGCCGGGCGGGATCGAAGGTGACGCGGGAGAAGTCGCCGTGCATGAGGTGCTTCCTGCCTGGGCCGAGGGGAGTGGGGGCAGCGGGGTGCGATGGGCTCAGGTGACGAAGAAGAGCCCCGTGTCGCATCCGGCGGGGGTGTACTCGTCAAGCCGGGCGCGGAGGTTGTCCTCACGCTGCGGCTGGAAGAGGTGGTGCAGTGCGCCGGGTTCGCAGCCGTTGGCGCCACCGCGGCGGATCGCGTCGGTGCAGTCGTCGGCGAGCCGCACGTAGCCGGGCAAGCCGTACTGGGTGGCGGCGAAGCGCAACTTCACCCGGTCCGGATCCCCGGAGTGGTCGGGTTCGCAGTGGAACCGGGGTGGGGTCGGGGAGTCTTGGGGCAGCCAGCAGAAACGCAGGGACCCCTGGTCGCGTCGCTCGACGGACACCTCGCCGGCCAGGAGGCAGTTCTCCAGCACGTCGACCGCGTGCGCGCGGACGGCTCCGAGGACGGTCGTGCGGCGGGCGGTGAGGAGGACGCCCGCGGGGCCGCCGCCCGGTGCGCAGATCGCCGCACCACCGTCCTCGGAGGCGGCGTCCACCACGCTGTCGTAGAGCTCGACGTGGTTGTCCTCGCCCGCGTCGACGGACAGGGCGCCGATGATGCTGTGGTGGATCTCGGTACGCACCGGACTGTCGGCGATGTCAAGGCTCGGCGCCCCCGGCGCCAGCGGCCTGCCGCCCGCCTCCAGCAACCAGCCCGGTACGAACGTGCAGTGCCGGATCACGAGACGCTGCACCGCGCCCCGCACCCGCACGCTGCCGCCGGTCACCAGCAGACCGTCGAGGACGATCCGCGCCGTCGGCTTTCCGGCGCCCGTGATGGTCAGGGCGCGCTGACCGTCGCCGCCGTGCCGTCCGGTCAGCCGGACGACGGGCCGCACACCGTCCGCGGCGCGCAGGGTCAGGCGGTCTCCCGGGTCGAGGCGGATGTTGGTCAGGTCCTCGTACACCTCGTTGGCGGTGAGCTCCACGATCACCTCCGTCTTGTCGCCGTGCGCCCGCTTGCCGGCGGTCCAGCGGTCGAGCGCGTCGGCGATGCTCGTGTGGTCCTCGCCGGGGCCCACCCGGTAACGCTCCGGGGCGTCGGCCGCCGCGGGGTCGGGGCGCGGGTACTCGCCGCCGCCGAGGTCGCCCGAGAACGCGTGGTGGTATGTCACCCGGACGCCGTGGACGCGAGCCATGCCCGGCGACAGCGTGAGGCGGCCGAGCAGGGGGTCGACGGCGACCTTCCCGTGGTCCGGACGGTAGCTCCAGTCGGACAGGTCGGCGGCGACGACATCGTCGAGCGGTACGACATCGCGGTCGGCGTCCGGACCGGTCCACACGCACAGGCTCTTGCCGGGCCCGTAGTAGTCGTAGAGCCGTTCGGCCAGGGCCCTGCGGCCGATGGGCTCCGGCACGTTCGTCTCGTCGGCGACATGGCCGCTCGACGGATCGGGCACGGGGGCTGTGTACAGGGGAGTGTCGATGGCGAGCACGTTGAAGGTGTAGCAGGCCCGCTCGCGATCCAGGCAGTACGCGGGGGCTCGTGTCACGGAGTAGGTGCGAAGCCGCCACAGGTGCAGGCCGACGGACCGGACGCCGTATCGGCCGGGGCGGCGGGCGGAACCGGCGCGTGGGACCTCCAGGGTGCGGGCGCAGTCGTCGAACGGGCCGCCGAGCCGGTCCAGGACCCCGGCGCGGCGTACGTCGACCAGCGCACCGCGCGCCGACCTGCGGCGGGCGTCGCGGCCGTCGGTGGAGTAGCGGCGCACCGGCTGGGTGAGACAGAGCAGCCGGTGGTACTCGACGACCCGGGACGGCCACCCGGCAACGCCGGACGCCAGGTCCTCGAGGAGAGCCAGGGTGCCCTTGCGGCGCCGGTGCGTGACCGTGTCGGCGACGTCCCTGCGGGGCACGGCGGCGGCCGGAAGGCCGGTGGCCCGGGGGGTGTCGTCCGACAGGGCGGCCGCGATGCGGGGCAGGATCTCGTACCCGACGAGATCCCCGAGGTAGGGCACCACCCAGTCGTCGCAGGTCTCGATGAACCAATTGTCGTAGAGCCCCTCGATGTCCTCGTGGACCACGGCCGCCTGCTCGGCGACGACCGTGAGGAGTGCGCGCAGCGGGCCGCCCTGTTGTTCGTCGCGCCTGCGGTGCACGGCGGGCAGCAGCGCGTACAGCTCGTCCGGGGTCATGGAATCCTCCGCAGCAACAGGGTCCCCGGCACCGCCGGGTCGAGCAGGACGAGTTGGGCCGGACGAAGCATCAGCCGCGGGGGCCGCCGCTCGGCCGGGCCAGGCGCGGCCCGGCGGTCGAGGAACACCGTGCGGGCCTGCGCGGCGTCGACGACGGCGGCCGGATCCGGCGGTCCGCCGACGGGGGAGAGGTCGCGCACCGCGCGCGGCCCCGCGGACAGGGCGGGCACGCAGGAGGCGACGGAGGGATGCTCGGCGAACCTGACCACTTCGGCCGGGTCGGCGCCCTCCGGGATGCCGCCGAAGGCTTCCACGTTCACGGAGTCGACGCCCGTGACCCCGTGCGCGGCGGCGACGACGGCGCTCAGGTACACCGGCCGGGCCAAGTGAGCCTCCGCGAACCCCAGTTGGGTGGCCAGCGCCTCATGGACGCGGCGTTCGACCTTCTCCGGCAGGTGGCCGGGGGCCGTACGCACGCCGAGCACCAGCACGAGCCGGACGCGCTCGCAGGGCTCGACCCGCACGGGCAGCCGGGGGTCGCCGTACCGCCGCAGTGCCGTGCGCAGCCCGGCGAGCAGCGCGGCGGAGGCATCCAGCGGGGCGTCGTCGGCGGCCGCGACGGTGACATGCAGGACGGGACGGCCGTCGTCCATGCAGTGCTGTGCGACGGCCCTGCCGACGCCCGCGAAGGCCTGTGCGAAGGACTGGTAGTCGCGCACCGACACCAGCCGGTCGAAGGCGGCAAGGCGCAGCGGGACGGCCCGGCGCAGTTGCGCAGGACCGTCGGCGTCGGCCCCGCCGGTCGCGGGCAGCGGGTTGGTGACTCCGCTGACGCCGGGCGGCCGGCTCACCAGCTGGCTGATCCGCCCGGCCGCGACATTGCCGGCGCGGCCGCCGCCGACACGGTAGCGGGCGGTGACGTTCTCCGTGCCCGACGGCAGCCGGGCGCCGTGCAGGCCGTCGCCGAATTCCACGGCGGCCCTGCCGTCCGGGCCCGCGCGCAGCCGGTAGACCTGGGCGGCGGGCCCCGCCTCGCCCAGATCGGCGGTGCGCTGCCACGCCACGTCGTCGACCCGGACGGTCAGCGCCTCCTCGCCGCCCTCGGCGGTCGCCGACGGCAGCCACGCCAGCGGACTCTGCCGCAGCGGAAGGACCTGGCCCGCCCGGCCGGAGTCACCGCTGCCGAGGATCTCCGTCACCGTCTCGCCCGCGGTGGCCGGGACGACATTGCCGTGCACGACGACCGTGTCCCGCCGGTAGCGGTGCGCGAGCGGCGCGGTCAACAGCAGCGTCGTGCACACCCGGTCGGCGAAGGCGTGGCGCACGCCCGCGAGGACGGCGAGCTCGCAGCCCGGCACTCCCGTGCCGGAGCCGGGAAGGACGTCCGTGCGCTCACCGGAGACGATGAGCAGCCGTCCGGGGGCGAGTCCCTCGAAGATGCCGTCCAGCGTGAGGGCGTCGCCCTGCACGTCGGTCGGATCGGGCGGGGCGGCGAGCACCAGCGGCTCCCCCGCGGCCCACACGGTGGTGGCCCGCCGGGCGGCGATGTCGTCGCAGTCCTCGGTCCACGGCCCGGCAAGGCGCAGCCGCGTCACCCGTACGGCGTCCTGACCGTTCGCCACCGAAAGGCGGCCGACCTCGGTGACCTTGACGACACGGGTACGTGGACGGCCCACCACGCCCACCCCGATCCAACTTCCCGGCTCGATCTCCTCGTGCACCGCGTCCAGGAGCAGAACGTCCGCCGCGAGCGGAACGGTTTCGTCCGGCTGCGCCCGTACGGCGGCGCGCAGCAGCCGTCGCACTCGGTCGTCGTCCGGGATGGAGGCACCCAGCGGGGCCGCCGTGACGCGGAAGCGCTGCACCCCCCACCGGGGGGTGCCCCGGACGTGGACGGCGGTCAGCGCCTCGTACAGGGACGCGGTGAGGTGGGGCTGGTTGCCGGCCAGCAGCCGGGGCAGGCCGTCGGAGCCGGCGCCCAGCGCATCGGCGACGGCGGGCGGGGTGCGCGGCGCGGGCTCGCTCCGCTCGATCGCCCGCAGCAGCGGGTCCACGGCGTGCAGCACCGGGCGGCCGGGACTGCCGAGATCGCGCTGTAGCGCCTCCGCTTCGGCCGATGCCGGTCGCGCGGGCTTGTCGGCCATACGGTGCACGGCATCCTGCACCGTGGCGAGCCGGACGGCGGCCCGCTTGGCCAGGGCGTCGGCGTCCTTACCCCCGCCGAGGTCGGCGAGACGCTCGCGCAGTCGGCGCAGCCTGCGGTCCAGCCGGGCCGCGAAGGTGTCCGGGTCGCGCAGCTCCTCGGCACGGTCCCGCACCTCCCGCAGCAGCGCGAGGAGCTCCTCGAAGGGGCCGCGCGAGGGCGCCCGGCGAGCGGTTTCCTCCACGTCCTCCATGAGCGCGTCCACCGCGCCGTCCAATTGCCGTGTCGCGTCCGGCACCCGCAGTCGTACGGCGGTCCGCCCTCTCGCGGGATCCGGTTCCACGTCCCCCACCACCCGGGTCACGTTCAGCCGGGCATCCCGGTACTTGAACAGCAGACGGTCACCGGGGCGCAGGACGGCCTTGACCCCTTCGACGTCGATGGACGGGGTGATGCCGGCGAGCTCGGCCGCGATGCCGGCCGACCCGGTGGTGCGCACGGGCAGTTGGTTCCAGTCGGCCCGCGCGGTGAGGTCCTCGGCGGTCTCGAAGACCAGCGGCAGCCCGCCGGGCTCCGGTTCGCTCCGTACCTGCGAGCCGGCCGGTACGACACAGGAGGTGCCGGCGTCCAGTGTGTAGGCGAGGTGGCTGGCGGCCGCGAGCGCGGGGTGCGGCCGGTGACCGACAAGGCGGCCCAACCGGACCAGCGACTCCTGCTCGGTCGCGGTGCGCAAGAACCCCTCGTCGGCGATGCGTTCCTGATAGAAGGTCAGCACATCGGCGACCACGGCCCACGCGTCGAGCAGGGCGATCGAGGCGTCGTCGGGCTCCCGAGTCGTGAGCGCGGCAAGGGCGTCCCGCTGGCCGGGTTCCTCCCCGGCCAGCGGGAGCCGGGCCAACATGGCGTCCAGGAACTGCTGATGGGTGCCGACGCGATACGACAGCGCGGGCTGTCCGGGCCGGTTCCACACCGGCGTCGAGGGCGGCTCAGGAGCGCTCATCGTCCGCCTCTCAGACGCAGCACAAGCAGCCCGCTCTCCGGGCGCGTGATATCGCCGTCGAGCCGCGGGACCTCCCGCGGGCGCAACCGCAGCTCCCCGGAGGGCGGCACGTCCGGGCCGTCGGCCACATGCCGCCTGCGCAGCCGTGTGACCTCCGCGTGCCGCACTCCGGGCACCGCCATGGCAACGGCCACCAGGGCACTGGCCCGCACCGGGGTGCCGAAGGTGAGCGCCGCCGGGTCGAAGAACCCCGCGTACCTGGGCAAGAAGCGGCGCTCGAGCGCCTGCCGTACATCGGAGGTGACGTGGTGCGGGTCGACCAGGACGTACAGGGCCACATCGAGCGGCACCAACTGCGCGGGGTGGGTGACGACCTCGTGGCCGATGCGCCGGTAGCGGTGCAGTGCGGAGCGCACGTCCTCAAGGAGCTCCGGCGACGCCACGGCGGTGCGCTCCGGATCGACCGCCACGTCGGCCTCGTACCAACTGCCGGTCCAGCGCAGGGTGGCGGCGGCGCGCTGCACACCGGGGCGGCCTTCGGCGAGCGTGGCGTAGTCCTCGGCGGTGACGGCGCGTAGCAGCGTACGGAAGGGGGCGCGGGGCGCGGCGAGGCGCACATCGGCCACCGGCTCCGGATCGGTGCCGCCGGTCGCAGGCACCGGGTTGCGCACCCGCGTGACCAGGCCCGCCAGGTCCCCGTCGCGGTGCGCGATCCCGTTGACGGCCTCGCTGCCGGCGTTGCCCGCACTGCCGTTGCCCACGCGGTAGATGGCGCGCAGCATGGTGCCCGGGCGGGGCGACCGTCCGCAGCGCTCGTCGCCGAACCGCAGGGTGAGCCCCCCGTCGTCGTCGCTCTCGCCGACCACATGCCGGTCGCGCGGGCCGCTCTCCAGCAGGTCACGGCGCGGTGTCCACCGAGCCCGTGCTCCCTCCGCCTCCAGCAGATGTACCGCGGGCAGCGCCTCGCGCGGGTCGGGGCGCAGGGCGGTGCTCGCGGGGCCGTGCAGGGAAGGGTTGGCCGGGTGCAGGCCGCCTGCGGCCCGGGCACCCCAGGTGCGCCGGATCTCCCAGTCCGCTTCGTCGGGGTCGAGCACGTATCCGGAGTCGGCGCGGCGGGCGAGGGCTTCGAGGCGGCGCAGCGGGGCGGCGAGTACGCGGTCGAAGCGGGCGAGCAGGCGGGCGGCCCGGTGGGGGTCGCTGAGCCCGGAGGAGCCGAAGAGCGCTTCCAGGAGGTCCCGGCCTCCGTCGTCGATGCCCGCCTGCTGGTGCAGGTCGCGCAGCAGTTCACGGGCCCGGACGGCGAGGCCGCGCAGGTGCCGGGCCTGGGCGGCTGCCAGGTCCGCCGGGCGGGGGTGGGGCGGGGACCAGGTGACGGGCGCGCCGCGCACCGCCGCCCTGAAGGGGCGGGCCGTCTTCGGCACCTCGATGAGCTCGTCCGTGTCGCCGCCGGGCAGCCAGGTGTTCGCCAGACCGTGCTCGACCAGGAGCGCATTGCCGCGGGCCAGCACGGTCGCGCTCGTCCGGCCGTCGGGTCCGGGCGGGTTGCCCAGCCACAGCGGGAACGTGAGCGCGTCCTCCTCGGCCCAGGCGATCTTCACGACAGGGGTGCCGTCGTTCGCGTCGTGGTCCTGGACGGCACGAGTGAGCCGGACCGCCTGCCGGTGGCCGGGGTCGGGTGGGCCGCCGTCGGGGGCCCGCAGCTCTTCCAGAACGAGTAGGTCACCGGGGGCGAGGTCCAGCGCACGCTCCACGTCGAGCAGCGCTGCCCGCGTGGTGCCGACAGGCAGCTGGAACGCGTCCTGACCCCACGCCCACAGCGCGATGCCGTTGTGCTCCGGACGCAGCCGCATCCCGCGCCGCTCCAGGGGCCGATAGACCGGATGCGGCCCCGAGACGAGGGCCTCGACGGACAGCACCGGGCCGATCGTAGGGCGCAGCGCGTCATCCGGCTGCGCGGCGAAGGCCAGATCTTCGGTGCGCACCGACCGCGGTGCGGACGTCTCCACGCACACGACCGTGCGGGCCGCGCAGCCGTCGTGCATTGGGTAGCCGACGAGGCGTGCGTGCCGCCGCACCGAGGTGCGCAGCCGCGCGGTGTCGAGGTACGCCTCGGTGGCGACGGCGTCCTGCTGGTAGCTCAGCCGGTCTCCGACATGGGCAAGGAGCTCCACCAGGGTGACCCAGAGGTCGGGGACGTGGCGCTCGGTCCACTGCGGCAGGGTGAGGGAAAGACGCTCCAGGAGGAGGCGCCGGAAACTGGCGTAGTCCTTGGCCAGGTAGTCGATGGACGGTGCGGGGCGGCCCGGCGCCCGGGTTGCGCCGGAGATGTCCTCCGGGCGGTGGGCGGTGGGCCGGAAAGTGAAGTCGGCCCGGTCGAGGGCGCCGTGGAAGCCGTGCCCCAGGACGCGCAGGCGGTACGTGGACTCGTCCCCGGGGCGGTCGAGGAACAGCCGGAACCGCTGCGCGGGCGCACCGCTGCCGGACTCCTCCGTGCCGGGCTCCAGCTCCTCGCCGAGCTCGGGGACGACCCGCAGTACGCGGATGCCGACGACCCGCTGTCCGCCCTCGATCACGAAGCTGGCGCGGTCCACGTGCCGCGGCAGCACCCCGGAGAACCTCACGCTCAGCGTTCGCCGGTCCGGGTGTGCCCGTACCTCCTCGATGCCGGCCTGACCGCTCCAGCGCCCGTCCGCCACGGTCATGAGCCGGTCCCCCCACTCACGGTCAGTGTGTGGTTCTCCCCGGTGGCCATCAGGACATAGGCGACCCGCACATGGAGCGTCGCCTCGTCTGCGGTCACGGTGAGGGACTCCACCGTGAGCAGGTCGCCGAGCCAGCGCTGCAGGGCCGCCTGGGCGGTCGCCTCCAGGGTTGCGGCGACTTCGGGGCTGTTTCCGGCGAAGACCAGGTCGAGCAGGCCGCAGCCGAAGTCGGGCCGGTTGACCCGCTCGCCCGGGCTGGTGAAGAGGACCAGTTCGACCATGTCCCGGACGTGGTCGGCGTAGGCGGCCGACGCCGTGCGGCCACGGGCGTCGACGCGATAGGGGAAGGCGACGTCCATAACGCGCTCACATCCCCCGGACCCGTAGCTGCATGGCCTGCACCAGAGGGGGATTGGGCGGTGGCGTGCCGACCCCCATCGCGGGGCCGGGACTGACCGGCGGGCTCGGCTGAAGCAGCACGGGAAGACCGCCCACGAACACGCGCGTGGAGGTGTGCAGCCACACGATGCTCGTGCAGGGCGGCGCCCCGAGCGTGGCGGCCGGGAAGCTGCAGCCCGCCACCAGGAACGTGTCGGCGCTGGTGGCGACGGGCTGGGGGCCGACCAGAACGCGCTGCTGCACCGGCGCGGGAATGGTGACGAGGCCGGGCGGATGGGCGCACATCATCAACGCGCCGTAGTGGAGCAGCAGTCCGGGCATGGCATCCTCACAACACGGTCAGCGCACCGTCGTTGACGGTGAGCTGGGGTCCGACGAGCTTGAGCGTGGCGAGTCCGGACCCGCAGGAGATCTCGATCGACATCTCGTCGATCTTGATGAACGGCCCGTTCTCACCGTGCAGTTGGAGCTTGATTCCGCCCGCAGGACCAGGCACGTCGCTGATGACCAGGGCGCTGCCGGAAGGGGTGGCAAGGACGATCTGCGGGATGCCGGGCGGCGCCGACTTCGCCGCCGACGGCACGTCCTGCGACCCGCCCCGCCGGTACCCGGCGCACACGGCCCGCTCGGGGTCCCCGTCGAGGAACCGCACCCACACACCGGAGTCCGCCGGCGGCACCACGTACATGCCGCAGTCCGGACCGGCCAGCGGGGTGGACGGGGCGGCCCACACCTGTGTCTCGTCGCCAAGCACTTCCGGCACCCGCACCAGAAGCCTCCCGACCCCGGTCGGGTCCTTGGCGTCGACCACTACGGCCTCGTACAGGCCGTGCCATTGATGCGTCGTGTGCGTCTGCGCTGTTGTCATACGGTCACCACCTGGGTGTCGGCGCCGAGTCCGTCGCGGACCAGCGTGAAGTGCTGCCTGAACGTGTCCCGGGTGAGGTCGTGGGCCACCGCGGCCACGAGATAGCGCCCGTCGTAGGCCGCTCCCGCCCCGCGCACGCCCACCAGAGCGTGGGCGGCCAGGACATGGCCGTAGCGCAGGACGTCGACGGTCCCTCGCCCGGTGACCGCGTCGGCGGCGACCTCGAGGCCGAGTCCGGCCAGCAGGGTCCGGGTCAGGGAGCGGCCGGTCTGCCCGGCGAGCATGCCGACGCGCAGTGCCTCGGCAGGGCGGGCCGCCAGGGGGCCGCGCAGGACGAGCGGCTCGGGCGCGCTCGCCTCGGAGGCCGTCGTGGACGGAGGTTCGAGCCGGTGCGTGCCGTAGCGGGAGGTGGCAAGGCCGTCGAAGGAGAACGTCAGCTCCTCCACGTTGTCGGCCGCGCCGCACCCGGTCGTCAGGGCCGGCTGGAGGGCCCCCTCGCGGCGCTGCGGCCCCCAGTAGGCGGTGCTGACCCCCGGGGCGGGCCCCGGCTCGAGATGGAAGACATGGCCGACGTCCGCGGCGATCGCCCGCAGGTAGGCGAGATCGGTCGCCGCCTGCACCGGAATGTCGATCAGCGGATTCGGCTGGTCCGAGTGCACCGGCGCCACGGCCTTCGGCGTGATGCCGTACTGCGCGTACGCGGCACACACCTCTGTCGCCCGCAGCTGCGGCGAGAGCCCGGGGAACGCCCGCCGGACATGCCGCAGATTCATCAGCAGCGACAGATCCTCACCGGTGACGACGAGGAACGACGCCCCGGGAGCCCGCGCCGCGTGCAGCTCCTGATGCGTGATCACGCCGTCCACGAGCACATGGCACCGGCCCGCGAGGACCACGGCGACCACGACCCGCTTCTTCGTGTGCAGTGCCCCGTCCGGCAGGACCGCCCGGGACAGCGGCGATCCGGGAGCGACCGAGAAGGTCAGCTGGAAGCCGCTCGTCGCCCCGCTGGCCGAGGTGATCCGCACTCCGTGCAGCGCATCGACGAACGCCGCCGGGGCCGGAGCGGGCACCGTGTCGCCGAGGAGCAGCATCACCTGCGGGCTTGGCCTCATCACCACGCCCGTTCGCCGCCAGCAGCCGCCGCCGAAGCCTCGGCGGGCAGGGTGATCCGCAGTCTCCGGCCGGTCACGGCCGTCAACTCGTCCGGCCGCAGCGTCGGATTGGCGTCGGCGATCCGCCACGACTGCTCCGGGTCGCCGCAGCGACGTGCCGCGATGGCGTCGAGCCGTTCTCCGGCGGTGACGACGTGCTCGCCGACCGCCGTCAGCTCCTCCGGCCGGGGCAGCAGACGACGGCGCAGGTGAGTGACGGTCCGGCCGTCCGCAAGGGTGTGGGTCGTGGTGGGGACCCCGTGGTACCTGCTGCTGGGCTCGAACATGCCGACCTCCTCCGGATGGTGATGGGTACGCGGCGCGGGTGCGGCTCAGCCGCCCGGGTAGCCGACGGTCGACGGGCCGTTCGCGACCGTTGCCGCGAGGCGCTCCCGGTTCTGCTGGTACTGGAGGTAGAGGCCGCCGGCCTTGTGGCCGAATCCGACGTCGTCGACGGTGAGGACCCGCACCGTCAGCGTCACGCGCGCCCGGATGGGATTCAGCTCCCCGTCGTAGGCCTCCTCCGTGACGGCGATGTCCAGCATCCGCACGGGCAGGACCCTGCGCCCCAGAACCAGGACGGACAGCGGGGCCTGTACGGGTGCGATCTCCAGGATTCCCTGGCCGGCCAGTTCGTTCTGCCGGGTCAGCTGGGCGCTCGTGGGGGTGACGGCGCTCTCCAGCGCGGCCAGCGTCGCGGAGAGACCCGACCCCGTGGGTGGGGCCGGCGTGGCCTTCGAGGCCGCTTGGTCCACGGCGTCGAACTCCGCGTCGATCCGGAACGTCTCCCGGGCCGGCCCGTGCAACCGCAACGCCTCAAGCCGGTCACCGGCGGCGGCGCCGATGCCGCGCGGCTGGAGCGTACGAGTGATGCTGTCGGGGTTGTACTGGAAGGGCATGACCCGCAGGACCTGCCCCTGCTCGGGGTCCAGGAGGACGAAGCCGCCGCGGCGGGGGGCGGGGGTGGTCATGGCGTGGGGGCTCCTGCCTCTGGTCGGGGGCGGTGCTGGGGGGAGCGGTGGTCCGGCGGTTGCCCGGCTCGGAGTGTCTCGTGGACGGCGCGGGCGATTTGGCGGGCGTGCGCGGCGAGGGTGGGGTCCGTCGGTGCGGCCGGGGTGGGGGCGCCGATGGTGGAGTCCGCAGGTACGGCCGGGGCGACGGCGCCGATGGTGGGGGAGTCGCCGAGCAGCACGGCGAGTTCGGACTCGACGGCCGCGCACAGTGCCGCAGGCGAGGGGGGTGGTCCGGCCCCGTCCCACACCAGCCGACGGATGTGCAGTTCGACCCGCGTGGCCGCTGTCATGTGATCACCACCGCCGCGTCGGCGTCGAACCGCCCGGCCTCCACATCGATCAGCGGGCTGTCCACCCCGTCGACGCGCAACCGCAGCGGATACCGCCCTGGCGCACCCGCCGCCATCCGGAACCGCAGCGTCCGAGTTTCCCGGGTGAACGGTTCCGCGAGCACGGGCCGATCCGCCACCAGCAGCTCGGCCCGCTGGCCGGGATGCACGGCGGGCGCGCACTCCACGACCAGCGCCACCGTCCCCTTCTTGGCCCGCTCGGCGTTCATCGGCAGCGAGTTGGTGATGCGCGGCGCGATGTGGAAGCGCCGTGGCTCGGTGGTCCGTACACTGCCGTCGGGCGCGGTGACGACGACGACGGCCGACCAGCGCCCCGCGCCGAGCTCCTCGCCGAGCGTCGCGCGCAACAAGCCAGCCTCGTCCGCGCGGGCCGGCAGCACGATCGGCCCGCCGAGCAGGGGGTGCGTCAGACGAACGGTCGGCGTCCCCGCCTGAAATCCGCTCCCGCTGAGCCTGATGTCAGAGCCGGACGCGGCGGTCGACGGTACGACGGCCAGAAGTACTGGCCAGTGCGCGGCCGCCATAGGCATCGCCTCGGGCCCGGTCCCGGCTGCCCCGCGCCGCAGTACCGGCAGGGGTGCCCGGCCGGGCGTTGCGCTGTCGATGAGCACGACACGTGCCTCGTAGGCAACGGACAGCCGGTAACTGTGGCCCAGGGCCGCCCACAGCAGGCGCATCTCGTCGGCCGTCATCATCGCCGGGGTGACCTTCACCGGCTCCTGCTGGAGATGCAGATCACTGAAGCCGGCGGCGCCCTTGAGGTCGTCGGCACGCAGCCGCGGCCGCTCGTGCAAGGCCGCCATGGCCGCACCGAGCAGCCGCTCGGGGACGGTCGAGTCCTCACCGGCGGGTACGTGCGCGGTGAACAGGTAGTGCAGGACCAGCGGCAGCGCGGGATGCCGGGACTCGCCGGGGCGCGAGCCGTCGGGATCGGCGTTGCGCCAGGCGGGATCGATGCCGGTCTGGTGGAGGAAGAGGTTGAGCACGCCATTCGTGCCGTCGCCCTCGGCAATGGCCGCGGCGACATCCCCCGGATGCCGGACCGTCACCTCCGCTCCGGGCACGGCCCGTTGGAGGTCCCCGTGCAGCACGGCCCGCAGCGTCTCGGTCACGGCGGCGATCGCCAGCGCATCACTCACGCCCGCCTCCCGAGGTACTCCTCAAGACTGAGCCGAGGCTTGCGGTGCGGAGCGGGGGTTGGGGCAGGGCCGTCGATGGGGCGGGGAGGGGCGGTGCGGACGACCAGGTGGTCAATGGTGACGCGGACGACGGTGGAGTGCGCCGGGGAGCTCTGCGCAGTGGTGGAGTCGGAGGCGGGGCCGAGTGCGAGTTTGGGGCGGGTCGGGGGTGACCGGCGGAGGGAACTCCACGCGGAGGGCTTGGTTGGCCAAGACTCCGGCGACGGCGACGGTGACGATGTCCGCGTAGGCGTAGGTGAGGGTGACGACGGGGCCTGTGGACGTGCCGAAGCTGGTGACGGCGTCGGCGCTGAGGGGGGCGGGTTCGAAGCGGGTGCGGGTGACGGTGACGGTGACGGTGACGGTGACGGGGAGAGCGTCGGCGGGACCGGTGATCCTTCAGGCGCTGCCGTTCGGGCCGGTGATGCGGCTGGTCGCGCTGCGGCGTGGGCAGCCTCGGCGGGCACCGGGGAGGGAGATGTGGCGGAGCTCCCGGCGGATACGCCGAAGCCCTCGCTCCGCGTTTCGGACTTCCGCAATGGCGCGCCCGGTTTCCCGGGAGACACCGTGTCACCTTGAGGCGCTGCGCCGGCCCTTGTCGGCACAGGAGGGAGGTGTGGGGTGGGCTTCTGGGCGCGAGCGGGAGGGCGGGTTGACTGTGGTGTGGGGGGTTTGTTTGGCGGGGTGCTGTGGGCGGTGGCGGGGCTGGGCGTCTGGGCGGGAGTGGGATGTTCCGCGGGGTCTTGGCCGGGGTCTGTCGTGGCTGAGTCGTTCGGTGGGGTGCTGTTGCGTACGGCGGGGCCTGGAGTCTGGGCGGGGGCGGGACGCTCTGGGTGGGTTGGGTGTGGTGCGGGTGGCTTGTTGGCTGTGGGGTCTTGGCGGCCGGGGTCTGTCGTGGTCGAGTCGTTTGGCGGGACGCTGTTGCCGACGGCGGGGCCTGGAGTCTGGGCGGGGGCGGGACGCTCTGGGTGGGTTGGTTGTGGTGCGGGTGGCTTGTTGGCTGTGGGGTCTGGGCCGGGGTCTGCCGTGGCCGAGCCGTTCCGTGGGGTGCCGTGACCGGCGGCGGGGCTTGTGCGTGAGGGCTGCGGCCGCTGTGCCTGTGGTGCTTCGGACACGGTCGCTTCGTCAGGGACCCGACTCCCGAGGGCTGGAGGAATCGCCCTCCCCGAGGCCGACCGTGCACCGTCACCCCGCTCACGATGGCCGCCACCGCGAGCCTCTGCAGAGGGCTCGGCATCTGACGTCAGCTGCGACGACGCGCTCGGCCAAGGGCTCCCCCCGGTCAGTCGTACGTCCTCCCCGCTGACGACCCGTACACCCTCCCCGCCAACCGGATGTGCGCTCTCGCCGGCGGCGGGGCGTGCGACCTCCACGGCACCCCCACGCCCACCTGCCCCACCGGCCGTACTGAGCTCCGCATCCTCACCCCCGACCACGCCCATCCCTTCGCTGGGAGCCGCCTCGCTGGGAGCCGCCTCGTACGAGAGCTCCCCAACTCCCGCCTCCAGCCCCTGCATCGGCTCCACCACCCCTTCCCCGGACGGCAGCGCCTGCGCCTGCGCCTCCACCTCCCCCTCGACCGGGACCTCGACCTCGACATCGACCTCAGGGGCGTACACCGACGCCCCCTGCTCAGATCCCGGCAGCCGCGGAGCGCCCGGATCGAACGCGTTCGGTGCGAGCGGCCTCAACCTCGGCCCCGGTGCCCTGAGGAGACGGTCCACGAAGTCGTTCATCCGGTGCTCGCCTCCAGATAGAACTGCCGCCGCGTCGGGCTGATCGCGAGCACGTCGGCCTCCGTCCAGCCGTAGGCGCGAGCGAGGGCGTGTACCTCGTGCAGGAGGCGGCGCGCGTACTCGGACACGTCGGTCCACAGGTGTTCGGCGAGGTCGAGGGCGGCATCCCAACTGTGTTGGCACTGCGGGCAGTTCAAGGAGACGACGGCATCGGCCCCGGGGTCGTCGTCGGCGAGCCGCCGGGCGACGTCCTCGAGAACCTCGTCGGGCAGGTCGTCGGCGGGCGGGTCGACGCGCAGGACGCTGCGACGCAGCAGGGCCTGGCGGGCGCGGGGCGTGGCGGGATCGACGGAGCGGACGTCCCGGCCGGTCAGCGCGCGATACGTGACCGTCCTGCCGTACGACTTCACAGTCGCCGTGGCGGCCACGGCGGCGCCACCGCCGGGAGGCAGCAACTCGGCCGCCGCCACGGTGACATCGAGACTCTCGCCGCATTCCGGGCAGTCCGCCGTGCACGGCAGTGCGTCGCCGAAGGCGCCGCGGCGCAGCTCGAGCAGAAGGGAGTTGAGCGCACTTAGGGGCAGGTCCGCGACGTTGCTCCCGCCAGGTGCCGCCATCGAGGCGAACAGAAGGGAACGAGCTGCCGGCGGCCCGGCGAGCCCGTTCTCCCACACGTCGAGGACGTTCGCCTCGGTCAGCTGCCGTGGCACGCCGCTCACCCTGCGGTGTCGGAGAACTGCGGTTCCTGCGGCGGGTTGGTGTGCTCCCGTACCCAGCCGTGGTGCTCCACCTTGATGTGCTCGAAGGCCACGCCGTTGGATCCGGCGTCGAGTTCGGGCAGTCCCTGATACTGGGAGACCCAGCAGTCGTGGACGGAGTAGGACAGCACCTGCTGCCCGCCCTCGTCGAAGACGTCGATGATGAGGTCGCGCCGGAAGTCCTTCAGAGAAGTCTCAAGCCCGCCCGCCGAGTTCTTCAGGCTCCAGACGCGGTTGGCCCATTCCTCGAAGGCGGTGTCGACGGTGCAGCCGCGTTCGAAGGTGATGGCCTCGTATTCCGTCCGGCCGGGAAGTTTCCGGCTGGTGCCGGGGTCTCCGCCGTCGCGATGCCGAATGACCTCGGTGGTGCGCTTCAGCCCGCTGACCTTGCTGATTCCCGCAATGTAGTCGGTCTCCCCGCTGAACTTCACCCGGAACCGGAAGTTCTTGTACGGGTCCCGGCGCTTGACCTCAGGCATGGGTCGTCCTCCTGGAGCTGGATCTCGACCTAGACCTGGATCTGGCCGGCGAGCTGTTGGATGTGCACGATCACGAACTCCGCGGGCTTGAGCGGGGCGAAGCCCACCTGGATGTTGACGATGCCGCGATCGATGTCGTTCTGCGGGTTGGTGTCCTTGTCGCACTTCACGAGATAGGCGTCCTGGGGCGTGCGGCCCTGGAACGCGCCCGCTCGGAAAAGGGAGTTCATGAAGGCGCCGATGTTCAGCCGGATCGAGGCCCACAGCGGCTCGTCGTTCGGCTCGAACACCACCCAGTGCGTGCCCCGGAACAGGCTTTCCTCGATGAAGAGCGCCAGCCTGCGCACCGGGAGGTACTTCCATTCGCTGGCGAGCCGGTCGGCGCCGACGAGGGTGCGCGCGCCCCAGGCGACGGGACCGGCCGCGGGCAGGCGCCGCAGGCAGTTGACGCCGACCGGGTTGAGCCGCCCGATCTCCAGGTCGGTCAGCGGCACTTCGAGCTCACTGACGCCGCTCAGCGAGGCATCCGTACCGGCAGGTGCTTTCCAGACCCCGCGCTGGACGTCTGTCCGGGCGAGCACGCCGGCCATCACGCCGCAGGGCGGGAAGGGCTTGAGGGCACCGTCGAGCAAGGGGTCGGGCGAGAGGACGCGGGGGTAGTAGACGGCGGCGTTTTTGCCGGAGTCACCCAGCTCCACCTCCGTAATCTTCTCGAGGACGTCACTCACGGCAGTGGCACTGGAGCCACTGCCCGCCGGTCCGCCCGGCCACGACGCGGGCGGGTCCACCAGCAGAATGGCCCTTCGCTCGACGCACAGTTGCAGTGCCGGGACGAGCAGGGCCTTCACGCTATTTTCGGTTCCGGTTCCGGTTCCGGCGGCTCGCGACTTCTCGTCGAGCCACTGGGCGTCGGGCAGGCAGAGGATGTTGAAGATGTCCGTCTTGAGCAGCTGGTAGAGGCCGGTCTTGGCGGCCCTGTCGCCCAAGTACGGGTCCAGATTCCGGGGCCGTCCATCCCCGTCGGCCCCGTCGTCACGGGCTTCGGCAGGGGCGGAGCAGTACGCCTGCTGCGCTGCCGTCCCGTCTTTCGGGACGAAGGCGAAGGGATCCGCTCCGTCATCCGGGGCATCGTTGGGAGTGGGTACCTTCTTGATGAGGGCATCCGGGTCGACGCGCACGAGCCGCGAGGATTCCAGCAGATGGGTGAGGTTGCGCGGACTGTCCGGATCGACACTGACATTGAGATAGTGCTCCGCAGCGCCCGTCTCCAGATCGCGGACCGTCAGATTGAACAGCTTCCGCGGCCCCTCCGGCTTTTCCCCCTCGGCGGTGTGGTGGTCGACGTGGGCGCGAAGATGCCGCCCCCACCGTCCCGGGGAAGCCGCCAGCAAGGCCGGGCCCTCGGCGGAAGCCGTCCCCGACGAGCCGGAGGCCGAGGACCCCTTGGCGTCACCGCCGGACTCCTGCTCGCCCCGGCCTTTCTTCTTGTCCTCGCCGGAGGATTCGTCCTCACCAGTGCCGGCGGAGGACTCCCCGCCCTCACCGGCCGCTGCGGGAGCAGGCGAGCGCCGGGCGGGCGCCTTCGCGGATCGGCTGGCGCTCTTGCCGAGGGGCAGGCGGACGGTCTTGTCGTCCTGCACCACCCTGACGATCTCGGCCTCGCTGCCCCCGTTGAGATAGAACTGGTAAACCGCGTAGCTCAGTGGGCAGTTCGCCTGCAAGCCGCCGAAGATGGCCTGGTAGTCGGCCCAGCCAGTGATGTGTACGGGCCGGTCGACCGGGCCGCGGGGCGCGTGACCGACGAAGGCGGCCACGGAGGTGGGCACGCCTGTGATCGTCTTGACGGCACTCTTGACCTCGTCGACGTAGACACCCGGGTATGTGACGTTGACCGGCACGCTGGCCCCTTCCGATGCTGCTCACGATCCGTGATCACCATAAGAGGGCAAATCCCCATTCCGCACTCTGTGTGGTTACCTGGCTGCGCCGTCCGGGTGGTGCGAAGTCCCCGCGGGTCAGACACCGAATACGGTGAACCCCAGGCCGGAGAGCTGGGAGGCGAGGCCGCTCACGGTGTCCGGATCGTTGAAGGCCCCGTTCTGGGCAAGGCCGTTGGCCGACTGGAACTCCGTGACCTTGCCCCGGGTGCGAGGGCCGTCCGCGCCGTCCTGGGCCAACGGTTTGAACCCCAGGGTGAGAAGCGCGCCTTGGACACCGAAGACATCGGACAGGTCCAGCGCGATCTGTTCCGTCGGCAGGCCCTGGACCTCCACCTTGTCCGCCAGCAGCAGATGAGCGCGGTCGAGCTTGTTGCGGATGATGATCGTGCCCACGTCCGGCGTGAAGTGACACTCGTCTGCGGCGCCGACCCAATTCCGCGACGCCACGTGCCCCTGGAACTTGGGGAAGGGAAACTTGGGACCCAAGGCCCAGCACATGCTCAACGTGGCCAGCTGCGCGTTGGCTGGCCATGACGCGAAGTCGTCGAACTCTGGGCGCGTGGTGAGCACGCCCTCCATTTCGTCGAGCTTCTCGAAGACATGGCGGTCGATCTCGTCGTCGTCCACATGAAGGCGGGTCAGGGGCGGCTGGAAGCTGAGGTGTCCGAGGGGGGCCAGCTCCATGTGCGACTTCACCGTGTCCCACTCGTTGGCGACTTCCTCAGGTGTCGCCTCGGTGTTCGCGTCATTGACCAGCCAGCGCAGCCTGTTGGCGGCTGCCAGGGAGTCCGTTCCCCCTCGGTCGGCGAGGAGTTGTCTCTTTCCGTCTGGTCGATCTTGTTACCTATACCGGTGCTCACGTACCCTTTTACGTCCAGGTACATGAAGTTGACCCGCCCTTCGAGCGGGTGGTTGAAGGTGATCCAGTACTCGCGAACGCTCTGGTGCATGGTGCTGCCTTCCGATCGGCGTAAATGGGTCGCCCTTCGTTGTTTCCAGTGTGAAGCCGGGGAGTTCTTGGCAGCAATTCGATGTCCGTACCGGGCCCGTCAGGTAGTCCGCAGGGATGCAGTTGCGTCAGATGCCAAGTTGCGGTACTTCTCCGACAGCGCGATGCTTATTTTGATGGCCAACCTTGGAACGTCACGGGAATCGCCGGATTAGCCGTGACGTCTGACGAGTAATCGGTGAGCCTGACCCGGTACTTGACCCAAGGACGCCATTCGCGGCCATCCCAATGTTAGAGGTCAAGGCCTGTGAAGCGAAGGCCACTTCAGCAAGGGGAACGCCATGAGCTTCGATGGTGAATTTACGTTCTGCATGCACAGTTCCGGCTTGCCCACGCCTAATGAGGCGTTGGACTCAGCCGAGGGAGCGCTGGACTTCCTTGAGAATTTCACCATGCCGCGGAGGCGGCGGGGGGAATGGAGGTCACGCTGGTAGCCCTCGAGGCGGCCGGATTCACGGGGCTAGGCACGATTGCGGCAGAAGCGGCAGCAGTGACGGCTGCGGCATATGCCGGAGCAGTGACTGGGTGTCTCATCGCAGCGACCGGAGCATCCATCTTCGATCTGCTGGCGCAAACGGACCACAGTCCGGCGGTGAAGCAAGATGTTCTTGTGGCGGCCCACGACGCCGGCGTCTCTGTCCCGGAAGATTTCGCGGTTGCATGAGCGGCATCGGCGGTGCAGGCGGGCGGTTCCGAGATGGCGTGGTGCACGCCATTGAAGAGGTAAGCGGCGAATTGAGGGGTAGCGATGACTCAGCCATCGGCATCTTGCAGCACAGCCGAAGAAGCCCGAGACTTCTTGCAGGCCAACGGGTCCGGAGGGCCAATACTGATACTCGCCCCCGACGTGCTCGAGCAGATCCAAGCCGCTGAAGCGGCGGGTGGACACGAAGGCGGCATGTCCGGAGCGGCCGGAGAAGGCGGCTTCTCTGCAGCAGGCACTGCAGGGCCCAACTCCAGCGACGGCAGCGAGCTGCCTCTGCTCGACTTCGACATGGAGGGCGCGGTTACCGGAGAGGGGATCGCGCGTTTCTTCGAGGGGGTTCTTGAGGTGGGCCACTTCGTGGGCGAGGTCGCACACTGGATCGCCGAACGTGGCGTGACCCCAATCTTGATCATTCCGCGGGAAGAGTTGAAGAAGCTCGTTCCAGACGGCGCATGACCGCGCAATAGCAGGAAACGGCGTGCATCAGCTCCTCGCTGGACAGACAGGTGGCACCGCGAACACTCGTGTCCAACTCCACTCGAAGATCATTGACGGGACAAGCCTTAGAGCTCGTAACACGACCATGGGTCGGGCTTGTTGAGGCGTCTCCAGCAGATGAGGCTGCAGGCAAGGGAGACGAACGCGGCGTGGAGTTCGGTGCGGCGTTCCCATCGGACGGCGAGTCGTTTGAAGTGGTGGAGCAGGGCGAAGGTCTGCTCGACGACGTAGCGGAGCTTGCCCATGCCCTTGATGTTCGGGGCTCCTTTGCGGGAGATGACAGGCAGGATCCGGCGTTTGCGCAGCTCATCGCGGTTGGGGTTGGAGTCGTAGCCCTTGTCTCCGAGCAGGGCCTCGGGCCTCCGGCGAGGACGGCCGGGACGACCTGCGACCGGTGGGATTCCGTCGACCAGGGCGAGGGTCTGGGTGACGTCGTTGACGTTCGCCGCGGTCGTGATGACCCGAAGCGGGGTGCCGCGTCCGTCGCAGATCAGATGGTGTTTGCTGCCCGTCTTCCGCCGGTCGACCGGCGACGGACCGGTGTCGGCGCCCCCCTTTGCGCGCGGATGTGGGAGCCGTCCACGCATGCCCTGGACCAGTCGAGGCGGCCGGCCGCGTTCAGCTCGGCGAGGAGGATGCGGTGCAGCTGGTCGAAGACCCCGGCTTGCTGCCAGCGCTCCAGTCTGCGCCAACAGGTCTGCCCCGAGCAGAATCCCAGCTCAGGCGGCAGGAGTTGCCAGGCGATGTCGTTGCAGAGCACGTACAGGATGCCCTGCAGGCACAGCCGGTCAGCTACCGGCCGCGGCCCCGGTGACCTCGTCGGCCAGGGCGGCAGCAGCGGCTCGATCAGTGCCCACAAGTCGTCGTCCACGATCCACGGCCGAGTACCCACACCATCCCGAGCGGCCGAATCGTCACACCGGTCACGGCTGAGCAGGACATCTCATCAAGATCCTGTTACGAGCTTTTACCTCAACCTCACCGGCCTCACCCGATCCACGGGCCGACCAGGCACTCAAGGAAGCGACGATGGGAGGTGAGCCCTGGCAGCGGCTCCTGGCCCATGCCGCTCCCGCGAGCGCCGGTGCACCGTCGGCGAAGTGGGAACGCACCGGCCGGGCCCTGCTGGACACCGTAGGCCCAGAAAGCAGTACGGCGAGCCGTGCCGAGATGGATCGAGTTGGCCGGCCTGGACCAGACGATCCCGCTCCAGGGGCATCCCCACCTTCCCTTCGATGTGCACAGGTGCCACGACCCCTACAATTCCCACGTTCTGCGCGGGCTCGCCTGGATGCTCTCCTTGCTGCCACCGCAGCCGGACATCGTCCATGCCCTCGTTGGCCTCGTCGAGGCATCCCTGGACCATCGGTCCGGCAGTGCTCCCCGTTCGCCCCACGTGGCTGAAGCCGCCATCGTTTCCCTGGCCCGGATCGGAGATCGGACGGCACGAAAGGAGCTGGAGAGTCTGAGCCGGTGGGTCACGCACAAGAGCACCTCGCGCCGCGTAGAAGCGGCACTCGCCACTCAATGAGATCTCCCGCCCCCCTGGCGGATTCCTGTGCAGGCTTCGTGGCGGCGTCGGATGACGGGATGACGGGGGGAGGCCGCAGGAGTGCTCGGCAGGCCGGTGACGATGGGGCACCCATCACCGGCCTGCCGAACGAGTGCGGCCGTCTACGGACTTCGGGCCTCGTTTGAACAATCACCGTCACAGTCGCCCCGGGGCGCGTGCCGAGGCTCCTCCTCGACGCCCCCGGGGGCGGATCCGGCCGGTGGCCTGCGCGTGGTGATGCGGCTGCGCGAGGATGAAGACCTGCGGCCCTGCACGCTCTGTGCCGTAGACCCGAGGACTCTTGCCGCGGTGCGGTCCGGTGCTGGCTTTGTTAGTGAGTTACGAGAGCGGCTGTTGCTCAGCGGCGAGAGCGCCCTCTTTCCCGGGAGAGTGATGTCGCCGAGTTTCGAGAGCACCTGGATGCTTGCTTCGGGACCATGGTTGTGCTCTGCACGACGAGGGGGCCCGGGTGCTGCCGAAGTCCAAGGTCGATCTGTACGCGGCGATCCGCCGTGATTCGCGTCAGGGTCTGTCGAACCGTGCCCTTCAGCGGAAGTACGGGGTCGGGTTCCTGACCGTGCAGAAGGCGTTGTCGTCGGCCTGGCCGGAGCCGCGGAAGAAACTGCCACCGAGAGCGACACGCCTGGATCCGTTCAAGCCGCTGACCGACGAGATGCTGCGGGCGGACATGGACGCGCCCCGCAAGGCTGGACCAAGACCTTCACCGACCCCCGCCTCTGCGCGGCCATCGTCGACCGCCTCACCTTCGGCGGCAACATCATCGAGACCGGCACTGACTCCTACCGCCTCGCCACCACCCGCGCCCGTGCCGAGCAGCAGCAAGCGGTCGGCCGAGTGGCGAGGAACCACCCGGCCTCTCGGTTCTCCAGAAGGCGTCGACGCCACCACCCGCACGCACCCCACGAACCTCTCAGCATGAGGTGAGGACTGAGGGGAACAGCTCGACGGTCGAATTCGGAATCGAGCCTGGAGACGAGCCTGCCAAGGTCTTCCCGAGCACCACGGGGAAGCCACAGCAGCACGTCCTCCAGGCGGTCTCGCGCCACGAGAGGATCACAGCACTCGCAGGCCATCACCGGATCCGGGAGCACTCGCCCTGGCTGTTTCAGATACCACTGGCACTCGGCCAGGGCAGCAGCCACAGCCCCTGGCCATAGGCGGCCCTCTTCCAACTTCCGGATCGCTACGCGAGTCGCCGCAGACACACCGCGGACCCGGCGAACCGGAATCCCTCTTCTGGGCCGCCAACGCTTCGCGCGCAGCCCCTTCGGACGCCTACGTGGCATCGGCCTTTCGGATCAACATGCCGTCATCCTGCCACGGACCGGGCTGCCTCCGCACGTGGCCACAGAGAGCCCGCGCCACGGCAGGTGCTCTTACTTCTCACCGACATTCCTGCGCTCTCCGGACGAAGAGTGATGCCGGAACCCATCGACAAGCGGTCTCGGTTGAGACCTACGCAGCCACCGGTGCCACGTCCTGGCTGCATAGGTCAGAAACTCACGTACAAAGCCACACGTCCCCGTCCCGGTCCGTGAGGGGTCGGCCGGTGGCCCTGGGCCGTCGGCGTCCTGGAGCTGGGGGTACTCCCTGTGCTCCCGGAGGTTCACTGAGCCTTTGAGGCTGCACCCGGCGCGGCACCTACTGGCGGACTGCGGGGAGGCGGGCGGGAGTTGCAGGGCAGGTGCGGCGGCAGGGTTCTACGAACGCAAACGAGCCGAAGGTAAACGCCACATCCAGGCCGTCCTCGCCCTGGCCCGCCGCCGCGTCAACGTCCTCTGGGCCCTCCTACGCGACGGACGGACCTACGAACTCGTGCCACCCACCGCTCTCGCGGCTTGACAGACCACATCAGCAATCAATGAAATGTTCCGCTTCTGGGGGTGGCTCTTCAGCCGTGTGGAGAACTCTTGTAGGGTTCACGCAGATTTGGGGGGATCTTCACGGCTCTGCCCGGGAGGGCGGGTCGAGGTCTGCGCTGGGTGCAGTTGCAGGCTGGGAGCGCGCCTCCTGGCGAGTTCGGATTTTGGTTGAGGATTTGTGATTCCTGTGGGGGGAATTGTGTCTTTTGTGCGTTTCGGGCGAAGGCGGCGTGTGGCCGTCGGAACCGCCGTGACCGTGGCAGCTTCCGCACTGCTGTCGGGCGTGGCGTCGGCTGATGGTGGTCCTACACGGCCGCAGATTCCGGTGAAGCCGGCGGTGCCGAAGACGGTGGCGCCGTCGGCGAAGCTGCCTGCGGACCGTACGCGCCGGGTGGCGGTGCACGGTGCCGGAGCTGCGGGGGCGTCAGTGGCGCCGCGGTTTGATGTGGACCGGGACGGGATCAGTGATCTGCTGGTCAGATCGTTGGACGACAGTCTGTATCTGAAGGGGTGGAAGACCGACAAGAGCACGCTCTATGACACCTCGATCGGCGCGTTCAGGGACCTCGTCGAGCCCGGTGATGTCAACGGTGATGGCCGCCCCGAGCTGCTGGTGCTGTCGCCGTCCGGCACGCTCGAGCTGCGCTCGGGCCTGACCGCCGGAGGCTGGGATGGTACGCCGTGGTCGGAGAGCGGCTGGAACATCTACAACAAGCTCTTCGTCCCGGGCGATGTAACCGGAGACGGCAGGAACGACCTGTTGGCGCGCACACCGTCCGGGGACCTGTTCCTGTATGCGGGCACCGGGAACCTTGCGGCGCCCTATGTCTCGCGGGTCAAGGTGGGGCCCGGGTGGAACATGTTCGACCAGCTCGTCGGCACCGGTGATGTGAACAGCGACGGCAAGGGCGATGTGGTGGCCCGGACCCCGTCGGGTGACCTGTACTTCTACGCGGGCACTGGCGTGGCCGCGGACCCTCTGAAGGCCCGGGTCAAGAGCGGCTCAGGCTGGGACGGCTACAACCAGCTGCTGGCCATGGATGACAGCACCGGCCATGTCGATCTCGTCGTCCGCGACGTGTCCGGTCTCCTGTGGTCGTTCCCCTTCGACGCGCAGGGCGCCCTCGGTGCCCGGGTGCGGCTGGGGGAGGGCTGGCAGGGTGTGACCCTGGCCAACGCCGGGGGTAATCCCTTCTTCGGGAAGAACGAGCTGCTCGGACGCGACGGTGCGGGCCAGCTGCACTACTACCTGCCCCGCGGTGACGGCCAGTTCAGTGCGCGGCAGCCGATGGACGGCGATGTGTCGGCGGTGCCGTTGGAGCGGCTGTCATCGGCCTCGTCGCTGAACAACACCTCGCGCTGGTCGACGATGACCATGGTGGGTGCGGACGGCCACCTCACGGTCGATTCTCGCGATGTGGGCGGCGGCTGGGGCGTGATGACCGCGTTTGCAGGCATCGGTGATCTGACCGGCGACGGCAACGGCGACCTGCTGGCCCGCGACGGTGGGGGGCATCTGTGGCTCTACCCCGGTAACGGCGGCAGTTTCTTCGGTGACCGCATCGACGTCGGCGGCGGCTGGAACATCTACGGCAAGCTGGTCGGCGCCGGTGATGTGAGTGGCGACGGCGTTCCCGATCTGCTGGCACGCGACGCGGGTGGGCACCTGTGGCTCTACCCCGGCAATGGCCGCGGCAACTTCGCCGGCCGCCTCGACGTCGGCGGTGGCTGGGGGGCTTTCAGCATGCTGGCGGTTCCCGGTGACCTCACCGGCGACGGACGGGCCGATGTGATCGCCGTCGACGCCAGCGGCGCCGCCTGGCGCTACGACGCCGACGGCGTGGGCAACTTCAAGGGCCGGGTCGCTATGGGCACCGGCTGGAACATGTTCAAGGCCCTGTACTAGGCCATCAGAGGCGACGGGCTCCCCGGCCGATACGGAACTGGGGAGCCTGCTGCCTGGTGGTTACTGACGGGCAGCGCGACTCCCAGGCCCGCTGTTTCGGCCCGCTCGCAGATGCGTCTGATCCGCCGATCGGTACGTCGTCGGCCAGCCAATTTCGAACAAAAGTTCTTATGTGCCTTCCGTAGGTGTATCCGCCATGTAAGGATCGGCGGACCTTCGGGGGAGGGGCGCGGGCGCCCATCGAAAGGGCCCGCACGGGGGGACGGCTGCGTCTTGACGCAGCCACAGCACTTTCACCTTCACCTGCAGCCTGCTGCTGCCCTCTCCCCGTGGCTCGACCTGTGACCAAAAGGGGAATAAGCAGTGAAACGACCAGTTCTGCCCGGCCGGTGGAGAGGCAGCCGTACTGTCCTGGCCAGAGGGATGAGCAGCACGGCCGCGCTGACGGCCGCAGCCGTCTTCGGCGGTCTTATGGGGGCCATGCCCGCCCGCGCCGACGGAGTGGGTGAGGACAACCCGACCGACCCGTACAAGAGGTCGTTGCGGATCAGTCTGGGCGAACAGGCCCGCCGCGACCGCTGCCAGTTGGGGCGGGTCGTGCACTACGGCGGTTCCGCGATCAAGGAATTTGCCAACACCACGTTGGCGGGACCGGATTCCGGCATTCACGAGGCGCTGTACGGCGGCGGCAGCGCGCCCACCACGCAGTGGTACGACACCGCGGCAAACGACAATGACGCCGTCTCCGCGTACCGGATCGCCTTCGACCGGCGCCAGGACCAGCTGGATAACGACAACAAGCCGTACGCCAGCGTGAACTCGGCCGGCGGCCGCCCTTGGAACGCCCCGCTGATCGGATGGGACATCCGGACCTTCACCGTCGAAGGACGCTCCCAGGCCACCGGGAGCATCTGGGATGACCCCGCCCCGCGCCCCGGGGCCGCAACGCTTGCCAAAGCCAAGGAGGTCTTCGACGCCTTCGACACCAAGGGCGACGACTGGGCCACGAAGTACAAGACGATGGCTGGCCACAGTGAGTTCGGCGGCCTCGGGGTCGTCGGCACCACCCCGGGGTCGGCCAACGACTTCGCCACGTTCCTGCGGTTCGGCGGTTTTGCGACCAAGGCTCCCGAGCCGGACTCCCTGGAGTTCCGTAGCGAGGTCGAGGCCCTCAAGGCCGCCTGGGCTGTCTGCGACAGCGCCAACCCCATCGACCAGTACCGGGTCCTGACCGGCGTCACCACCCAGGCCTACACCGAATGGGAGGCGGAATACGCGTCCCAGGCCACCCAGCGCCAGCAGATCATCACCGCTGAGATGGCCGCTTCCAAGGAGGCGCGCACTGCCACCGACTTGATGGTCGAGGCGATCCGCCAGTCCTGGCAGGCCGACCAGATCCTGTTCTGGCAGCAGTGGTGGCGCGACCACCCCACCGCCACCAACAAGCCCTCCCTGACGGATCAGAAGAACGCCGCGCGCCGCCTGGTGATTGCTCGGGAGAAGACCGCCCAGCTCGTCAAGGACGCCGACGCCGCCATCGCCCGTGCCAAGACCGCCTCTGAGCAGGCGGACACTGCGCAGCAGGCGGCGTATGCGATCGCGGATCAGAACAAGGCACCGCGCGGCCGCGGACTGCAGTTCGCCCAGCAGTCCGCGCAGGTCGCCAAGGCCTCCTACGCCGCGGCCCAGGCGGCAGCCAAGACCGTGCTGACCGCGTCCAAGGCCACCCAGGCCAACATGGCCGACAGCCAGGCCCTCTACGCCCTGACCCAGACGCAGTCGCACGCGCTGAACACCGAGTTCCGCAAGGCCGCCGCCCTGGAAGCGGCAGCTCAGGCCAAGGCGGCCGCAGATTCGGCGGAGAAGCTGGCCAAGGAGGCCGCGGCCAATGCCGCCACCGCCAAGAGCGCGCAGGCCCCTGCGGAGAAGGCGGAGAAGACCGCCCAGGCTGGCGCCGCCGAGGCCAAGAAGCAGCGCGGGATCGCCGAAGCGGAGAAGGCGAATGCCGAGCGGGAGGCGCAGACCGCGGCCAGCGAACGCAAGAAGGCCGGGGAAGCCGAGGCGCGCGCCCAGACGCAACGGGAAGCCGCAGGACGGGCCCGTACAGCTGCGGAGGCAGCGGGCTCCACGGCCGATGCCAAACTCGCCGACGCTCTCACTGCGGAGAACAAGGCCTATGTAGCCCGCGACAAGGCGCGTCAGGCCGAGAACCAGAAGAACGCCACCGCGGCACGCGCGGCCGCGCTTGAAGCCGCCGCAGCTGCCGCCGAAGGTACCGACGCCGCGGCAGACACCCGGCAGGCGGCCACCGAAGCGCGCGCGGCCGCCAACGATGCCGCCACGGCAGCGACGGCAGCCCGCGCTGCCGCCAGCGAGGCTTCCGCGGCAGCCGTGAACGCGCGGGCGGCGGCCACACGATCTCAAGCCGCAGCATCGCGCTCCAAAGCGGCAGCTGACTCCGCCTGGTCGGCGTTCCAGAAGACCAGTGCCGCAGCGGCGACCGCGCACGCGGCTGCCGCCAAGGCCATCGACGCAGCGGCCGCCGCGAAGGCCAATGCCGAGAAGGCCGATGCCGAGGCGAAGAAGGCCCAGGCCGCCGCGAAGAAGGCCCGCGAAGAAGCAGACGGAGCGAAGGACGAAGCGGCCAAGACCGCTGCCTGGGCGGCCAAGACCTCCGGCTTCGCCCAAGCAGCGGCGCAGGCCGCTCAGGGAGCTAGGGACGCCGCCGCTGCTGTGACCAAGGCAGCCGATGAAGCGGTCTCCATCGGCTCCCCCTATCGGGAGACCGACACCTCGGCAGCCTTCGCCGTCCTCGTCGGCCAGAGCAGCAAGACCCTGGCAGAACAGCAGGCATCGGCAGCCGACGCCAAGAGCAAGGAAGCCGCCAAGGCCGCCGCCGACGCGCAGGCCCTCGCCGACAAGGCCGCCGGAGACGCCAAGATCGCAGCCCAGGCAGCATCCGCAGCCGCAGCCGACGCAGACCGAGCCGTGAAGGCCGCAGCAGCAGCCCGCGCCTCGGCAGCCGAAGCCGACACGGCGGCCAAGGCCGCCAAGAAGGCCGACGACAACGCCCAGAAGTACGCTGCAGACGCCGGCACCGACGCCCTCTACGCCGGAATGGCAGCCAACGACGCCCAAACGGCGGCCACCCAGGCGGACAACGACGCCACCGCCGCCGAAAAGGACGCAGCCAGCGCCAACACAGCGGCCACGGCTGCCGAAGCCGACGCCGCCATTGCCGACGGCGCCGCCACTCACGCGGAACAGGACGCCACGAAGGCCGAGACAGCGGCATCCAACGCAGGCCAAGCAGCCAAGGACGCCGACACCGCCGCCACCCGGGCGGAGGAAGAAGAGCGCAAGCGACTCGCGGAGCTGCGGAAACAGCGCGCCGAAGCAAAGCCTGACCTCGGTCCCGATCTCACCAGCGACGAAGAGGCCACCCTGCTCCGGCTCTGCGGCCAGGAATGTGTGGATGAGTACCGCGCTGCCCGGGCACTTGCCGGGAAGGACCTGCTGGACTGGGTCAAGGAGAACGGCGGCCAAATCCTCCTCGACTACATTGGCTGGCCCGACCTCAAGAACTGTCTGACCAAGGGAGACGTCGAGGGTTGCCTGTGGACCCTGGTCAACGTGGCCAGCGCTGCCATTCCGCTCAAGCAGATCCCCGCAGTGGGCAAGGCCATCTTCCGAGTGACATCCGGTGTCGCGGGTTTCTTCGAGAAGTCAGCCAAGGCCAAGAAGGCCATCAAGAAGTTTAAGGACCTGCTCGAGAAGGCAAAGAAGGAGCCCGACACTCTCCCGTGCAAGCCGAAGAAGTCGATCACAGCAGCGGGCGTCTCGGCACGGCAAACCTCCTTTGCCGCCTCGACTGGAGGGGTAAACCTCTGCGACCTCGATCCTGGTGACGACCTTCCGTTCGAGATACTTGACGACATCGACGCCCGCTACGGCCCTGATATCGCTGACGGGGTCGAGTATCAGTGGCAGCGGATGAAGGGCGATTCAAAAGAAGCTCGTGACCACAACATCCCGGGAATCGGCCGCAACCTGGAGGAAATGGCGAATTACTTCAAGAAGTGGCGCGGAAAGGCTACACATTACGATACGATGGAAAAAAATCCGTGCGCCTATGACGAAGAGAAGGGTCTGATTATCGTAATTCAGGCTCGATTCATCCACGCCATCAAGAAGGATTGGGCAGCCTTTCATGACGGGCGGCGCTATACACCGCTGAAGTAGAAGTAAGGGATCGATGGCATGCGAACACGCATCAAGCTGTCTCGAGACGGAGACGCATTCACCGCGAGGATCACACCTTCGCAGGCTATGGCCATGAGGGAGGCGCTGGAATTCCTCGGCGGCAGGGACTTCACCGACGAAGCGCTTGTCATCCAGCTCGGCACCGGCCGTGAGGAACTCGCCCGACTCAGGGCGCATCTCATGAAGGTGGGCGAGTTGACGGCTGATGTTCAGCTGAAGGCGCGCGATCTTCACGTCCTGCACAGTGCCCTGACCGCCTCCGCGACGATGTTCTTGGAATCTCGTGGAGTGATTTCCCAGGAAGCCTTCTATCGTAGAACTGGTTTCTTCCGGGAAAACTTCGACGCGCTTGCTCTGGGGATCGTGGAAGCGGCTTCAGAAGCAACTCGGTAATCGGCGGAGATTCTGCTGGGATGCGCGGTTGACACGGTCCGATCCCTTGCAGAATCTCAGCATCGGGGCGGCGGGCCTCGTCGATAAACTGGACGGGTGGGTTCTTGGTGTTACTCGCCGGGAACCCACCCGTCCATCTGCCGCCGTCATCCCGCCGATCGATCGCATCGCCGCAGACCGCCCGTTCTACTCCGGCAAGCACCACTTCTGGCCGAACAGGCCGCGGCCTCGCTGCGCGCCACCGTGGAGGCCGGCATTGTGCCGCTCACGGAGCGGCCCACCGGAGGTCACTACGCCGTATACGAAGGATGAGTCGGGCTTCGTCTGGGGTGAGTAAGGCGACGACATCCTGGCGCCTGGTCCTGGTGAGCGAACAGGCACAGTCTCAGGAGGCTCTGGAGGAGCAGGGCTACGAGTTCCGCCTCAACACCTGGAGCCAGCCGTGAGCGCCGCAGGCGGGCTCGAGATGTTGCGCTGACAGACGGCGCTGGTCTCCGCATTCAGGGTGCCGGTCCCCGACAGCGGGGTCGGCGGGTATGGGCAGAGATCGTGGTGTGCCGCGAGCGGAGGTCTTGTTCTTCCGGGGGAGTTCACGCTGAGGGTGCCTGGTGACTCTTAGCTCATGACGGGCCTTCTGGGGGTCCGTTCCCGACAGGGAGGGAGACCCGCATGGACTCGGCAGCGATCGTTGTCACCATCATCTCGATCGTCACGGCGAAGGGGTGCGCACTGCTGGGGTTGTGGCTGCGGCTGCGGTGGCGGGCGCAGCAGGAACTAGCCCGGCAGCGGTGCCTCACGGGTGCGCTTCGGGCCGCCGGATCCGGCGGACGACTCGAGCTCGAGACCTCGAGCGCGAACGGGCAGCTGCTGCGGATGCGTCTGCTCACGGCCCCGAGGAAGGCGCGAGGTGGCGTATGAGTGAGGACGACCTGGCGGGTGGCGGGGATTTACCGGCCCCGTCGCCACCCGCACGGTGGGGAGCGCTGTATCAACAGAGCCATCGGCAGTGGGCAACAGACCAGGAATTCTCTGCGTTCTACCGCAGTACGGTGCGCCCTCTGGTGGCGTTTTTGGTCAATCACGGCGCCAGCGTGGCCGACGCTGCCGACATTGCCCAGGCCACGATGGTCAAGGCCTACCAGCGGTGGGATGACATCCAGCATCCACGGCCGTGGGTCTATACCGTCGCCTCCCGCTCCCTGGTGCGCAAGATCTCAGATGTGCGGGAAAACCTCGTCGAGGAGGTTCCCGAACCGACCTCGTTGCTGCCCCGGACCGATGCAGTGAGCGAATGGGAGTGCCAGCAGAAGACTCTGCACGTCCTGCGGGGCCTTCCGGCCAGACAACGGCAGGTGCTCGCGTGGACGTTCAGCGGGTTCACCCCGTCCGAGATCGCTGAGCAGCTCCACATCACTGCGGAGGCCGTACGGGCGAGTCTGAAGAAGGCCCGGCGGACAGCAGTGGAGCGGCTTCGCAAGTGGGAGGAGGAGCAGTGACCGATGACGAGATCACGCACGGTGACGATGGTGTTGTCGACTGCTGGATTGCTGAACAGCAGAGTCTTCTTCTCGACGCGGTCGGTGGACTTCTGGATGTCGAGGCCGGCTTGCGGGAGGTTCTGCTGGACTCAAGCCACAACACCATGGTGGAAGGTCTGGATGGTGTGGTCAATGTCGAAGCCGGACTCGCCGCAATCCTCCCGCAAACGTCTCTGGCCAGGCGCCTGCCGGTGCCGGCCGCGTCCTCATTCCGTAAGCCAGCTT
This sequence comes from Streptomyces sp. NPDC023838, assembly GCF_040639555.1. Lineage (NCBI taxonomy): Bacteria > Bacillati > Actinomycetota > Actinomycetes > Kitasatosporales > Streptomycetaceae > Streptomyces > Streptomyces sp. NPDC023838. Next base: position 60,577 of record NZ_JBFAAD010000036.1, read on the forward strand.
CGGTCAGGGAGGTCCTGGCGAGCGTGAGCCCGGGGGCTCGGATCGCCCTGCGGGTTCGCCCGGCTGTCGTAGCGGGATGTGAGGCCCTGGAAGCTCTTGATGCGGCACTCACGGACTGGCAGAAAATCCGGAAGCTTGTCCACCGGCTTGATGTCGTGCTGTCTGGCAGCGTCATGGACGACTTCGAGCTGGCACGGACTCTCTCCGGCAGGCTCCAGCATCGTGCCGAGCAGATCTGCGACGTGCTGGGCGAAGCGAAGGGTTTCGTGCGGCACGGCTTTGACGAGGCCCTCGACGCGGTACTCGTGGACATCCGGCGGACAACGGGGGAACTTGCCGCTGTCAGCCACCTGGCTGTTGAGTTCTCTTCCCGTCCCCGGGCCAGCAGCCGCCGGTCTTTTCCACAGGCTCGTGCGGCGCGGCGGGCCGAGCGTGAAAGTGCCGAGCAGCTCCGCCAGTTCGTGGACCTCGCACGCGTCCTAGTTGACGACTTGAGTGCTCTGGTACGGCGGGGCGACTGGGCAGTCCGGCACCTCAGGCACGAATGCTCCGAGCGGGTGCGCGGGATCTTCATCCGTGAGCTGCATTTCCAGGACTTCCCCGTACTCGACCTTGCTCAGGTGAGGGGGTTTTTGCACGACTTCACCACAGCCGACCTGCGTACCGCTGTGCTGGCAGGCGTCGACTTGGGCGGCGTGCGCTGGTCAGTCGCGAAGACCCGCTGGCCTGCATCTACAGACGTCGAAGACCTCAAGGCGCGGTCAGTCGAATCACCTCCGGGATGCGGAATCTTCACAGTCCGCTCTGGGACGGCCACGACCCGCGAACCGGTCGACGCTTAGGCCGCCCCAGAGCCGCTAGCAACGGCGGTGGTAATCACCGATGTCAGCGCCGGGGGAGCAGGCGGCTCCAGGAGAACCGTCGCCGTGGTGCTGCGGGGACGCGGGGGAGGGGCGGGTGCGGCGGGGAGGGGCGGCACCGGCAGCGTGGGGGCAGCCGTCGGTGCCGGCGGCACGGGCAGAGCGGGCGGGCGGGTTGCCTGAGCGTCTTCAGCCGCCTGTTCCGCGTGGCGTGAGGCGTGGGCTCCCCCGTCGCCGCAGTGCTCAGCGTTGCAACCGTGCTCTGGTGGTCCGCGTGGCTGCTGCTGCTGCTTACCGTCCCGGCCGTTGGCTTCTTCTGGATCGGCACCATCCGAAGTAACAGCACTCCGCTCGTCGACGTGATGCTGGTGCTTACCAAGCAGGTTGCCCGCTTGTTCCCCGGCACCCCGCTCGCTGAGGCTTTCCAGGTCGAGACGGTACACACCTCCAGGTCATCCTCCGCGCCGGCGACCGAGCGCAAATCAGTCCCCGTTCTCGCCACATGATCGGCTACGACGGTGATCGCCAGCGTCCGGTGGCATATCGGCACCCGCTTGGCCCGGAGCGTCGATCGTGTCACGCTGCAGCTCACGGCCCACGAGTGTTACGGCGTACCGAGAGCGACGAACCGGGGGAGAGGAACCCACTTGTGGAGCAGCTGCGGCTGACGCGGACTCACAGGCTGCTGATCGGGGTGGTGGTGGCGGGTGCGGTGGTCATTGCCGGGATCGGGTTCGCGGGTTCTTACGCGGCAGTGCGCACCCTCGCGGAGAAGAAGGGGTTCGGGGACTTCTCCCTGGTCTTCCCGATCGGCATCGACGCTGGGATCTGTGTGTTGCTCGCGCTCGACCTGCTGCTGACCTGGATCCGCATCCCGTTCCCGCTGCTGCGGCAGACGGCGTGGCTGCTGGCGGCCGCCACGATCGCCTTCAACGGCGCGGCGGCCTGGCCCGACCCGCTCGGCGTGGGCATGCACGCGGTGATCCCGGTCCTGTTCGTCGTCGCCGTCGAGGCCGCGCGCCACGCGGTCGGGCGGATCGCGGACGTCACCGCCGACAAGCACATGGAAGACGTCCGCCTCACCCGCTGGCTCCTCTCACCCGTCCCCACCTTCCGGCTGTGGCGCCGTATGAAGTTGTGGGAGCTGCGCTCCTACGAGCAGGTCATCAAGCTCGAACAGGACCGTCTCGTCTACCGCGCCCGCCTGCAGGTCCGCTACGGCCGCGCCTGGCGCCGCAAGGCCCTCGTCGAATCCCTGATGCCGCTGCGCCTGGCCAAGTTCGGCGTCCCGCTCGCCGACACCGGCCCCGCGGGCCTCGCGGCGGCGGGCATCGAGCCCACCCTGCTGCCCACGGCCCCGCCGGTCACGCCCGTGGTGAGCGCGACACCCCAGCCGGTCGAGCTCCCGGCGGCACCCGCGCCCCAGCCCGAGCCCGAGCATGTTCAGCAACAGCCCGAATCGCGGCCGGGGGCCCAGGAACAGCCCTACCAGGAGCCGTTGCCGGAGGTCCACCCGGACTGGCCGCAGCCAACCCGCGGGCGCGGGCACGGTGCCGCACCCCCGTGCCGCCCAACTGGGGACGGAGCCGCAGCAGTCAGTGGAACCCACTTCGCCAGTACCTGCACCGCAGGATGGCGACAGGGCAGCGGCGGAAGCCCCAGTGGAGACCCTGCCGGTACCTGGATCCGGCGAAGACGAACCTGGTCCAGGGGCAGCCGAGGGCGGCCGGGACCCGATCCAGCCGGGCAGCGAAGGCGACCGCACGAGTGAGGACCCTCTGACGCTGACCACCCCGGATCGGTACTACCTGGCCTGGGAGTCCTACCTCGATGAACACCAACAGGAACCCACGGCAGCCCAGCTGTCCGAGCACTTGGCAAGCAAGGGCATCCTGAGCAAGAACGCAGCGCCCATCCCGGCCGGCAGCCTGCGCCGCTACCTCCTGGAATTCCGTATCTACGCGGTCTGGGCCAAGGAGCGTGCGAGCGGGAGTGAACCCGAGACGAGCCTGGTCGTCGAGGAGCTTGCCCGCAGGGGAGTGACCGGGCAGTACAGGCGGCCGCTCGCACAGGACGACGTGGAGAAGTTCTTCCCCGACTTCCGCCGACGGCACCGAGTCTTCTCACTCGATCTGAATGAGGCAACACCCTGAGTACCTGACGGGGGGCCTCTATGGGGTTCGTCAAGGTATCGAGCTGCGTCTGATCCGGCTGACGGGCAGCATGGCGGCATGCCGGATCTGCTGTGGGATGACGTCAGGAACTTCTTCGACCCTGACCTGATGGGTGCTCTGCCTGATGTGTCCGTGACCGACACCTCGGTCGATGACTGGCAGGCGGTGTTCGACCTGGCCGGGTCGAGCGGGTGGACGTGGGAGTACTCGGAAGGCTGCGTTCGCATGCCTTTGCCCTCGGCGCAGGAAGTGCTGTCACGGCCCACGGACGCGGACACGGCCCTGCTGAAGGTATGGCCTGTCGCGGATGTGTAGGTGAACTTCTGGCCGATGTCGGCCGGTGAGATCGACTTCGATGTCGATCTCCGGGAGTTGCACGGCCAGGAAGGAGTGGACGTCCTCTGCGGCCTCCTCGGCACGATCGGGCGCCGGCGGGCAGGCCCGTGCTGATGACCGGAGAAGGAGACCGGGGGAAGCCGGTGCTCGGGTTCGACCCCAGGGCTGATCGCGTGGTTCTGCTGGCAGATCCCCTCGGAGTTCAACTGACCGCCGCTGCAGGTCGGGATTCGTAGAAGGCGCCGTCGCGGAGCATGGCGAACAGGACGCTGATGCGGTGGCGGGCGAGACGGAGAAGAGCCTGCATGTGGGTCTTTCCGCGGCCCGGCACTTGTCGTAGTAGGTGCGGGAGGCGGGACCGTGCAGGGCGGCGAACGCAGACAGGAACATCGCCCGTTTGAGCTGCCGGTTTCCGCCTTTGGGCGCATGTTCGGCGTCCAGGCCGAGGAAGACGCCCACGTCGTCGATGTCGTACAACCCATCCTCCTGAACCGGGTTCGTGCGGTGCTGGCCAGGGCGTTGGCACCGTGCTCGCGCATCCACGTTATGCAGACCTGCGCCCGCGGGATGCCGGGCATTGCGCCAGGCCAGGCGGTGGCCGGGTCTCTCATCAGCGTCTCCGACGGCACCCCTCGGGCCCGGCGACACCTCCTCATCTTGTTGTCAAGCCGCAGCCGCGTCGCTGGGCGCCGATTGATAGCGCTTTCGGTCACGGATCATGGCGAACAGGACGTTGACGCGACGCCGGGCGAGTGCGAGGACAGCGTGCTTGTGCGTCTTCTTCTCGGCCCTCTTGCGGTCGTAGAAGGCCCGGGATTCCGGACAGGTGCGGATGCTGATCATCGCGGAGCGGTAGAAGACGCGTTGGAGGCCGCGATGGTAGCGGCGGGGGCGGTGCAGGTTGCCGTTCACGTTGCCGGAGTTGCGGGGGACCGGGGCGACGCCTGAGAAGGCGGCGAGCCGGTCTGCGCTGGGGAACCGGGACAGGTCGCCGCCGGTGGCGGCGAGGAACTCGGCGCCCAGCAGCGGTCCGATGCCGGGCATGCTGGAGATCACTGGCGCAAGTTCGTGCTCGCGAAACCGGGCCTCGATGAGTTTGTCCAGCTCATGGATCTTCTCGTGGAGACCGAGTAACTCCAGCGCCAGGTCGCGGACCACGCGGGCGATGGCGGCCTCGCCAGGAAGTCGCGTGTGCTGCCGTTCCGCGGCATCGACAGCTGCGGTGGCCAGCTCTTCGGCGCTGCGGGTCCTGCGGTTGCGGAGCCACGTCGTCAGTCGCCTGCGGCCGAGACGTCGCAGCGCGGCCGGCGTCTGATAGCCAGACAGCAGCACCAGCGGCCCGGTGTTCGTCAGTTCCAGGGCATGTTCCAGGGCTGGGAAGATGCTGAGCACCTGCACGTGCAGACGGTTGGTCTTCCGCACCTTGACCAGATCGGCCCGCCGGTCGGTCATCACCCGCAGTTCGGCGGTCAGTTCGCCTTCCGGGGTGAGGACGTGCAGGTCGCGGCGCATGCGCGACTGATCAGCGATTACCCGGGCGTCCTTGGCGTCGGTCTTGCCCAGGCCGCGGTAGCCGGCCGAGGCACGGTTCACCGCGAGGCCGGGCAGATAGACGATGGTCTGCTCATGGTTGAGCAGGAGGCTGATCAGTAAGGAGGCCATGCCGTCGGCGACGTCGACGGACCACACCACATCCTCGCCGAGTTCCAGGACCTCGCTGATGAGGTTCAGCAGCTCCGGCTCGTCGTTGATCACCTTCCGGGAGAGCACCACCTCGCCATCGTTGTTCAGGACAACGGTGTGGTGGTGAGTCTTGCCGATATCGGTTCCCGCCCAGTTCCAGGCCATGGTTCCTCCGGTCGTTCGACGTACTTCGTACATCCGGACGACCCCTCCAGCATGGTCCTACTCAGCGATACCCGTGGGCCCGCAGCTCCTCATCAGTGGTCGAGTCGTCGTGCGGCCCCGGGCGGCCAGGTGTCACAGGAACCATTGAAGGCAACCACCCCCAAGCCATACCCGGGGCTACTGGATCCTCCGGACCATACGACAGCCCATCCGACCCATCAACAACGTAGGACCACCCCCCAGGTCATGCCTTCGACAGGGGGACACAGTCATGCCAGGCCCGGAGGCCAGCGGCCCTCTTGCAGGACCGCGAAGAACATAACGGGAGGCAGGGAGGCGGGGCGAGCGGCGCTGGAGGGGATCGGGGCGCAGGTCTTCGTGTTGCGCGCCGGGCGGGGCCTGCGCGCTGTACCCGCTGTCGGCGAGCGCCTGGCGGCGGGTATCGCGTGGGTGGGTCTGTCCGTCAAGGCCGACAGAGCTTCTGAGCTGCCGGAGAAGCGGGCTGATCGGATGGTCCACTCTTGGCCGCCCGGCGGCGTGTGATCGCGGAGATTGGGCGGGCTGTGGGCGAGGGTGAGCACTGGCGGGTTGGTGTCCGGCTGGAACGATTCGTGGCGGGCGCCGATTTGACCGAGTTGTTCGCGCTGCGTGAGGCGCTGGCGGAGGCTGTGGCCCACCGGGACGGACGGCACCGCCGGTAACGGCTGCCATCGTCTGGCTTTGTCCACGAGAACGGACCGCACTTCGACAGCGGCTCGGGAGGCACTGGGCCGCCGCAGCTGGGACGGAATGTTCACGAGTTTCGACAGCATCGTGGCGTACTCGCAGTCCGCGTCCGTCGGCCGTTCGACTCGTCCGACCGGTCAGGAGGGCGCGCCGGCCAGGACTTCCACCTTGCCGGTGTCGAGCGAGTAGTAAGCACCGACGACGGCAAGGGCGCCCTTTCTCACGAGGGGTGCCAGGTCCTGGTTGGATCGCAGATCGGCCGCGGTCAACTTAACCTGGGCGCGGGCCATGGTCTCGACCGGGTCGGCGCCGCCCTCCCGGACAGCCTGCTCGTACGCCGGCCGCAGGGCTCTGACGATCGCCTGCAGGTTGCCGGGCAGCGATTTGCCGTCACGAAGGGACTTGTACGCCGCCTTGACGGCGCCGCAGCGCTGATGCCCGAGGACCACGACGAGAGGGGTGCCGCTCGTCATAGGCCCGTACTCGACAGAACCAGTGACCACCGGGCCGACCGCCTCCCCACCCGTGCGCATCACGTAAAGGTCACCCAGACCGGTATCGAAGAGGAGCTCAGGCGGCACTCGGGAGTCGATACACGAGAGGACCGCCCCAAAAGGCTCCTGCTCCTGAGCCACGAGCTGACGCCGGTTCGGATCCCGGTCGGGGTGTTGAAGGTTTCCGGTAACCCAGCGCTTGTTGCCTTCCATCAGCCGCGCGAATGCCGTGGCGGGCGTGGTGGGCCTCGCTTCCGGCGAGGCGCTGGTCGCCGGCGAGGCGGCCATCGTCGATGAGCACCCCGCGAGCGCCACCGTGGCGACCGCAAGTCCGCCGGTAAGCAGCGATCTACGATCCGGACGTCCGGCTCTGTCCATCGGTCGGTTCCTCTCGATACCACTCAGCCACGTTCCTGCGTCTTGACCAGGCCATGGTCCAGCGCGGTGTGGATGCCTCGCAGCAGGCACAAGCGAGAGCGGGCTACGTTGCTCCGGGCAGCCCACAGAACCGGCTCGGGCGGCGGCGTGCACCCCTGATGCCGGGACCCGCCCTGCCCGACTGGAATCTCGACGGCGGGATGCTGTCCATCTTCGTGAACATCAACCTCGACGCGATCGGGGTGCCTCCCGAGACGATGAACAACCGCTGTCGAAACTCGCGAACAAAGCCAATCGTCGGTGTTCGCCGCCGGGGCATCGTCGCCGACAGCGGCAGTGATGCGGGAACGCAGCGGTCTCCCCTGCGCGGTGTCCTCGCACCGGTCGTCCTCACCGGCGTCCGGGGTGTGCGGGATTCACCCCGGCTCGGACAGCCGGGAGGACGCTGGCTGGAGCCGTGTTGTCGGTGATGCGGCTCCGGCCGTCCCTCACCCCAGAGGGCGTTTCAGCTTCTGCTTCTGCGGCACCCCGCTGTGGGGAAGTAGTCGGCGTTGAATCCGGGGCTTTGTCGCCCCCTTGTCCCCCAGGTCAGAGCGCATGTATGACGCTTCGGCTGAGGGATGCCCGATGCGACCAGAGCCGCGACCAGGAGCACGACTAGAAGCGCGATCAGGAGCGCGACCAGAGCCGCGACCAGAGGCGTGACCTGCCCTCTGGTCCCGAGACCGGGCCTGCAGGCAATGAGGTGTGCCGGGGCTTGGTGTTCGGTCACGACCATGGTCCGTGCGGGTGCGCGGACCATGTCCACCGGGCCCCGGCACGCCAGGGTTGCACAGCTGGACCGGGTGGGGCGGGGCGGGGGTCGCCACAGGCCGTACCGGTGGCCGGGCTCCCTTCACCAGCGCATGCCCAATGCGTCCAGGTCGTTGCGGCGTTGAGCGGGTAGCTTCGCTGCGCGTCGGCGGGTGTTGTCGAGGAAGGTGCCGAGCTTGACCTCGACCGTGGTCTCCGCGGCCGTCTGGGGGCTGCCCGGGTTGTCGCGGGGATGGTCTCCGGTGTCTGGTCGCTTGGGTCGCTGTACGCGTTCTACGTGCTTCCTGGGGGCGTTGAGGTGTCCTTCGCGGGCATGGTACTGCCGGGCCGCGCTGAGGTTGAGCGTCCATTTGTCGTCTTGGGTGCGCGTGGCCGGCTGTTCTTCGGGGTGGGCGGGTTCGAGTCCGATGATTTCGAGCAGGACTTGCTGTCCGACTCCGAGCTGGTCCCAGCCAAGCCGTTGTGTGGTGATCCAGCGTCCGAGGTCTTCGCCTTGGACGATCACCTCGCCCGCAGTTGTCGGCACCCGGGCGCCGCTCGCGAGGTGGGTTTTGGTGAGTTGGAAGGAGCGTTGCCAGCCGGCGTCCCAGATGGGGCACCAGCCGGGGTCGATGTCGTCCAGGGCTTCGAGTCGTGCCTGTGGCATGGCGCCGGCCGCGTTCACCGGCTGCCCGGCCTGCTGGCGCACGATGTTCGCCAGTGCCTTCCTCCCTGCGGCCCTCTGGTTTTTGGCCCACTCCCCGATGGGGTAGCCCTGCCAGACGGCGGTGGCGGGCGGCAGGAAATGCCCGTGAACAGCCGCCCAGGCTCGCGCTACCGCGAGCCCTTCCTCGAACGCAACATCCTGGTGCGACCACACCATCCTGAGCTCGTCGAGCTGCTTGATCCGTTCCTTTGCGAGGCGTCCGGTGTTGTAGTAGCGCCGCTGGTCGGCGAGCCATGTTCCGAGCGGGAAGCGGGCAGGCTTCCAGTCATCCGGGGTGATGTAGTCGTATGGCACTCGCAGTTCCCCAGCCCCGGACTCTTTTACGTACCGCATGGCGGCTTGGATGCCGCGTCGCCAGTACTCGTTCTCCGGCTCGATGACCCGAAGCCGCACGAACCGCGCCAACTCCGCCGAGTCCCGGGGCGTACTGAACTTCAGGAGCTCCGCCGCGGCCCTGCTCACCGCCGGCCTTGCGCCGTGGCCACCATCGTCCCCGAGGGTGTCATCCTCCACGGCCTGCTTCCCACCGCTGTCGCCGCTGTTGGTGTCCCAACTCCCGCTGCGCACACGGGGATCGGTGAGGGCTTCGATGGTCTCGGTGTCGTGTGCGCGCAGCGCTTCGAGGATCTTCGCGAGGGTGCTGTAGGCGTCGGAGGTGAGCATGTCGCCGGGTTCTTCGTCCGGTCCGAGAAACACCGGCACGATAAGAGACGCGATTTTCCCCTCGCCAGGCTTCATGCGCAGAGCGCGTCCGACCATCTGCACAATATCGACCATCGACCCGCGTGCGTCACAAAAGGCGACAGCGTCGCATTGGGCCGTATCGATTATCTAGAGGTGGGTTGGGTGTGAGGGACGTTTGGTACGTCTCCTGCCTGGCTCTGCACCCTCTTCCCGTGAACTTCTCCCACCCCACCGGCCTGTTGGTTACGTTCGGCACGTGGAGCACGTCTTCGTCGCAGAATGCTCGCTCTCCCCATCAACGGGCCTGGAGCGCTGGGTGGTGGCCGATGCGGCCACCTACACCCTGCACTTGCCGGCCTGCGCGTTCTTGCAGGGACTGCGGAACAAGGGCCGCTCCCCGAACACCGAACGTGTCTACGCCGGACGTCTCGCCCTGTACCTCAATCACTGCCACGCCCGCCGCATCGACTGGGCCGCCCCCAGCTTCCTCGCCCTCTCCCAGCTGCAGCAGCACCTGATCACCGAAGTACTGCCGCCCCGCAGCCGGCGCACTCGTGCGTGGGCGCCGCCCCGGTACCGGTCCCGCGGTACCGCGAACGCCGTGATGATCGTCGTCGCCGAGTTCCTGCGCTTCTCCGCCCTGCACGGCCTCGTCGCCCCCGCCACGGCGGCGCTGCTGTCCCAGCCGAAGTTCCTGCGCTTCGCGCCGCCCGGCTACGACACCGGCGAGGACAACCAGTGGCGCCACATCCAGGCGGCCGCCTTCCGCTTTAAGATCACCGAGCCGGGCTACGAGGACCTCACCCCCGCCCAGATCCGCCACATGATCGGCCAGGTGCCCCGGGCCCGCGACAAGTTCTTGATCGCGCTGTTGGCCGCCACCGGCCTGCGCATCGGCGAAGCCCTCGGACTCCACAGGCAAGATCTGCACTTCCTGGCCTCCTCCCACATGCTCGGCTGCACCCTCACCGGCCCGCACCTGCACGTGCACCGGCGCCTGGACAATCCCAATCACGCCCTGGCCAAGTCCTCCCGCTCCCGTTCCATCCCCACCACCCCCGAACTAGCCGCCCTCTACACCGACTACCAGCACGAACGCGACCGTGTACCCGAGGCGGCCCACCACCCCATGGTGTTCGTGAACCTGTTCCGTCCACCGCTGGGCCGCGCGATGTCCTACCCGAACACCAAGAAGGCTTTCGAGCGCTGGGCCCGCACGGCAGGACATCCGGCACGCCCGCACATGCTGCGCCATTCCGCGGCCACCCTCTGGTTGCGCGACGGCGTCGACCGCGACGTCGTCCAACGCCTGATGGGACACGCCTCCCCGCTGTCTCTGCAGCGCTACCGGCATGTCGACGACGCTGAACTGCGCGCCGCCGTCGACCACCTCCAGGCCCTCAAGGAGCACCGGTGACTGCGTCCCCGCAGCCGGCAACGGCCCCCCTGCAGCTCGTCCCCGAACAGCGGCCCGAGTGGACCGACTGGCTGCGCTCGCAGCTCGCCCCCCAGTGGCGGGCGAAGGAGTGGGATGCCGAGCGGTGGCTGTTCACCGGCGACCTGGACAGTCCCCGTACGTCCTCGTCCCGCTGCCGCACCAAGCGCTGCGAGGCGATCATCCGCAACCCGGCGGCGTTCTGTAACTACTGCCGCGACCATCGCCTCGCAAGCGGTCTGCCCCGCGAGGAGTTCGCCGCCACCTTCGCCCCTGATCGCAGCATGTCCCTGCGGGGACAGGTCTCAGGGCAGTGCACGATCACCCGTGACGGCATCCGCTCGTGCGCCCGCAGGCCTCCAAAGGGCTGTGCGCCGCGCACACAGGAAGCTTCAAGTACCACGAGCGTCGGGGCACGGTGGACCTCTGGCTGCGCGATCTCGTCAAACCGATCACTGAAGAACTCATCTGCATGGTCCCGGAATGCTCCGGTCCCGCGATGAACTCCCGCGGCCTGTGCAACTACCACTGGCGCGCCTGGAGCTCCACCAACCGCGCCAATCCCGGCCACCGCGTGCCCGCCGAGCAATGGGCGAGTGCGCAACCGCCCTACCTGGCGGCCCACCAGTTCACCCTGAAACTCCTGCCCGAACAGCTGCGCTGGGAGATGCGCTACGCGCTGCAGCAGATGGACCAGTGGATCAGGGTCCTGGAACCGCACTGGATCCGCGGCATCACCCGCGATCTCGCCGATGCCCGCACCCTCTTGGACGACACCAACACCGCCCGGCTCAACAAACCCCACCAAGCGGCCATGCGCACCCTGGACAACCTGGCCTCCGCCGTCCGCACGGGGTACGCCCTCTTCACCGGCGCCACACCCGCCGACGAGGACGTCCTCGACCTCCGCGTCCTGGGCCTGCGCCACGCCGCCTCCGGAAAACGCCGTCAGTACCCCGGCACCGTCGACCTGCGCCTCATCCCGCAGCCGTGGCTGCGCCAGGCGCTGCGGCACTGGGTCACCACTGCCCGCCCCAGTACGGAGGACTTCAAGCGGACCCTGCGAGCGGCGCGGCTCGCGTCCACGGCCCTCGCTTCCCGCGCGGATGCCGGCCACGATCCCGCCGTCCTTACCTTCACCGACGCCAGCACTGTTGTGGACGCGTTCCGCACCGCGCTGCGCAAAGACGGCACCCTGTACTCGTCTTCCCATCGCCGCACCCTGAACGGGATGTTCTTCCAGCTCATCGACTACGGACGCCGCGCCGGCTCCCTGGACGATCTCGCCGGCCCCTTCACCCGCGTCCCTGTCGAGCACGCCATCCGCATCGAAGAGCAAGACGAAGACATGCTCGGCAAGGCAATCCCCGAATCCGTCATCCGCCAACTCGACGTCCACCTCAACACCCTCGGCACCGGCCCCACCTACGGCTGCCGAGACATCGCTGACGATGCCCGCCACCTGCTGTACCGCACCCTCTACACCGTGCTGCGCGACACCGGACGCCGCCCCCTGGAAGTCGTCTCCCTCCCACGCGACTGCCTGCAGACCCACCACGGCCAGACCACGCTGATCTGGAACAACCACAAACGCAAACGCCTTCGCCGCCGCCTGCCGATCACCCAGGACACCGCCCAGGCGATCCGCGCCTGGCAGACCCGCCGTGACCAACTGCACCTGCATGCGCGGGGAGACCCCTACCTCTTCCCCGCCCTGACCGCCCTGAGCGGTGCCGCCCACATCTCCAGCGGCTACCTCAGCGACGCCCTGCGTCAGTGGGTCGACTCCCTGCCCCGCCTGGACGCCGAAGGCGTCGACGCCCAGGGCGATGTCCTGCCCTTCGACCGCACCCTGATCTACCCCTACGCCTTCCGCCACTCCTACGCCCAGCGCCACGCAGACGCCGGCACCCCCGTCGACGTGCTGCGCGAGCTCATGGACCACAAATCCATCGCCATGACCCAGCGCTACTACACCGTCTCCCTCAAACGGAAACAGCAGGCCGTCACCAAACTCAGCGCGCATGTCATCGACCAGACCGGCCAGCCCGCCCCGTGCACCCCCACCGCCTACGGGATGCGCTCGGTCGCCGTCCCCTACGGCGGCTGCACCGAACCATCCAACGTCAAAGCCGGGGGAGGAGCCTGCCCCATCCGCTTCCAGTGCGCCGGCTGCGGCTTCTACCGCCCCGACCCCTCCTACCTCCCCGCCATCGAACAGCACCTCAACGAACTGCGCGCCGACCGCGAGACCGCCCGCGCCATGGACGCCGCCGAATTCGTGATCACCTCCCTCACCGCCCAGATCACTGCCTTCGAGCACGTCACGGACCGCATGCACCGCCGCCTCGACGCCCTCCCTACCGCAGAACGGGCGGAGATCGAAGAAGCGGCCACCGTTCTGCGTAAAGCCCGCGCCGGAGAGAACCACACCCTCCTGCCCTTGACCGCACCCCCGAAAGCCCCCTGATGAACCGCCGCGGCAACCCCGCCTCCCTCGCCCAGGCCAGACGACGCGACAGCCTCGACAAGCGCGGCCGCGTCCTGACCACGATCACCGCTCTGGAACACAACGGTCAGCCCGTCACCCACGCTGCCGTCGCCCGCGCCGCCCGCGTGTCCACCTGGCTCACCTACGCCTCCGGCGTCCGCGAGCACATCGAAGCGGCTCAGACCCGGCAAGCCCGCACCGCCCCCACCCCGCAAGGCACCACCCCCTCCGCTTCCCTGGCCAGCCTGCGCGCCGAACTCGACCTCACCCGCCAAGAGAACAAAGACCTCCGCACCGAACGCGACCAGCTCCAAGGCGCCCTACGCCACCAACTCGGCCAGCAGCTCGACACCCTCCACACACCAGAGCCGACCAGCCGCGTCGACAGCCTCACCCGCCACAACGATCAACTAGCCCGCCAACTCCAAGAAGCCACCGACGAGAACACCGCCTTGAAAGCACGTATCAACAGCCTCGAAGACGACCTGACAGCGGCCCGCACCAGCCTCCGCCGCATGATCCGAGAAGAGAACCGCACCTGACCCCACCAGCCAACCTCCAGCTGCGCCTATGTCCCGTGTCACCAGCGCATGCCGAGCGCGTCCAGGTCGGCGCGGCGCTGGTCGCTCAGCTTGTCGGCGCGCTTTCGGGTGTTGTCGAGGAACATCCCGAGCTTGACCTCCTCGGGCTCCGCAGCGCCCGCCCGGGCATCCTCGGCGCCCGGTCGCTCCAGTCGCTCCACATGCTTCCTGGGCACGTTCAGATGCCCCTCGCGGGCGTGGAACGCTTGTGCTGCTTGCAGGTTGAGTGCCCATTTGTAGTCGCGGGTGGCCGTTTTGCCGGGTTGTCCGTCGGGCTCGTCCTCCATGCCGGGTTCGAGGCCGAGGGCGCTGTGGAGCAGGTACTGCTGGGCGGGCTGGAGGCTGTCCCACCCCATGCGTTGCGTGGTGATCCACCTACCGAGGTCTTCGCCCTGGACCATGACCTGCCCCACCCCGGTGGGCAGGCTGCCGCCGGCCTGGAGGTGGAGCTGGGCGAGACGAAAAGCCCGCTGCCACCCGACCGGCCATACGGGGCACCAGCCGGGGTCGATGTCCTCCAGTGCCTTCCACCGGTCGCCGGTCATGGCCCCGGCCAGCCACACGCTCTGCCCTTCCTGCCCGCGCGGGAGGTTCTGAAGGCACTGACGGCCCACCGCCCGCATGTTCTTCGCCCACACGCCGATGGGGTATCCCTGCCATACGGCAGTGGCGGGTGGCAGGAAGTGCCCGTGCTCCCGGGCCCAGGCACGTGCCACGGTGAGGCCTTCCTCGAACGCCAGGTCCTGGTGGTTCCACACCATCCCCAGCGCATCCAGCTGCTCGATCCGGCGTTTCGACAGCTCCCCGGCGTTGTAATACTTGCGCTGGTCCGCCAGCCACACCCCCAGCGGGAACCCCGCGTGCGGCCAGTGGTCCGGTGCCACGAAGTCGTACGGCACCTTCAACGCGAGCCCCGGGTTCTCCTTAACCCACCGTGCCGCCGCCTCGATCCCGCGCAGCCAGTACTCCTTCTCCGGCTCCAGCACCCGCAACGAAACGAACCGTGCCAGCACAGCCGGGTCCCGGGGCGTGGAGAACTCCAGCAGGTGGGCCGCCCGCTCACTCACCCCGGGCCCCGCCCCGCCACCCGCCGCGCCCTCCACACCGTTATCGAGGAGCTCCTCGTCGAGGTCCAGATCCTCATCGTCCTCGCGCCAATTCCCGCTGCGCACACGGGGATCGGCGAGTGCTTCGATGACCTCGGTGTCGTGTGCGCGGAGCGCGGTGAGGATCTTCGCGAGGATCCCGAACGAGTCCGAGGCGAGCATGTCGCCCGGCTCCTCGCCTTCCTTCAGGAATACCGGCACGATGAGAGAAGCGATTTTCGGGCTGCCGGGGTTCATCCGTAGGGCACGGCCGACCATTTGCACGATATCGACCATCGACCCCCGCGCGTCACAAAAGGCGACGGAATCACATGCCGGACAATCGACACCTTCGCCCAGGACGCGAACGGAACTCAGCAACCGCAAGACAGCCGGTTCGGGCTGGCTCCCGTCATCGAATTCGATAACGTCCGACCCGAACTCCTCCAACGTCGACCGCCGCCGCCCCGGTGCGTGTTCGCCGTAGAGCCAGTCGGCCCACACCCGCCGCGCGGGCGGGAACCTGTCCGGGCCCTCCGCGTGGAGCTGCGCCGCCACGTCCAGGGCGCCGTGCGCCATGGCTTCGGCTTCCTCGACGCGGGAGTGGAAGGTGAGCACCTTCCGCAGCCGCTTCTCGGCCGCCGCGCTCATCACCCCGGTCTGCAGTGCTGCGAGCCTGGCCCCGCGCACGATGTCGGACCCGGCGGTGTCGGTCACCAGGGCCTGCTGGAGGCCGGGGTCGCGGATGTCGAGGCAGATCACCCGGTACGGCGCCACCAGCCCGCGGCGGATGCACTCGGACAGGCTGATCTTGTAGGCGACCGGCCCGAAGATCTCCGATCCCTCCGGGTCCATGCTCGCCACCAGCCGCCCCGCATTGCGGCCCGCGTCCGAGGCCTCCCAGATCCGCGGCGTCGCCGTCATGTACAACCGCCTCGCGGCGGGGATGCGTGTCTGGTCGTGGATCGACGCCCAGGCCTTGCCCGCATCCCCACTCGTACGGTGGGCCTCGTCGACCACCACCAGGTCCCACGGCTCAAGCCCCGCCGCATGCGCGGCCTCCAGCTTCCCCTGCCCCAGAGAGGCATACGTCGCGAGCACCGTCACCGGCCCGTCCAGGCACTCCAGCCAGGACACCAGCTCACCCGCATCGGTCGTGCACGGCACTCCCCGGGACTCCTCGGCCCGCAGCGCGCACACTCCCACCATTGCCCCGCCCCGGCCGCCGGTCCGCCAGGCGCCGGCCATCTGCAGCAGCAGGTCCCGCGTCGGTACCAGCACCAGCACCCGCCGGGCTGCCAGCTTCTGCGCGGCCGCGACCCCGATGAGGGTCTTGCCCGACCCGGTCGCCGCGATGACCTGACACCGAAGCCCTTGCGCCGGAAGGCCGCCGGGCGGAATCTGAAAGGCCCTCAACACCGCGTCGACCTCCTCCACCTGATGCGGCCACAGCGTCATCTCCGGCATTCCAACCTCCCCTTCACCGTGAAACTTGGGTAGCTCGCGTATGCGGTGCCCGGAAGCCGCGGGCGTCGACGAGGCTCATGCGCGGTACGGGTCAAGGAAGTAGTCGACCCCTTGGAGGTCGAAGCCCACTCCCGAAAGCTCGGACAAGGCGGCGGCTTCACGCTCGCCGATAGGGTAGGAGTCGACGAACTCGGAGAGTGGAATCCCGAATAGCGAAGCCAGAAACGTTCCGCTGAGATGCGAGACGTCGATTTCGCCAAGCAGCTTCTCCGTGTTCTTGTCGAACAGCGAGATCACGTACTTCACAGACTGATACTCTTTCTCATTAGCGCGAGGGCTTGAACGGTTTCGCTGTTCGCCGGTGTCAGCAGATACAGGGTGTGGCGGCCCTGGACCTCGCCCCTCAGCCCATAAGGTATCCGGCAGAGCAGTCTGACGCACACGACTGACAGAAGAATGGCGTGAACCGATAGGATGCCATCGTGGACGGAGCGAAGCAGCGGCGGGTGAAGGCAGATCCTGGCAGTGGCCTGGAGGACGCGGCCGTCCTCGTCATGGAGTAGCTCGGCGAGCAGGGGATGCATGCGCTTCTTGCGAGTCGACCCCGAACGGGAGCAGAACCAGTGGACGTTCTATGTGGCGCAGGGGCCGTTGACAGATCCGGTTCGCATTGATGGTTCTTCTGTGAACGATTGCGTGGGCAGGGTTCTTGCCCGCCTGAAAGAACAAGGCATCAGCGTGCCGTTCTGACACCCTGCCAGCCAGCTTTCTGGTGCGCGCGGAGCGTGCACCAGGCCGGGCCACGGAGTGGACCGGCATCCGGGGACGGAGTCCCCGTCAATTCCCGCACGGAGTGCGGGAATTCGGTGCGGAGCACCGAATGTTTTCCGCCGCGTAGCGGCGGCGCGTCGTGTCTGCGGAGCAGACCGCGCGAG
>NZ_JBFAAD010000037.1:0-74892 GCF_040639555.1 Streptomyces sp. NPDC023838
ATCAACACCAGGCAGCAGGGGCGCTATCCGCTCCCACGCCGCATCCGTCAACTCACCACGACCCACCACAAGATCAATTATCAGACAGGCCCTAGCCCGTGCTGGGCGGGCAGGCGGCTGGAGAGGTCTGCGGCGGCACGGTCCTCGTGCCGGGCGGGGGTCGTGGGCGTGTGGCGTGTGTAGGGGCTGAGTTTCCGGTTCTACCTTCACCTCACGGCTTCCCTCCGCGGCTCCCACTGCCCCTTTGAAGTTCAGGGCACTGAACAGGGGACCGGCGAGCAGCCGGGGGGAGTGTCTCCAGGCCAGGCGAAAAGGCCGCACAAATCACAGGCCCGGCTGGGGACGCCCAGCCGGGCCTGTAGCGTTTCCTCCGGAGCGCTATCGGATCTCAAGCACCCGCTTACAACAAACCAGTTGCTCAGCAACCCTTGGCAACGACGGTGATGTCCGGCACGGAAGCAACCCCGCGCGTCTGGCCCTTGTAGCTTCCCACCGTGTGGATATCGGTGAGCTTCAGGGTGTAGGTCCCGCTGCCGTCGCACGCATATGCCTGGTAATAATCCGATCCCCCTCCGTGGAACGGATCGGTCCTGAAGACGAACCTGCCTTCCTTGAGCGCCTTTCCGTCCTTCTGGACGGAGTAGTGTCCGCTGACATCGCAGGCGTTCACGCTGTAAAGCAAGACGCTCTTGTACTTGCAGTTGGCTTCGATCTTGACCGTAGAACGGCCGTACCGGTCAGCCAAACAGCCTTGCACCGCGGACCACCAACCCGAGGTGCCATAAGCCTCCTGACGCTGGCATCCCTGCGGTAGTGCCGCAGCAGTGCCAGCGGAATGCCCGGTCCTGGACAAGCTCACGTCACTGGCCTGAGCCACGTTGGCTGAGGCGACGTTCGGCTGTACACAGCCCAGGACCGCAGCCGCGGCGATGGTGATTTTGGTGAGTTTGGGCAGCAAGGCCGACCTCCTGTGAGCGGACTGAACATCAACGCAACTATCCCCGTGTAAACCCGCCACCTCCTGGATCTTGAGCCTCGAATCACTCTGGCGGGCGTATCGTTGCACGCCTGTCCAGCCCTGGCATTACTTGCAGTCGGCGATCTGACCGTGGCGCGGGTACAGCCCATGCTGGTCATGTCCTGCCTTCGAACCTTCGATCCGGCTTGAAGGTCACGCCCGTTCGCGTGTGGCGGCACGACTACTGGTCAGCGGGCAGGCCAGGCGGGTCGAGTGCCGCCGGGTAGCGGTCGTGCACCGGTACTCCTCGACTGTTGCCGGCCGCTCGACGGCGAGCAGGGCGTCCCGGCGGTCCTCTTCATGGTCCCCGGGAACTCGCCGCTGCGCAGCGTCGAGCAGCTCAAGTCGACGCTGGCGACCCTCCAGGAGACGGTGACCACGCTGAAGGCGTTCCCTGACTTCGCCGCGTTCCTGCTGGGCCTCGACAGTCTGGTCAGCGGGGTCACCGCGAACCCGTACTTCGCGTTCGCCGCGGCGGATGGGGTGCCGGTCCTCAACGACACGACGGTGATCCAGAACGACATCTTCACCAACGACATCGAGCTGGAGGACGAGATCAGCTCGATGATCTTCATCGGGCCGCCGAAAAAGGTCGTCCACTGGTTCTGCGAGGACGATTACGACATCGGGGACGGTGACCTCACCGTGAAGGTCGGACCGCAGTTCTTCACCGTCATCAGAAGCTTCGAAGGTGACAACCCCGCCTCCGACCCGACGGGGATGGTCGTGGTCCTCCACCAGCCGGACAACACTGACGACACCTTCAACGACTTCATGTCGTCCGTGAGGTTTGAGTCCGATGCTCCGCGTTGAGGTCCCCGGCCCGGCATCCTGCTGGACGCTCACCGTTGACGGGGTCGTCCACCCCGTCAACGAGAGCGTGCCGGTGGTGCCGGGCCGACGGGAGGTCGGCCTCCGCTGCAACCTGCTCTGGCCCACCGGGCAGGCACAAGGGCACCTCGCCTGCACGGTCCATGTGCCCGTCGGAGGGCGGGTGCGCCTCGCGGCCCCTGGTGCGGACCTCGGCCTGCTGGATTTCCGTCAGGGTGATGGAACGCCTACTTGCAGCACGTCCTCGATTTGATGAGCGCGCCTGCTGCCGCCACTGTCGCCACGTGTGTGCCCCGTTCGCATGGGCATGAGGATGCCCTATCGCACCGCAGGGCGACAGGACAAAGCCAGGCGAGTGCGCACCCGACGTACGACCTTTCACCGCCGTGTCAGTTCTCATCGACATTCCGTGGCGAGTGACCGACGCGTCATAGCTGACAATTCGGGGCCGTGGAAGAGGTCGTTCTCCCTTTGAAGGAGCTGTTGTTCCCGTCGGTCGCGGACGTAGTAGTGCTGTCGCTGGACGTGAACATCGACGCCGAACCGGCGGCGCACGACCTCGGCGATCCTCGCCAGCGTCCAGCACTGGTCACTCCAGCCAGAGGCGGCCGTTCCGGCATCCAACATCGTCTCCAGTACGCGGAGTTGTGCCGCATCGAATTTGCAGCGGGTGCTGCCGGGGCTCTTGGAGGCCAGGGTTTGCCGACCGCCCGACGCTACCGCCCGCAGCCAGCGGTTCAACTGGTCGTCCCCGGCCTTCGCCGACACAGCCTTCGGCGGCTCGCCGGCCCTGGACTCGGACACGTTCTCACTGGTCATCGATGCATCTTCCATGATCGGGAGTTACACCGAACGTCTTACAGTCCCCCCGCCAAGCGGCACAACATGCCCCGTCATCGCGGTCATGGGGGCCAACCCCGGCCTCCGTGTGTGTGGAGCGCCGGGGCCCGCGCCCGGCGAACCGCACGGTCCCCGCCGACACCGTCCGCGCGCAGCACAAGGCGATGGTCCCTTCGCATCCCACGCTCCTGGCGGAGGGCTTCAGCCCTGCCCTCGAAGGAGTTGGTGGTCATGCCCCTCATCGTCTACCAGATGCGCTTCGCCACGATCGCGTTCTTCCTGGCGCAGCTGCTTGCGCTCGTCACCCTCTGGAAGGCCTTCGCAGACCCGTCAGCACATCGGCGCCCGGCCGGTAGCCCCCCATTACCTTCTTGTCAGCCCCGTAAGCGACGAGACTGGCATTGGTCGGCCAGTAGCGGCGCTCGTTCTGGAAGGTCTGCAGATCCATCATCAGGCCCGTGCACGTCGTTACCGAGCCGAATGCGGCGATCTCGCCGACCAACTGGGGCACGCTCCCGCCGACGGCTTGGACGATGAGGAAGTCAGCCGTTGCCGGGACGGCGAACGCGAGCGTGACGAAGAGTGCCTTCGTCGGCCCGTGACGGCCCGGCAGATCACGCCACAGCGCCCCGAGGAAGAATCCGCCGACGATCCAGCCGACCTGCCAGTAGAGGATGTTGACCACGATCCAGACAAACCCTGCTGGATCCTCCGCGTACACCATCCAGGAGTCGCCCTTCACGGCGGCGACCCAGTACAGCAGGCCGGTCGCGGGCAGGCCGATGAGACACGCGTTGACGGCTCCCCTGCGAGCATTGCCCCACCACGTGGGCATCGGGCCACAGGCGAAGGGAAGATCGGCGGGTCTCACTCCTGCCGGCAACGCTTGGTCCAGTCGGTCGATCTCGGCCTCGATCGACTGCCGCTCGGTGGAACGCTCCCCCAGGTTCGACGTACTGAGCTGACTCAGGCGGGTCTGGAGTTCCCTGAACCGGCGTGCCAGGCGCAGCACGTCGGTCCTGTCGGTCAGCGAGATCGTCCTTCCCAGCGGTGCGTTGTCGGCGAAGGGCTGCTCCAGCACGGAGAAGTGCGAGCCCAGGACGAGTACTCCCCAGGCCGTGCCCAGGCACAGCACCAGGGTGAGCGCGTATGCGGAGAAGCCGAAGTAGTACGCGTAGGGTGCGAAGGTGATGGCGAAGAGGGCCACGAGCAGGAACTTCTCCGGAGGCGCGGGTGTGAACGCCCCCTGCTCGTGCTGTTCGACCCGGCAGACCCGCAGGACACCCAGCGCGGGCAGCGGCGCCAGGATGATGACAACGTTGAGCAGCGGATCCAGAACCCTTGCCGGGAAGGTCCACCACCATGAATCGAGCTCTTCCACCCACATCTGTTGAAAATCAGGCGAGCGTGGGTTGGCGAGCCAGCTGATTCGCTCCCAGGAGCGGTCAAAGGCGAGGTAGGCCCACAGGACGGTCGCCGTCGCTGCTGCAAGGGCGGCGGCGACCATCATGCGAGTCGGGATCCGAGTCTCTCTGATCAGCAGCATCCGCTGCCCTGCTGCGATCATGCCGACCCAGCACACTGCCGTCAGTGCGGTGCAGGCCACGGCTGCCACGGTCCAGCCCGGAGTGGACAGGAGCTGGTCGGCTGTGGGGAGCAAGGTGAAGTCAAACATCTCCGACACCACGTACCAGCCGAGTACGCCCAGGACGACTCCGCCCACACTGAAGAGGAGGCGCTTCGACCGGCTGCCGAACAGACACAGCACAGGCCCGAGGAACGCCAGCACAAACACCGCGACCGTCGCTTCGTAGTCGTGATACCAGCCCTCGAGATGCTGGAACCACCGGTAGACGTTGTCGTTCATATAGGCGAGCACGCCCAGAAACATCAAAAGGAGCGCCCACCACCGCAGGTAGTGCAGTGCTCTCGACTCTTCCGGCGTCGTCGTATCGGCGAGACTGCGCCTCAGCCGACGACCCGCGACGAGCAACAACGCACCTGAGGCGGCGTACCAGAACGCTGCCGAGGCGCTATAGATGCCCCACGTCTCCCAGAACTGCCAGGTTTCCTCCGTCGAGGTCGTGATGAAGTCCCAATACTGCAGCGTGGGTGGGCGGAAAGTGACCGTGGGATTCTGGTCCGGCTGTTTGTGCCGCCAGTTCAGTCTCGTTCCACCTTCGCCGAAGGCCGGGCGAGGGGTGGCCGTCAGGGCGCCTCGTCCGCCCAGGTCGACCTGCACCCTGTCCCAATCGGCGCCCTTCAGGGCAAGAGAAGGACGCAACGCGATGCGCCAGTTCTCCTTCGACACCGTCAGCACCCAGGGGCCGACAGCAAGGGAGGAGCTGAACTGGACCCACGTGGCAGCCTCGTAGTGAACCTTGACCCTCTGGCCGTCAGCCTTCACCGTCACCGGCTTGAACCGCCACTCGTCATCACGGAAGTCGTGCGCATTTTGCGGGGGTTTGCCCACCAGGCACGCCAGCGCAGACCGATAGGCCGGCGCATGGGCGTCCAGGAGCAGGTCGGAGGCGTGAGTCCAACCGGCGGGCACACTGATGTCCATGGTGCTCGTGACCATGCTGAAGTCGTTGCCGCGATGTTTGAACTCAGCCAGTGCCGCGACCTCGGCCGTCTCGAGCTGGTCGGCTCGGCAGTCCGTCGGGGCGTCCTCGACAGCGTCGGCCCTTCCCACCGCGGGCAGAGCGAGGCAGAGAAGCAGCACAAGCACACACAGACGGCGGGGCGCGGACCAGCCAGGACGGATCACCATCCGAGGATCCCCCGGCCGACCGCGCGCGATGCCGTACGATGCGCCGACGCGCAGGCGGTTCCACCCCAGCGGCCGAGTGCCGCCCGGGTCCGGCAGGCGCCCTCCGCGGAGGTCGGCAGGATGGCGGGATTTCCGCGACAGCGTGGGCAGGGCGAGCTGGACGCGCTGCGGGCGGCCGAACCGGTCACGGCCGGCTGGGTACAGGAGCGGCTCGGCGGCGACCTCGCGTACACCGCCGTCATCACCATCCTGGCTCGCCTGCACACGAAGGGCGCCGTGGCGCGGGAGCGGGCGGGCCGGTCGTTCTGCTCTCCGAACTCGCCGACGTGCCCCTTGAGTTGCTGGATCCGAGTGCCCCTGTCCTTCAGCCCGCTGGGTGTTTTCCAAGACGCGAAACCCCTCATGAGAGGGCACTGGAAGCGTGGCCACGGTGCACACCAACGCCCGCGGCAACTACGACGACCAGGCCGGAGCGCGCGGGACTTCACGGGCTCGGGTCCGGCCTGCGTCGCCACCCGCGAAAGCCTTCCAGGGGCCGTCGAACTCAGGAATAGCGCAGGCTCGGAATACTGCCTCTTCACCAGTAGTCCTCGGCCTGCGCAGCGGCTGCTGCCCACCACCGCGGTCCGGCCGGCACCTGATCTACGGGGCACACGTTCAAGACCGCCCCAGACGAGCGAGGCCATCACATCTCTGCCGGTGTGATGCGCGATGTTCCCTGGGTGGCGATCAAGCCTGTCGTCAACGCCATCCGAGTCCTGGAACGTCTCGTCCCCAGCGGCAGCCTGCTTTTCGACCACGGTGTCCACGGACAGCGTGCTGTGGCGGGCGCCGGCTCGCTGAACACGGAAACCATCAACACCCGCATCGAGGACTTCATCACCTGGGCCAAAGCGAGGCCGTCCGCCTGGACCTGCCCGAGCACACCATCCCACCGGACCCGCACGGAGCCATCGGCGCCAGCCGCCTTCGCCGAACACTGGCCTGGCACATCGCCCGACGCCCCGGCGGACTCATCCCGAACCGCCCGCGATGTCCTGCAGAACCCGAACCTGGCCGTCTACGACAATCCCCACGCCATGCTGATGTGCGTCTACAAGCCCGACAAGGCCCTCTGCCGACGCGACACCACCACCAACACCCCCACGCTGGACGGCTGCCTGAGTACCTGCGCGAACATCGCACGCATCGACCACCAAGCCGAACAACGCCGCCGACGCGCTGACGAACTCGACACCAAGGCCGTGCACGTCCCCGACCCGCTCGCCGAACGGCTGCAGCGAAGTGCAACCGCCCTGCGCCGCGCCGCCGACCGTCACGACGTCACCCGCATCACGAACGAAAGCAGCTGACTGGTGCCCCCAGCCCTGGACGAACGCGACCGCATCCGTGCCGCCACGGACGGCATCTTGCCCGGCACTCCACAGCACTCGAACGGCGCGCTGTCGATCGTCGCCCTCGCCACGGAAGCCGGCGTCCCCCGAAACGCTCCCACCCAGCGTCACCTGGACCTGAAGAACGAGTTTTACGCCAGGTTAAAGAGCGGGGGCAGCCCACGGACGTCGAGCTCCGACTCCGAATGCAGGTCGTCAAGCTCAAAAAAAGACCCTACGGCAGAAGGACCAAGCTGAACTGACCGTGCTTCGCCAGGACGTCGAGGCCCTGGTGCGCGTCGTGAACCAACTCACCACGGAGAACCGGCGATACCGGCAGCAGCTGACTGCTCTGGACAACGTCGTGCGGCTTCTGCCCACCCAGCCACAGCCACAGCCTCCCCGGGCCGTGACCGGACGAGCGGGACCCGACTCACGACAAGGGGTACGACTACGACCACCTGCGGCAATGACTGCGCTCGCGGAACATCACTCCGCGCATTGCGCGCAGGGGCATGGAGTCCTCCCGGTGCTGGGGCGACATTGTTGGACTGCGGTGCGGACGGTGGCCTGGCTTGCAGGATGCCGCCGTCTGCACCGGCGCTACGAGCGAAGGCGGAACACCTCCTTGCCTTCGCCAGCATCGCCGCCACACCCATCTGCTACCGGCGGCTTGCCAGACGAGGGATCTCACTGGGTGCCAGGCTGACGGCGCGTCATCGCGAATGCCGCAGGCTACCCAGGGATTTTCCGTGGTCGGGGGTGCTCGTCAGCCAGAAGAACCACCGGCGCGATATCCTGCTCGCCCACTGGGCCCCCTCAATAAGAGGCCCAGTGCGCACGGACCGAGGACGATGTCCTGGCGCACTGGGTCCGAGGAATCCTTTCGGACGCCGGCCTCGATTCGGGCAGCGGCTACGCCGAATCCGTCGCTGCCCTGCGCAAAGCCGTACCCGACCTCACGCTTGTCGTGGCTAACCGCCTGGTGACGGACGCGCTCAGTCAGTAGAGCAGTCGCCCTCCGAAGAGCGCAGTGCGCGCGGAGTTCTAGGCGGCGCCCTGCCCGGTGGTGAACGACCACGGGAGCCAGCGGGACGTGGTCGGGCATCCGCTGAAGCCCTTCACACTGACCACCCTCACCTGGTGAGTGCCGCTCTCTGTGGTGGCTTCCGGCGAAAGCCGTACGGGGCCGGCGACTTGCCGGACCGCGCACACGGCCCTGTAGGGCGGGGACAGCAGCTCCGGCGTAATGCGAGCAGGGCAGCCGGCAGCTGAACGCCGGCGGATTCTGTGGGGGCCGGGCACTCCATACCTCCTGCGCCCGGTCAATCCCGCAGTTGTCCGCGGACAACTCCGCTTGTCCGGCCTCAGCCCCGTGGATGACCTGCGTGGATCACCTCGCGGTCACGTGGACAACTCCTCGCACCAGCACTGTCGGACTGCGGACCGCGAACACGGGGTGGTCTCCGGACGGATTACGCCCGGTGATCACCGCGCTCAGGGCATGCCCCGCAAAGAGCGGCGAATTCTGGCCATAGGACGGGGTTTGCCACCTGGCGCACCAGTCGCACCACCGTTCGGCAGATGGTCTTCCGGCAGTACGAGCAAGAGGAGTTAGTGACACGATGGCACCAAGTATCAAAAAGCGCACAGCGGCGGGGGTTTTGACCGCCGCGGCTGTTATCGCCGGGACGTTCGCGACGGCTAGCCCGGCCAGTGCGTCCATGGTCGTGACCTGCCCGCCGTATCCGACCTGGTCCCACGGCATTGAGCTCTGGGGCAACGACGGAAGAATGACCTGTATAGCAGGCTCACCGGACCCCACGACGTATCTCCAGATAGATCATGTCAATCACATCACATCGGGTGTGAACCGAGCTCGAGTCGCCATCCTGGGCAGCCCGGATGTCTGGATCAACCCCGGCCAGTCGATCCCGGTTCCTGACGTGACCGTTTTGGCGGTTGAAATCCGCGCCTAAGAGTGCGTGCGGCGGGCTCCAAGTCCGCCGCACCTTCACCTTTCCGCAAAGAAACGAAAGCAAGGTAAATCGCTTACCAGGCTGGCTGCTTCCTGCAACAAGGGGGTGTCGGCATACACCCGAACGTGGCTCTGACAAGATTTTCGTCTGCAGCCGCAGTTAATGTGACTGGCTCGCGAGCCGCTCGTTGAGCCAGTCATGGGTGGGGATGTCACGGTGGACGCGGTGCAGGGCTGGGCTGCGGGCCTGGATGGTCTGCACGCTCGGATCAGCCACTGTTTCCGCAGATCAGAGCCACGCCGCCGGGTCCTGGAGTACATGCGGGGGCTTCTGGCTCCGCTCGAACGCAAGAACGGTTGGACATTGGCTGAGCAAGCCGGCGAGCGATGCCCGGACGGCATACAGCGGCTGCTGAACCAGGCCGATTGGGACGTCGATGTCGTCCGTGACGAGGTCCGCGACTTCATCCTGGTACATCTCGCCTTGCGAGACGGGGTGTTGATCGTCGATGAGACAGGGTTCATCAAGAAGGGCGTCCGTTCCGCCGGAGTCCAGAGGCAGTACACGGGCACCTCGGGGAAGATCGACAACTGCCAACTGGGTGTGTTCCTTGCCTACGCCTCCGCGGGCGGTCGGGCGCTGATCGACCGCGAGCTGTACCTGCCCACGGCATGGACCGAGGATCCGGCGCGTCGGGCCGACGCCCGGATCGGCGAGGAGATCGCGTTCGCCACCAAGCCCGCGCTCGCCCAGGCGATGCTGGCCCGGGCAGTGGCCGCCGGGGTGCCGTTCCGGTGGGTGACCGGTGACGAGGCCTACGGCCAGAACCCCGTCCTGCGGGGCTGGCTGACCGAGCACGAGATCAGCTATGTGCTGGCTATCGCCTACAAGCACCGGCTGGGACCCCGAGGCCAGAACGCCCGCACGCTTGCGGCGATCCTGCCCGAACACTCCTGGGAGATCCGCTCGGCCGGCGACGGCGCCCACGGCCGGCGTGAGTACGCTTGGGCGCTGGTACTGCTGCCCGGCCAAGCCCACGGCTTCGACGATGCGCTGCTGATCCGCCGAAGCCTGGCAGACGGCGAGCAGGCCTACTACCTAGTGCACGCCCCCTCCGGCACCCCGCTGGCCGACATCGTCCATGCGGCCGGAGCCCGCTGGGCGATTGAGGAGACCTTCCAGGCCGCGAAGAACGAGGCTGGCCTCGACCACTACCAGGTCCGCCACTACCAGGCCTGGTACCGGCACATCACCCTCGCGATGGCAGCCGCCGCCCACTTGGCCGCAGTCCGCGCCACGGCCCACGAAAAACGGGGAGCTGGCCCCGACCTGATCCGACTGAGCATGAACGAGATCCACCGCCTGCTGGCCAAGTTTGCGTACGCCGTCCGGCACGAGGTCGAGCACATTCTGCGCTGGTCCCTTTGGCGTCGGCGCCACCAACATCGCGCCCGCACCAGCCACTACCGCCGCCGCGGTCACCGACCCCCGTAACTGCTAGGTTGACAACGCTAGTCCTGACGGGTTGCCAGTGATGCGCCCGCCCGGCCGTTTCGCGGCCGAGGCCGGAAGCGTAGGGTGCCGGGTGTGATCGAACTGAACTTCCGGGCGATGGACCGGAATCGTCCGGCAAAGTCGTACGTGGTGCTGGCACTTGCCGTCCTGGTCGTCGAGGGGTGCGCCGCGTTCGTCAAGCTCGGCGCGGTGGGCTTCTCCTGGCTGACGGGCGGAAGCATCGCCCTCCTCGCCCCGCTTCTCCTCCTGTCGTCCCGGAGCTGGAGCAGGGTCGGGGCCGACGGAATAACCATCTGTTGGGGCCTTGGGCATGGCCGCACCTACCCCTGGCACGAGATCCGGTGGATCGACGTGCGCGAGACCAAGGGCCAGGCCTCGTCGTCGTACGCGGTCCGGATATTCCTGGAGGGCGGGCGGCGTCGTTCGCTGCCCGGGCTCTACCACAGCGACATGCATCCCGCCCCCGACTTCGACGAGCAGTTCCAGCGGGTCGTCAACTGGTGGGAGCTGAGCACGGACCAGACCGCACGGGTCCGGCCCGAGCTGAGCACGGACCAGACCGCACGGGTCCGGCCCCCGAAGCAGTTCCGGGACCGGCTGACTCCCACCGTGATCGGCCTCGTCGTACCCGTAGCCGTAGCCGTTGTCGTCGTGGCGGTCGTCGCTCTCGTGATCCTCGCGCAGCACTAGGGTCTTCTCCTGACCGGCTCGGCGCTGATCCGAGCGTGCAGACCATCCAGGCCCGCAGTCCAGCCGTGCACCTCGTCAACCGTGACATCCCCACTCATGACTGGCGCAACGAGCGGCTCGCGGGCAGTCACGTCAACTGCGGCTGCAGTACTAACTTGATCTTTAGTGCCGGTGCC
Organism: Streptomyces sp. NPDC023838; assembly: GCF_040639555.1. Taxonomy (NCBI): domain Bacteria; kingdom Bacillati; phylum Actinomycetota; class Actinomycetes; order Kitasatosporales; family Streptomycetaceae; genus Streptomyces; species Streptomyces sp. NPDC023838. The sequence continues at coordinate 11,196 of NZ_JBFAAD010000037.1, forward strand.
TGTTCGGGGTGCCGGGCGGCCGTCCAGGGCCGGGCCAGTGGGGTTTCGGTGCCCTGGCGGGGCAGGGCATGTGCTGGCGGAGGTTCCGAAACGTCCGCCGGACTCTCGCGGATGTGAGCCGGTGCGGTGCCGCCGGTTTCTCCCAGGGATGCCGCAGGTCGCGGGTGACCGAACGGGCAAGCCGGAGCTGGGTGTAGGCAGCGATGATCAGCCACGTCCACCGGTCCGCCCGCCTCCGGTTCCCGAAGCCGAGGCCGGGTCCAGCCCAGCGTCTGTTTGAACAGCCGAAACGTGTGCTCCAGATCGAAGCGTCGCAGGAACGCCTGCCAGGCCCGGTCGACGTCCGCGTCGTCGGCGCCGGTCTTCGAGGACCACAACCACACCGCTGGGGCCGCCCGGTCCTTCGACAGGTGCCCGACCTCCAGCCGAATCAACGTCCCCTCGATCAGAGGGAGGTCGCCCTCATGGTCCAGCCAGGCAGCCCGGTGATTCAGCCGGGGGTGGACCCGGTCCCACGCCTGCGTGACGGCCTTGCCGTAGTTCGCGGTGGCGGTGTGGGTGGTGACGGCGGGCTCGGGCCAGGTCTCAGGCTTGGCGAAGCGGAACTCCGGCCCGTGCTTCGGCGGCCGGCCACCTTTCGGGTCGACGCGCGGCGGCTTCGGCAGCCGCATCACACGGCCGCCGCGGACGCGGCCGACCAGCTCGACAGGCAGGTCCTGCAGGACCCAGGCCAGGCGGGTGACGTCGTAACCGGCGTCGGTCACGGTGGTGATGTCCGGCTCGCCCGGCGCCCGCTGGCCTGCCGCGACGAGCCGTTCGACGACATCGCGGAGCTGGGCGGCGGTGACCGCGGTGGCATCGTCGGCTGGGCCAAGCCTGACCGCGTCCAGAATCTGTGTCCAGGACGTGGCACCCATCATCAGCACCGCGACGAACGAGTACGGCCAGCCCGCAATGAGCTGCGAAGCCGTCTTGGCCCGGCCGTAGACGTGGCAGAACAACCGCTCCCGCGAACACGGCGCGTCTGACCGCAGCCACGGCGAGACGTCTACCGCCAGCACCAGGCGCCCGTCCGGGAAGCGGGGCAGCGGCAGGCCGGCCAGCAGCGACCGCAGCCGGCCGCTGTCGATCCGGCCCTGGTTGAGACCGTCGTACATAGCGCCATGCCCACGCCGGCGCTCGGGCAGCACGTCAGCTCCACCGCCGAGTGCACCGCACCCGGAGCACACAGCACCGCGTCCGCCAGCTCGCACAGCTCATCGCCCCGCACGGTCAGACACGCGTACAACTCCTCCCGGAAGCGTGAGGCTTCCGCGAACGCTTCCCGTACAGCAGCATCAGGCAGCAGACTCACCCTCAGGGCCCTCGTCGTGGTCACGTGCACCTTGGTTGGAGTGCATGATCAGACGAAGGCCGCCCCAGCGTCCGGCGAATGCCCAGCTGGGCTACCCATCGATACGCCGTTCGAAGTCAGTCAGGCAGCGCCACGGTGAGATCCACCTCGACGAGCTGTCCGGAAAAGCCCAGCTGGGCAACGCCCAAGAGCGTGCTGGCGGTGGTGAACGCCGGCCCCAGGGCAGACTCGGTGAGCCGACGCCATGCGGCTCCGAGCATGTCCCTCTCGTCGCTCCGCACGTAGATCACTGACCGCACCACGTGTTGCGGCTGGGCGCTCGCCGCGGCCAGGGCAGTGAGCGCGTTCGCGACCACCTGGTCGACCTGCGTCTCGAGGGAACCGGCACCGACGAGGTCACCGTTCCGATCAAGCGGGCACTGTCCCGCCAGATAGGCCGTACGTCCTGCCTCTACCACCGTGATGTGGTGGTAGCCGGGCGTCTCATGCAGCTGCTCGGGGTTGATGCGGGTGATCTTCTCAGTCATGTCCGCGAGTCTGCCTAGCGTGGTGCCGGCACGCACCGCATTTTCCCCACCGGCAAGCACTCCGCAGCGACGTGAGGTTCAAGAACAAGCTAAGAGCCTGTCTTTGAACCTCTGCCTGAGCCCCGGTCGGTTCGAGCGGCCGCCGCGCATACTGTCCCGGTGGTGAGGACATGCTCCCGCGTATGAAACGGAGCTGGACGCGTGCCCTGGTCCTCGCGCTGCTGGCCGTCGCCTTCGTCGGCTACGCCCTGCTGCTGTGGCGGGGGCCGTGGTGGCTCGACGGCGGCCGGTTGCGCCACCGCGACCTCCAGCCCGCCGACGGCGTGGTGATCACCGGATTCCGTACGACACTCGTCGCCCTCGGCGCTGGCGCGGTCGCCGGTGCGGGCCTCTACTACACCGACCGTACGCTGCGCCACACCCGCGAACGCGACCGCGAGCAGGCGGAGATCGCCCGCGACGGCCAGGTGACCGGGCGCTATGTGGAGGCCATCAAGCTCCTCGCCTCCGAGCGTACGGTCGAGCGGCTCGGCGGTATTTACGCGCTGGAGCGGATCATGCGGGACTCCGCCAAGGACCACCTCACGGTGGTCGAGGTCCTGGCCGCGTTCGTCCGCGACCAGGTGCCGGTGCCGCCCGACGCGGAGCTGTCCGCCAATGCGATGCCGGAGGAGTCCGTACAGGCCGCGCTGACGGTCCTGGGCAGACGCCCGCAGGTGGAGGAGCCGTTCCGTATCGACCTGCGGCGTACGGATCTGCGCGGGGCCGACCTCCAGAACGCCCGGCTGGAACGGGTCCGCCTGGGCGGTGCCCATCTGGAGAAGGCCAATCTGACCGGTGCCCACCTGGAGGAGGGCTGGCTGCGCGACTCCTTCCTCACCGGCGCGTGGCTCGACCGCGCGCATCTGGAACGCGCTGTCGTCAGGGGCGCGGACCTGCGCGGGGCGAGCATGAAAGGCGCGTACTTCAAAGGCACCCGGCTGGTGAACGCGGACCTGTCGACGGCGGTCGGCCTGACGGCGCCGCAGCTCGCCGGGGCGGTGCTCGACAGCGGGACGAAGCTGCCGGAAGCGGTGGTGCGAACGGTTCAGGCGGCACGTTGAGCGCCCGGGCGGGTCGGAAACCGCGGTTGGGGTGGTACGCGTCAGGCTGGCGTGCGGAGCAAGCCGTTCCGCGGGGTGACCCTGGAGCGTCATCCTCGACTCCGCTCACCTGCAGTACGGCCAGTCAAGAGCCGTCGGGCCTTCCCTCAGCCGGACGGGCCGCGTGGTGGAGGCTGGGCGCTGAGGAGCCGCCGGTACAGGCCGTCATGGTGCAGGAGCTCGGTGTGCGTGCCCTGCTCGGTGACCTCGCCGTCTGCGAGCACCAAGATCAAGTCGGCGTGTCGGACGGTGGAGAGCCGGTGGGCGACGACCAGGCAGGTGCGGTTGCGCAGGAAGGGACGCAGGGCCTCTTGGAGGGCGTGCTCGGTGGTGTTGTCCAGGTGTGAGGTGGCCTCGTCCAGGACGACGATCTCCGGCTCCCGCAGCAGCATGCGGGCGATGGCCAGGCGCTTGCGTTCCCCTCCAGAGAGCTGTAGCCGCGGCCTCCGATGACGCTGCTCAGCCCCTGCGGCAACTGATGGACTGTGTCCAGGATCTGGGCCGTCGCGCCGGTTGCGAGGAGCTGGGAGTCTGCGGCGTTCTGTCGCGCGAGGCGGAGGTTGTCCCGGATCGAGCCGTGGAAGAGGTACGGCTCCTGGGTGATGACACCGATATGGCGAAGGCCGTCCAGGGAGAGCCCCCAAGTGGGCGGACTTCAGGCGGCACTTCGCGTTCGTCCCCTTCTACTGCGAGCCGGGGCTGCGTGGGGCCCATGAGAAGGGCGGGGTGGAAGGGCAGGTCGGATACTTCCGACGCAATTACCTTTGCCAGTGCCGCGGGTGAACTCGCTGGAAGATCTGAACGCAACCTTCACCGAGTTCGAGCGGCTGGAGGAGGATCGGCGGATCGGCATGCGGTTCCGCACCATCGGACAGGACTTCGCCAGCGAAGCAGGGGTCTGCGCGGCTCGTCCGATGGCGGCTCAGGAACCTTGTTCGCTTCGGGAGACTCGCAAGAGTTCGGTGAAGGCCTGAGCGTCGTAGAGGATGGCGTTGGAGGGGAGGGGGTAGTTGTCGATCTTGGCGCTGGGTGTACCCGGCCCGACGCCTTCCTCGGTTCCCTTCGCCTCGTAATCCTCCTCCGATGCCGTAACGAAGGCCCGGTACTTCATCGTCTTCACGGCGCTGTCGAAGGCGGGGCTGCGCAACCCCGGCACCCGGGCGGCGAGTTCGAGGAGGCGTGCGGTGGTGAAACCGTCCGTCTCCTCCGTCGGCTGATTGCTGTACAGCACGGCGTGGTATTCGGTGAACTTCCCCGCCTGCAATGCCGCCCGCAGAGCGTTGACCGCTCGCTTGGAACCGCCGCCACCGAGCCGGTCGTCCAGGAACGACGCCATCGTGTACTGCACCCGCACCTCCCGGCGTACCACCGCCGCCGCCAGTACCGGCCCGCCACCGGTGCGCTCGAACTGCTCACAGTACGGACAGCGCGGGTCCTCCATCAGATGAACGGTCACCGGGGCCTTGGAATCCCCCACGGTAATCGTCGTACCGTCAAGGCCCAGCTGCTCGGGGACCGCCTCCACATTCGCGTACGCCGCCACCCCCGCCCGATCACCCTCGGTCTGCGACGCATGCCCGCGGCCACCGCACCCGGCCACCATCACCAAGCCCGCGCCCGCCCACACCAGCCGCGTCCGACGTCTGCCCGCCACCATCCCCACAACCCCTCCCCATTGCCGGTCGCTCAACGGCTGGACGACTTGCCACCGTTGGCCCGCGTGCTTACGTTCTGCCGCTGTGTAGAATTCCCCACCGTGCGCCAGCCCGCCCCAGGCCTCACAGGGCCCAGATCCGGGGACGTGGCGCGCAGGAGCCGACTCTGGCCGACGGTGATCGCAACAGCCACACAATTATGCAGTCGCCGCCGAGTCACCCCCCTCGGCGGTTATCGCGAATTGGCTCCCCAACGGGCATCTCGTCACCGCAAGGCGGCCTCTGCGTAGTCAGTCTTCGAGACGGTGGAGGGCTTGTGCGAGTTCGCCGTTCTCGGCCAGACCGGCCAGGACGCCGATCATGTTGCTGATGCCGGCGTCGCGGACGATGTGTTCGTCCGGGCACCAGAAGCAGCGGCCTTCCAGGCCTTCCCCGGTGTGGGCCCATCTCGCCATGATGGCCTCGATCTGGGGGTGGCTCATCGGGCGAGTGTGCCGGTCTGGCGGAATCACCTCAACTGCATTCTCCTGACGCGCGCCTCAGATGCCGGTGGCTCTGCGGTACGCCTCGCGGATGTCGGCCGGGACTCGCTTGGGGCCTATCCTGTCGAGTGTGTAGCCCTGGGCTTGGGCCCAGCTGCGGATGGTGTCCAGGTCGGAGTCCGCCTGAGTGTTCATGCGCTGAGCCCCTCGTACGGCATAGGCGGGCAGACGGGCTTCATCGAGGCAGGCAGGCAGGGGAGAGGGAGAGGCTGAAGTGTGCCTCGACTACGGCGAGGCTGCGCCGATAGGTGATCGTGTAATGCTCACCTTCCGGCGCGCAGTACGTATACCCGTCGGGCGCGAGTATCCCTGCTGAGACGAGCTCGGCCAGCAGCAGATCCGGCTCCGCACCCCAGCGGTGGCTCTCTTCCCTGAGTCCGAACCCGCAGGTGTACCGGCCGTCGCGGAAGTAGTCGATGGTGGCCGGCGGATGCTCAGCGATCGGCACGTAGCGGATGGCTTCCAGTTCGTGGACGTGCCCGTCGGCCGGCATCCCGCTCTCGGAGGGGACAACGGGAGGAGCATGTGAGTCCTGGGTAGCGGGCTGCGTTCGACGCGGCCCGGTCACGGTGGTCACTGCCACCGCTGGCGGTGGAGGAATGGGCGGACGGTGGCGGGGAAGTCGGGTGGTTGCGGTAGGCGCGGGCCAGGGGTGAGTATGGCCCACCAGCGGTGTTTGACCGGGGCGGTGAACTGCCCCGCGTCCAGGTTTCCGGGGAGGCCGGGACTTGCGGTAGTACTGCGGCATGGATGCCGCAGTACTTGAGCAGATACTGAATGAGACCTTTGATCACGCCGTGGTGCACCACGGCTACACCAACTACCTGCGTGACTATGAGGTCGTCGTCCACATGGCGGCGGATCCGGGCACGGGGGTCGAGCCATCCTACCGGCGGTATCTCTTCCGGTACTGCATTGAGGCTCATTGTGAGACGGCAGTAGCGGCAAAGACATGGCGGTTGTCCTTGGACGACCGCCTCATCGACCATGAGACCGGTGCGGACCTCGACGGGTTCGTCTGGGGTGTGAAGTGGCATCCGATGTACCCCGGCGCAAAGCTGCTTCCCCCATCGGATACCGCTCGCCGTTGGTCGGCCATCCTCGGGATCGACTTCCACGACGTCCTCATCGAAACCAACGCGCACCGGCTGTCCCTGCTCTTCTCCGATCTGCAGGTCACTGAGGTCCCGGTCGGATATACCCCCTTCGTCGCCGACTGAACAGCATTCACTCGATCCCAGCCGGTGGGCGGCCCCGGAACGCACGATGGGGCCGGGGGCCGGTGCGTGCTCCGGCCGGTCTGTGGGTGAGGATGGGGACAGGAAGCGCGGGGCGGTTCGGGGAATGAGGGTGTGGACGTGAGCCAGCAGCAGCCTGGTGGGTGGTACGGACCTCCGCAGGGGCCGGGGCCCGGGTTCGGGCCTGCCTACGACCCGGCACCGCCACGGCCGCACTCGAGAGCGCGGTTGGTGCTGCTCTCCGTGAGTGTGACGTGCGCACTGGTAGCGGCTGCGGCGGGAGGCTACGTGTACGGCCATCACACCGGCAACACCGCCAGCACGAGAAGTACTATGCCGGCCGATTCGCGTCCGTATCAGCTCACCGCGCCGCGCAGTGTGCTGGGCGGGGCCTTCGTCTACGACGAAACCCTGACGGGTCCCGTCCCGGAGTCAGCCGAAGAGGACTTCGCCGCTTTCGGCATCACCAACCCCACGCCCGTCCGCATCTTGTACAAGTCGAGCAGCTCTGCCTCACGGCAGACTGTCCAGCTGACGGGCGCCTGGGGCACGATCAGCGACCCCGAGCAGGTCATCGACCGGCACTTCGCGAAGATAGCTCAAAACTCAGCCGCGGAACCGAACGGAAGCACCAAGCTGGTCGGCACCCTCCAGACGATGCATCCCTCCGGGCTGGGTGACGCCATGATGAAGTGCCAGAACATTCGTACAGGGGCGAATCAGTACATCATCACGACGCCCATCTGCGTATGGGCCGATCACTACACCTACGGTGAGGTCCTCGTCCTCGACCCCGGTGCGCTGCGCAACGGCGGCTTGGGCGTCAGCTTCGGCGAGAACGCGGATACCGCTGCCAGGATCCGCAACGACGCCCGTGTACCGCGCTGATGCCCTGAGAGGGCGATGCGCGGTTGCGGCACGTCCTCCGGGCCCGGCCCCTACGGCAGTCGGCACACGTGAGCCAGGCGTGACCGTATTCGAGTAGCACCACGCACAAGGCTGCTTCAGCCGACCGGCGACGGGCATACGGACTCTCATGACGTTCCTGCTGCTCACCCTGTCGCCCCTGGGTCTCGCCCTGGTGCTGCTTGGCACCAGCACATCTCGTCACCACCGTGGTCGTCATCGACATCGTTACTGACCCAGCCTCCGGCGACCACGGCCCCGCCCCGCCGCCCGGGGCAGGGCCGTCCGGCCGGATCAGCCGATGGAGAGGCGGCCGCGGCCCTGCACGTACCCGACGCCGCTGCCGAAGCACTGCCGGACGTCGTTGGTCGGTACCGCGACGCCGCTGAACGGGTGGCCCTGCATGAGGCCGGAGACGATGGTGCCTGAAAGGAAGGAGTCCAACGGCGTGTAGCCGCGGGAGCCGTTGCTCGAGAGCCTCAGCGTGGAGCGGCCGACGATCCGCCCGTTGCGGTGGGGTCCGGAGTACCAGGTGATGGTGCCGCTGCCCCTGATCCCGGTGGCGCGGGCACAGCTCGCCCGGCCGGCCCCGCTCAGGGTCAGCCTGCCGGACCGGATACGGCTCTGACGTCCGTTGAACGAGGAGCAGTTGTTCAACTGGGCGCTGCCGCTGGCCGAGATGGAGCGAGGAGTGCTGGAGACGGCGGGGGAGAAGGAGATGCGCTCGCCGGGGCCCGTGTTGAGGGTGCAGGAGAGCGTGTTCTGCGCCCGCACACCGGATGCGGCGGCCGGCATCCGCGACTCGGCTTGGCTCCCGGTGCTGAACGTGAGCAGCGTGAGGAGGGTCGCTGTGGCGACCGTGGCGGAGCGGAAGAGAGCGGTCCTGCGCATGGGGGTTCTCCTTGCTGGTGTTTCGTGCCGGACGGAGTGCTCGTGCCGGACGCGTGTCCACGTCGACGTGTACGTGGTGCTGTGCTGGATCGCCGTGCGGTGAACCAGCGCTGGGATACGCACCGCAAGGTAGCCCGTTGCGTATGAGTACCGATATTTCATCACTCTTATGGATCAATAGGCGTTTGACCATGACACGTCCTCCTCACCAGGGTTGTCCCGGTTGAGAGAAAGGACCCGTCATGCGATGGCCTCACGTCCCGCGGTCGCCGTCAGGTTCCGCGAGCGGGGCGCCATCGCCCGCCGGCCGGGTGCGCTGGGGCGTGCGTCACCCCTGGTGGGTGCTGGCGGGGGCGCTGGCGATCGGGCTGATGCTGGTACTCGCCGCGTTCGCGGCCCCCGTACGACTTTCCAACGGCGGCTACATCGCGGAGGGAACCGAGGCCGCGCGTACCGAGGCCCAGCTCCACCAGCGCTTCGGCGCGGGCATTCCGGACCTGGTGCTCCATGTGACGGCGGACGCGCCCGTCGACGACCCCAGGGTCACGCGCGCCGGGCGGGCTCTCACCCAGGAGGTCGGGCGGCGCCCCGGAGTGGGCGAGGTCCTCTCGTACTGGGCCGTGGGAGACGGCCGGCTCCGCAGCAAGGACGGCCGGGCGGCTCTGGTCACGGTCGATCTGCGCGGGAACGAGGACGAGGCCGCGCGGCTGGCGGCCACACTGGTACCCCAACTGACCGCGAGGTACGGCGGACACGAGGGGCATGAAGGAGGCGACGGACCCGGACGTCTTCGGGTGTCGGTGACCGGGCCCGCCTGGGTCATGGCCCAGGTCACCCAGCTCAGCCGCCAGGAGCTGTGGCAGGCCGAACTCATCGGCGTACCCGCGGCGCTGCTGATCCTGCTCTTCGCGTTCGGGTCGCTGACGGCCGCGCTCCCGCCCGCCATGGTCGGCGGCCTCGCGGTGGCCGGGACCTTCGCCGTGCTGAGAGTCTTGATGACCTTCATGCCGCTGTCGGCGTTCGCGGCCAACATCACCACCGCACTCGGTCTCGGCCTGGCCGTCGACTACGCCCTCTTCGTCGTCACCCGCTACCGCGAGGAACTGGCGGCCGGGGCAACACCTTCCGACGCGGTCGAGACCACCATGCGCACCGTCGGGCGCACCGTGCTGTACTCGGCGGCCACGGTCGTCGTCTGTCTCAGTGCCCTCCTCCTGTTCCCGCTGGGCTTCCTGCGGTCCCTCGCGCTCGCGGGCATCAGTGTGGTGGTCCTCGCCGCGGCGACCACCCATCTGATGCTGCCCGCCCTGCTCGTCGTCATCGGGACCCGTATCGACCGAGGTGACCTCTTCGCTCCCCTGCGCAGAATCACCGCGCGGCGGTCGCCCCTGTGGTTGCGCGTGGCCCGCCAGGCCACCACCCGGCCGGTGCTGGTGGGCGGCAGCGCCGCGGTCGTCCTGCTCACGCTCGCCGCTCCCTTCGCGCACGTACGTTTCGGCGTCGCCGACCAGCGCGTCCTGCCCGCGCGGGCCGAGTCCCACGCCACCGCCGCCCGCATCGAGGAGGAGTTCCCGCTGCCCTGGACGCGGACCCTGGCCGTACTGCTTCCGGACGCGGATGTGATCGACCAGGGAGGGGAACTGGACCGCTACGCCCGGGCGGTCTCCGCCCTGCCGGGCGTCGGCGCGACCGTCACGGCGCTGGGCACGTACCAGGACGGCCGGCTCCACTCGGGCCCCTCGGCCGACTCGCTCATGTACATCACCCAAGGCGCCACCTGGCTCGCCGTGGCCGTCGACGGACCGCCGAACCGGGACGAGAGCCTGGTGCGAGAGCTGCGCGCCCTGCCGTCCCCCGGCCGCCACTACGTCGCGGGCCGACCCGCGCGCGTGCTCGACACCAAGGGCGCCGTTCTGCGGACCCTGCCGTGGGCCGCGGGCATCGTCGTCGGCGCCACCCTGCTGCTGCTGTTCCTGTTCACCGGCTCCGTGTTGATCCCCGTCAAGGCCGTCGTGATGGGCGCGTTGAGTCTGAGCGCCAGCTTCGGTGCCATGGTGTACGTGTTCCAGGACGGGCATCTGCGTCATCTGCTGGGCGACTTCACGGTAACCGGTGAGCTGGAGACCTCCATGCCGGTCCTGGTGTTCGGAGCCGCCTTCGCGCTCTCGGTCGACTACGAGCTCTTCCTCATCTCCCGTATCCAGGAGGAGTACCGGGCCGGCGGCGACCACCGCGCGGCGGTGTACGACGGTCTCGCCCGCACCGGGCGCATGATCACCATCGCGGCCGCCATCTTCGCGGCGGCCCTGTTCCCGCTGGTGACCTCGGACATCACCCTCCTCAAGCTCATCGGCTGCGGTCTGGCACTGGCCGTTCTGCTCGATGCCACGGTCGTACGCGGTGTGCTCGTCCCGGCGTTCATGAGGCTGACCGGGCACGCCAACTGGTGGGCGCCGCCCCCGCTCGCCGCCGTCCACCGACGTCTCGGCCTGGACCGTTGGTGCGGCGAGTCACTGGTCCCGTCCGCGGGGAGCGTGCCGGCTGCCCGCGCCGAACAGACGGTGGACCCGGTCGGCTGATTCCACCTCGGCGCATCGGGCCGCAGGGACGCGGTTGTCTCCAGTCCCCGCGCACGGACGGAGGCGTACCGCGACAGAGTGGCGCACTGCTACCGCCCCCACCGCAGCTTCGCCTGGCGCCAACCTGGCCGACCTCGGCGCGACCGGCAAGCTCACCCGCGCCTACCGGCCCCAGACCAACGGCAAGGTCGAACGCTCCACGGCCTGCTCCAGGTCCAGCGCGCCCGCCATGGGCTGCGGCGACCTCGCCCACGCTGTGGCCGAGCACGCTGTGCGGCGCGATGCCCTGTGCCTCCAGCATCCGCACCAGGCCGACCTGCACGGCGAACAGGAGCGGTTGGGCCACTTCGGTCAGCGCCAGACGCGACCGCTCCGCCGGCGCTGCCAGCTCCTCGACCAGCGACCATCCCAGCAAGGGGGCTACGGCAGCGTCCACCCGCGTGCCGGCGGTGCGGAAGACGGGATCGTGCTCAAGGAGGTCGGCCGCCATGCCCGGCCACTGCGAACCGTTGCCGGCAAAGACGAACGTGATCCGCCCTCGAGACACGCCCTGGACGGCGGTAGGGGCGGCGCGGACCTCGCCCCCCCTCCCGGGGCGAGGGGACGAACGGTGACTGCCCCTGCCCCTCGGTTCCCGGCGGGTCCCGCGGGAACGGGCCATCGGAACTCGGCGCCTGCTCCTCGGCCACGGGCGTCTCGGCCACGGGCTCCCCGTCGGACGCCGGCCCGCCCGCGACCACCCGAATCTGCTGTGCGGCGGCCTGGCGCCCGGCCAGGACGACCGCACGGTGCGGGTGCGTTCCCCGGCGCAGGCAGGAGGTGTGGGCGATGTCGTAGAACTCCTGCGCGGGGGCCGCGGCAAGCCGGTCCGCCATCCGCGTGGCCGCCTCGGCCAGCGCCTTGGGGGTGCGCGCCGAGACCAGTACCGGAAGCGCCCGCTCGTGATCCGTGGTGGGGCTGCCGCCGGGTTCTTGACGCGGGGCGGGCGGCGGGGCGGGCGCGGAGGTGAGGACGACGTGGGCGTTGGAGCCGCCGAAGCCGAAGGAGTTGACCCCCACGACAGGTCGCCCGGCCGTGTCCAGTGGCCGCGTGCTGTCGGCGGTCGCCAGGTTCGACCCCGCGAAATCGATGTCCGGGCTGGGCGGGGAGGCGTGCAGCGACGGGGGGATCACCCGGTGTCGGAGGACGAGCAGTGCCTTGAGCAGGCCGGCGATCCCGGAAGCCGGTTCCAGATGCCCGATGTTGGTCTTGACGGAACCGATCGGCAGTACCCCGGCGGTGCGGTGGCGACCCAGTGCCCGGCCGATGGCCCGGCACTCCAGCGGGTCACCGACGAGGGTTCCCGTTCCGTGTGCCTCCAGGTAGACCAGTTCGTCCGGCGAGACGTCGGCCTGCTCGTACACCGAACGCAGCAAGTCCTCTTGGGCCTCGGCGCTCGGCAGTGCCAGCCCCATGGTCCTGCCGTCGCTGTTGGAGGCGCTGGCGAGGATGACTCCGTGGACGCGGTCGCCGTCGGCCATGGCGTCCGACAGCTTCTTCAGGACGACGAGGCCGCCTCCTCCGTGCGCACGAACCCGTCGGCCGCCGCCGAGAAGGACGCGCACCTGCCGCTCGGCGACAACATGGCCGCCTGGGAGAACCCCACGTAGTGGTACGGGCTGAGCAGGACGTTCACTCCCGCGGAGAGCACCACGCGGCTGCTGCCGTCGAGCAGGGTGCGACAGGCGCGGTCAAGCGCCACCAGGGACGACGAGCAGGCGGTGTCCACCGCCATGCTCGGCCCGCGCAGGTCGAAGAAGTGGGACAGGCGATTGGCGGAGATCGAGGAAGCACCGCCCGACATCGTGTAGGCGTTGACGTCCTGCGGCATCATCATCTGCAGGCCGCCGTACGAGGTGTCCGAGACCCCGACGTACACGGCCGTGTCGGTGCCCGACAGGTGCTCGGGAACGATTCCGGCGTCGTCCAGCGCCTCGACGGCCAGTTCCAGCAGCAAGCGGTGCTGAGGATCCATCCGGGACGCTTCCTTCGGCGAGATGCCGAAGTAGGCGGCGTCGAAGCCGGCGACGTCGTCGAGGAAGCCGCCTGCGGCGGTGTAGCTCTTGCCGGGACGCGGCATCGAGGTATCGACGAACCGGGATGCCTCGAACCGGTCGTCGGGCACCTCCCCGGCCAAGTCGCGGCCCTGCCGAAGCGTGGCCCAGAGCTGGTCCAAGTCACCGATGCCGCCGGGAAGGCGGCACGCCGCCCCGACTACCGCGATGGCCCCGTCCGTTGACTTCGCCTCGTCCCACATGCACAGCCAGCTTTCTTCGTACGAACAGCACACACCGCCAGGACCGACTCGCCGAGGTGGTTGCCGAACGGAGTCTCGGAAGCAACGCCCCAGCTCACGCCCTTACCCAGGGACAAACCTCAGCCAGTGCCGCCGTCTTGCGCCCGGCGGTCCAGGAACGCGACGAGTCCCGATTCCGAACGAAGAAGCCGCTCCCGTTGCTCCGGGGGGAGAGAAGCCAGGGCGTCGACCAGCACTCGCTTTCGCGGGACCTGCACCATGTTGCCGGAGTAGATCCTGCAACTAGAGCACCAGGCAAGTCCGATGCATCGCTCGAACAGGGAGGACTCCGGCGGATGGAAGCGGAGTCGGTAGGAGCGGACTGGTGTTGCACAGGCGTGGCAGATGCGACGTCCACCGTCGACAACGGTCCACCCACTTGCGACCTTGCGCCAGGGCTGCCGCCCGGCCGGTGCTCTTCAAGTCGTCATGCCGAGCATTCTTCCTCACCGCGAGCGTCCGGTACAGCCGTCCGAGGAAGACTTGAGCCGCCAACGGTGACGGGCCCTCAGGGGCCTGATGGCCGCACCGGCGCTGCCGCGCTGCGCCGAGCCCGTCAGTCGTACCGTGCAGTCGACGCGAACCCCCTTGCCGTGACCCGGTGACGCTCCGTCATGGCTGTGGAGGTGGCTATGAGTACGGCGCGCAACCGGAGATCACGGAGTGACTGCCCTGGCGCCGGCCATCACCTCATCAGCCCCGCCCGCCTCCACCAGCGGTGCTCGCGCTCGCTGATCATGCCGATCTCGGCCAGGTAGCTGATCGACTTCTCACCGAGCCACAGGTTTGTCTGCCGGAAGTGCGGGTTGCGCCTGGCCTGGCGGACTGCCTCCTCCGGGGTCGAGGCCAACGGCTCGATACATCTCCGGGCTGGTGGACATACTCATGAAGAGGCAGGCGGCGAGGGCCGTCACCTGACGATGACGGGCGAGTCTGGCCGGGGGATGTCCGTACGACGGCGTCCGCCAACTCCGGCCGGGCGAAACGAACGTGTCGCGGCTCCTCGATGACGTGGAAGCGGCAGACCTGCCGGATCAACGGGTGCACCCGCTCGTCGCTCATGGTTGCCTGTTGCCACCGGTCGAAGACTTCTTCCGCCACGAGTGTGAGGGCGAAGAGGCCCGGGCCTCGCAGAAGGATCTTCTCGAACACTTCGAAGGCTCAACGGGGCGTTGGCGGCCAGCCGGTAGGCGGGGGAGCCGAGGGCGCGGACCGCCTGCGCGAACATCAGGGAATACCCGAGCTCCTCACCCATCTCGACGAGGGCGTAACGGCTCCGGCTGTCAGTGACGTCCTTCGCGCTCAGATGGCGGGCCAGCATCCGGATCAGGCAGAACTGGACCCAGATCGCGGTGCTCAGCGCATTGACGAACTCTCCGCGCGACAACTGGAGGCGCTGTCGGTGGTCCATCTTCTCCCACAGCGGTGTGCCGTAGAGCGATAGCCTTTCCGGCTGCCAGCACCAAGCATCCTCCAGTACCGGCAAGGTCCAGTCGATGTCCGAGGCGGAGTCGTACCGGTGGCCGGCCGAGGCGGTCAGCAACCGGTCCGCGACTTTGCCCGCGTCGGTATGGCCCATTGGCCGAGGCGAAGAAATGCTCATTTATCTCATGCTCCTTCACCGAGAAAGCGGTTCCAGCCGGGGCGACGGTCGCGGCGATGACGGCCATGGCTCGGGTGCGTAGCGAAGCTCGGACAACGGATCGCGCGCCGGTGCCGCGTAACGCGGGCATGGTCTTTGTCCTGTTGTCGGACCGGCTTCAATTCGCTCGGCCAGCCTTGCACCTTACCGACGTTTTAAGCGGACGCTGACGCACGGTCCTTCTCGAAACCCGTTCGGCCCAGGGCGAGTTTGGTGAAGTGGTCGACGCTCCGAAACAATCGCGGTTCCCACGGAAAGGAAGACGTCATGCGAGGGCGCCTCCCGGCCCGGCAGTCGCTCTTGTCCGCCGTCCGGACCGTTGCCCCGCCCGTGGTGGTTCTGTTCACGGCGACGGTCGCGGGAGGGGACTTCACACAACAGGTGGCCCGGGCGGGCGGAAGTCCGCCAGGCGCTGTCGTCCTGGGCAGAGTCACAGCAGGCGAGGGCCATGGATCCTGGCCGTTACGGGAATAGAGGTACCTGGTGAGCACCCCTGAGATCGATCGTCGTCTCGCCCGCGACCCGGTCGCGATCGTCGGGATGTCCGGGCTGTTCCCGCAAGCAGCGGGGCTCGGTGAGTTCTGGGACAACATCGTGTCGGGCCGGGACTGCATCGACGAGGTGCCGCCGAAGTGGTGGAGTCCTTCCGACCACTACGACCCCGACCCGTTCGCCCCGGACAAGACCTACGCGCGCCGCGGCGGGTTCCTCTCGCCGACCATGTTCGATCCGCGCGAGTTCGGTATGCCACCGCGGACGCTGGACTCCATCGGGCTGGTTCAGTTGCTGAGCCTCCTCGTGGCCCGTGACACCCTGGCCGACGCCGGCTGCGACGACGCCCCTTGGTATAACCCGGGCCGTACCGGTGTTGTGCTCGGTGTGTGTGGCGGCAACTCCACCCTGGTCCCCCTCGCGGCCCGCCTGATGGTGCCGACCAGCGCGGCGATCCTGCGGGATCTCGGTTCGTCCGAGGAGGTCGTACGGCGCTTCACCCGGGCGTATCTGGAAGCGCTGCCGTCATGGACGGAGGACTCCTTCCCGGGCATCCTGGGCAACGTGGTGTCCGGCCGGATCGCCAACCGCATGAACCTCGGTGCCGCGAACCACACGGTCGACGCCGCCTGTGCGAGCTCGCTCGCCGCCGTGCGGGCGGCTGTGGACGAACTGCTGTGCCGCCGAGCCGACCTTATGCTCACCGGCGGATGTGACGCCGACAACTCGGTCGTGGCGTTCATGTGCTTCAGCCAGACCCCCGCGCTGTCACTGAGCGGGCGCGTACGCCCCTTCGACACCGCGGCCGACGGCACGCTGATCGGTGAAGGCATCGGCATGCTGGCGCTCAAGCGCCTTGAGGACGCCGAGCGCGACAAGGACCGGATCTACGCCGTGCTCCGGGGCCTGGGCAGTTCCAGCGACGGACGCGCCAAGAGTATCTACGCCCCCTCCGCCGAGGGGCAACTGGCAGCCCTGCGCCGGGCATACCAGGACGCGGACTGCTCCCCGCACACCGTTGAACTGATCGAGGCCCACGGCACCGGGACGGCCACCGGCGACGAGGTGGAACTCTCCGCGCTGGAGACGTTCCTGGCCGCACCGGGACAGAGCCGTCATGTAGCCGTAGGCAGCGTCAAATCCCAGATCGGACACACCAAGGCGGCAGCCGGCGCTGCCGGACTGATCAAGGCGGCTCTGGCCCTGCACCACCAGGTCCTGCCGCCCACTTTGAACGTCGACCATCCCACCGGCCCCGCCGGCCGGGAGGACAGCACCGTATACGTCAACACGGTATGCCGGCCCTGGGTGCGCGACCCCGCCCGGCCGGTCCGACGTGCAGGGGTGTCGGCCTTCGGCTTCGGAGGGGTCAACTACCACGCGGTCCTGGAGGAGCACGTACCCACCGAAGGCCGCCGGGAGCGGGTCCTGCACCGCACCCCGCGCGCCTACCTGTGGCACGCCCCCGAGCCCCAGGACCTTCTCGAACGGCTGCGGCGTGGCGACGTACCCGACGAAGGGCCCGTACCGGCCGGTCACGCACGGCTCGGTTTCGTCGCCGCGGACGAGGAGCACTACAGCGGACTGCTGTCCGCGGCGGTGCGCTACCTGGACGGCCCGCAGACGGGGCAGGACCCCCCTGGCATCCACTACCGCCGAACGGCGCTGCCGGCCGACGCGAAGGTCGCCGCGCTCTTCGCCGGGCAGGGCAGCCAGTACGTCGACATGGGGCTGTCCGCCCTGCTCGCCATCCCCCCGGTACGAGCGGCGTTCGACAAGGCCAACGCGCTCTCCCCGGCCGACGACACGCTGGCCCGCACAGTGTTCCCACCGCCCGGCGGCGACGTGGCCCGCGCCGATGAGCGCCTGCGCCGTACCGACTACGCGCAACCGGCCGTCGGGGCCCTCGCGGCCGGCCAGTACACCTTCCTGCGGGAACTGGGCTTCGCCCCGGCCGGAGTGCTCGGACACAGCTTCGGTGAGGTAACGGCCCTGTGGGCCGCCGGTGTCCTGGACGACGACTCCTTCTTCAGGCTGGCGCAGGCCAGGGGACGCGCCATGCGTCCAACGGCTGACAGCCCCGACCCCGGAGCGATGGCGGCTGTCCGTCTGACGCGTGAGGCGGCCGAGCACATGCTCGCCGACGGCCACCCGGGGTTGGCCGTATGCAACCACAACGCTCCCGACGAACAGGTGATCGGCGGCCCGGCGGCCCAGGTGCGACGCTTCGTGCGGGCCTGTCAGGACGCCGCCGTAACGGCACGGCTGCTGCCGGTCGCCGCGGCCTTTCACACGTCCTTGGTCGACCACGCCCTCGTACCCTTCCAGGCCGCATGCTCCGACGCCGCCTTCCGGCCACCGCGACTGCCCGTGTACGCCAACACGGAAGGCGCCGCCTACGGGGCGGACAGTGAGGCGAGCCGCGGGGTGCTGGTCCAGCAACTGCGGCGCCCCGTGGACTTCGAGGGCCGCCTGCGGGAGATGTACGAGGACGGCTTCCGCGTGTTCGTCGAGTTCGGCCCCCGCCAGGTTCTGACGCGGCTGGTGACCCGCACACTGACGGCGCGGGACGTGGAGACGGTGCCGTGCGACGCGGGAAACCCGGCGAGCGGCGCGAGCGACCTGAAGGAAGCGGCGCTGCGCCTGGCCGTCCTGGGGATGCCGGTGCACGACATCAACCGCTACGACGCCCCTGCGGCTCCGCCCCGGCCGACCCCCTCGTCGGTGAGCCGTCTGCTGGAGGGCCCCATGTTCGCGGTGGAAAGCCGCCGCGACGCCTACGAGCGGTGCATCGAGGAGATGGCGTCCGCGGCACCGGTCGACAGGCCCGCTCCTGTCGCCGAGGCCGCTCCCGCACGCGCGGCGGACAGCGGCGACTTCCCGGCCGTCACCGCGGACATCACGGCCCTCACCCGTGTGGCCACCGATCATCTCGCCGCGCACACGCGTTTCCTGCACCAGCAGACGGACACCACCAAGGAGCTCACCGACCTGTTGCGCACCCGGACAGCGCACGGGGAGGTCGATCAGGCGCTCGTCACCGCCGTGACGGCGATCACCGACCACGGTCAGGCCCTCAGCGAGGCACACGCGCAGGCGGCCGCGGCCGTCACTGATCTGCTGCGTGGCACCGGCGACGGTACGGAACAGCGTCACGCCCACCAGGTACCGGCCCAGTGGGAGCCGACCGGGAGTCCTGAACCCCAAGGCCTGGCACAGCCGCAGGACGGCACACCGTCCGCAGGCCGCTCGGTGCTGGCCCAGTTGCTGGCAGGTGAGAACGACCGGCCGGACCAGGCGCTGAGCGAGGTGACCGGTCTGTCGCTGGAGGAGATCACCGAGACGTGCCGGGCCGTCGTGGCGGAGAAGACCGGCTACGACCTCGACATGCTGCGACCGGACATGTACATCCAGGAGGACCTCGGCATCGACTCGCTCAAGCAGGTGGAGATCGGTGCGGAGCTGTGGCGTCTGTACCCCTCGATCAAGCGTGAGGACCTGTTCCGTTTCACCGAGGCGCGCACCATCGGTGAGTTGAGCGAGATGTTCATGGAAACCCTCGTCGCCTCCCGCTCGTCCCTGCGCCACTTGGGCGAGGTCGAACTGCGACGGGCGTTCGTCACGCTGCGGACCGCCCCGGCGGTCGACGAGCGCGCCGGTGCCTACACGGATCAGCCCTGCGCACTCGTCCTGGACGACGGCGGTGAACTGGCCGCCCTCGCCGGCTCGTTGCGGGCGCGCGGGTGGCGTACCCATCACCTGCGCCTGCCGGGCGTCTCACGCGACGACACGAGCGGCGGTTCACTCAAGGACTGGACGGACGACGCGCTGGAAGCCGCCTTCGCGGCCATGCCGGCCGACTGCTCCCGGCTTGACCTGTGCCTGCTGCCGGTGAGCCGGTCGCGCTGCACGAGCGCCGAGGAGGCCGTTGCGCGGCTGCGGCACTCCGTGCTGACCGCCAAGTACGCCCAGGCCCCGCTCGCGAAGACAGCGCGGGAGGGCCCGCGTGCCGCGTTCGTCACGGTGACCCAGCTCGACGGTGCCCTCGGACTCGCCGGTGCGGGGGGCGACCCGGTCGCGGCCCTCGCCGGTGGCCTCGGTGGCCTGGTCAAGACAGCGGCGCTGGAGATGGCCCCAGTGTTCTGCCGGGCCCTGGACTACGCCCCCGAGTTGCCACTCCACGCGGTCGCCGAGGCGTTCCTCGCCGAGCTGCACGATGTGGCCACCGACGTACGGGAAGTCGCCTGGGACGGCGAACAGCGTCGCACTCCGCGGCTGTCGGGCACGTCTGACGCGCTTCTGCCCGCGCCGGCGGGAACCGCGCCCCTGGCCGAGAGCGACGTGCTGCTGGTCACCGGGGGAGCCCAGGGCATCACCGCCTGGTGCGTCACCGCGCTCGCCGCGGAGCACCGGTGCGGCTACGTCCTGCTCGGCCGGACCCCGCTGGCGGACGAACCGGAGTGGTCCCGAGGGCTGGACGGCCCGGACTCGCTGCGTACGGCGCTGGAAGAACGGACCGAGGCAGAGGGCGGGGAGTCCCGGGCTCCCGAGACCCGGGCCGCCATCACGCACCAGGTCCAGCGCGTCATCAGTCAGCGGGCAATCCGCGCCACCATGGCCGAACTTCGCGAACGTGGAGCAACCGTGGAGTACGTGAGCGCGGACGTCCGCGACGCGGAGTCGGTGGCCGCCGCGCTCGCCCCGTACGCGTCCACGATCACCGGAGTCATCCATGGTGCCGGCGTCCTGGGCGACCAGCCCCTGAGCCAGATGGACGGTGAGTCGGTCGCCCGGGTGATCGACACCAAGGTCTCCGGCCTCCATCACGTGCTCGCCGCCCTCGACACCGACCGCCTGCGGCATCTGGTGGTCTTCTCCTCCGTCAGCGGCATCTGGGGAAACGTCCGGCAGAGCGACTACGCCCTGGCGAACGAGGCAGTCAACCGCTATGCCTGCGCCTACCAGGCGGCGCACCCGCAGTGCCGTGTCACCCCCCTGGCCTGGGGTCCGTGGGAGGGCGGTATGGCCGCGCCCGTACACCAGCTGTTCGAGGAAAACGGTGTTCCGGTGCTCTCCCGGGATGCCGGCCGCAGCCACTTCTGCACGGAGATGCGGCGCGATCCCGAGATGCGGGGTATCACTGTCATCGGCCCCGCGACCCCGTGGCTGCACGCGGAGACGCAGCTGCCCGCCGCGGGCCTGACCGCCACGCGCGGCCTGGAGGGCCTCGACCGGGAACCGATGCTGCGCGACCACCGCATCGGCGGCCACGCGCTGCTGCCCATGACCGCGGCCGTCGGCTGGGCCCTGCACACCGCGGAACGGGCGGGAGGCGGACTCCGGCCCGTCATCGAGTGCCGCGACTTCACCATCAATCGCGGGGTGTACTTCGACGGCCACCAGGCCCAGCGCATCAGCGTGCGGCTGACGCCCGACCCCTCGGGCCAGGAGGCGCGGGTCACCGCGCACCGCGCCGACGGCCGCGCGACCACCCTGCACTTCGACGGCGTCCTCAGCTTCGCCGAGCGCGACGAGCCCGCTCCCCGCATGCAGTTGCCGCCGCTGGACTTGACCAGCGAACTCCACCCCGCCTACGTCGAGGGGCCCCTCTTCCACGGCCCGTCACTGGCCGGTCTGCGCGCGAAGGAACAGTGGGTCGACGGACGGTTGATCCTCACCGCGTGCCTCGCCGACCCCGTGCTGGCTCACGGCGCATACGCCGGTCAGCTGTTCAGTCCGGGCCTGGCCGATCTGCTGCTGCAAGCCGCCGGCCTCGCGTGGTGCACGTCCGCGCAGGACTTCTGCGGGCCGGTGAGCGCGGAGAAGATCGAGTTGTTCAGCCCGCTGCCCGACGACGAACCGTTCGTCATCGTCGCTGAGGCCCAGGAGGTCGGAGCGATGGACGTGTACTGCACCGCCACGGCCTGCGACAGCTCCGGCAGGGTCCTTCAGCGGTGGAGCGGGCTCAGGATGCTCCGGATCACCGAGGAGGAAGCGGTCCGCCTGCTCACCGCGGCGTCCGCGTCCCTGGAGGGCAGCCGTGGCTGACCGGATCGGCCCCGGCGCGGAAGACGACGTCCTCTCCTTCAACGGCGAGCCCCTGTTCCACCTGCCGGCGAACACGGCGCCCGTACGGGGGGAGAGGAGCTCTCCGCCCGTACGGGGGGAGAGGAGCTCTGGTGCGGGCCCTGGCGAAGATGCCCGGCCCGTACCGAACAGCGCCCAGGACCCGCACGAGCTGACCCAGAGCATGGCCCTGGCCTTGCAGCGGGCCCATGCCTCGGTTCTCGACGCGCATCACACCATCAGCCGGTGGCAGACACGAGCCGCGGCCCGCCACGACGCCGCGGCAGCCTCCTCACCGCCTGTCAACGCCCTCGCCCTGCGGCTGCCCGCTTCCCGGACCGGCCCCGAGAGCGACGAGGACGGTGAGGACAGGCCGTCCGTCGCCGTCGCGCCGACGCCGGACGCGCGGCCGTACGACGGGCGTAACCCCGCCCGCTCCCTGCTGTCCGCCGCGTTCGCGGCCCTGGAGCACAGCGACGCGGGTGCGGAGCCGCTCTGTCCGCGCACGTACGAGGTGACGTGGCACGCCGCGGTCGCCACCGTTCCCGGTGCTCTCCGCACTGACTGGGGGCCGGGTGGCGGGACGGGCGAGCGCCCATTCCGCATGTACGACGGTGACCGTCCCCTCCTGACGGTCACCGAGAGCACGTCCGACCGGGTGCCTCCCGAAACCCGGGGTTGCGCCGAGCCGTATCCGCCGGACCTCCGTCCGCTGGCACACACACCGGTGACGCGGCTCCGCGCCGCCGACCTGGCCGCCGTGGCCCAGGGCCGCGCTGCCACGGTCCTGGGTGACGACTACGACCAGTCCCACCTCCCACCGGAGCTGCGCCTCCAACCGTGGCCGGAGAGCGTGCTGGAGGAGGTTGACCGGATCGACCCGACAGGAGGGACGCGCTCGCGGGGTGAGCTGACCGCCACGGTCCGCGTGGCCGGGGCCGGAGAGATCCCCGGTCCGTACCTTTTCGCTGCCGCGACCGAAGCCCTCTACGTCTACGCCGTCCACCGGGGCATGCATCTGTGCCTGCCCGCCGCGCACGCGGTTCCCCTGCCGGGCGCGCCCCTGCACATCGACATCCGCGACGCGGGCGCCGTCCAGCAGGCCCCGACCCGGCTGGCGGTCGTGGTCAAGGAGCTGGGGATGTCGCCCAGGCCCTTCGTCACGGCCGACTGCCTCATCACCACCATGGACGGCCGTGCGGTGGCCCGACTGCGCGATCTCACCCTCGCGGTCTACGGCGAGCCACACGAAGACCGCCTGCTGCACGTGGAGCGGACACCGTGCCGGCTGGCGTCCACTGGGAAGCCAGCTCCTCTCAACGAACTACACATGGCGAACATCGCCGACGGTGACCTCGGCCAGCTGCTGGCCGCCGACCCGGGCCCGCCGGCCCGGACCGCGGTACGGCCCCGCCTTCCCCGAGGTGACTTCCTGATGGTGGACCGCGCGGTGAGGACCGAGGACGGTGAGGGAGCGGGCGGCGCTGGTGCTTGGGCGGCGACCGAGTACGACATGCCCCTGGAGCCCTGGTACTACCGGGAGGCCGGTGCCGTGGCCCCGCCGCCCTTGGCTCTGATGGAGATGGCGCTGCAGCCCACCGGTTTGGTCGCCGCACGGCTCGGCCTGGCCACCCAATACCCGGACGAGCCCTTCGTCTGCCGCAATCTCGAAGGCCGGGCCCGGCTGACCCGACTCGTCGACCCGCGCGGCACCACCGTAGGACAGCAGGTCCGTCTGCGCTCCACCACCGATCTGCCCGGAGCGGTGATGCACACCTACGCCTTCGAGCTCTGCTCGGAAGGCGTGCCCTTCTACCTGGGTGAGACCGTGCACGGCTACTTCACCGCGGACGTCCTGGCCCGTCAACAGGGCCTGGACCACGGACACCACCGCGCTCCCTGGCTGGACCAGCAGAGCACCTCACCGCCGGGCGCACACCACTTCGACGCACGCGAGGACGCCCGACTGGGCCGCGGGAGAATGGCCTTGCTGGAGGAGACGACCGTGGTGCCGGGGGGAGGCGTCCACGGCAAGGGATACGCACTGTGCGCGAAACCGGTCCGCGCCGACGACTGGTTCTTCGAGCAGCACTTCCTGCACGACCCGGTCATGCCCGGATCCGCGGGCGTGCAGATGCTCTACCAGGCGGTGCAGGCCTTCGCCCTGCACACCGGTGTCACCGACCACCTGACCGGCGTGCGGTTCCACGCGGCGGTCGGCGAAGAACTGCGCTGGTCGTACCGGGGACAGATCCTGCGCGAGCACCAGCGCGTACGCGGCGAGGTGCACCTGCGCGAGGTACGGCAGGAAGCGGATCACGTGTTCCTGCGCGCAGACGGCAGCGTGTGGCGCGACGACCTGCGCATCTACCACATCAGGAACATCGCGCTGGTGGCCGCTTCCCCAGCCACCACGGAGGTGGGGCCATGAACGTGAGGTATGACTCCGAAGGCATCCACGCGGCGCTGTCGGCACTCGACCGGCCCTGTTACGTCGTCCGTTCGGGCAACCGTGTCGGTGTGACGACGGACGCACCCAGGCCGGGTGAGACCGTGCTCGCCGCCGCGTCGCCGCTGCCGCCGAACCGGCTCGGATCCGCGGCCTTCCGCGAGCACCACGGCGTGGGTGACGCCTACATGGCCGGCGCCATGGCCGGAGGCATCTCCGGCACCGAGTTCGTCACCGCCATGGCGCGGGCCGGACACCTTGCCTCCTTCGGCGCGGCAGGGTTGCCCGCGAACCGTATCGAGGACGCTCTGAGGACACTGGCACACCGTCTCGGTGACGCGCCCTACGCCTGCAACCTGATCCACTCACCCATGGCGCCCCGCAGTGAACGCGCCTGTGTCGACCTGTGTCTGCGCCACAACGTGCGGTGCGTGGAAGCCTCCGCCTTCGTCCACCTCACACCCGAGGTCGTTCGCTACCGTGCCCGCGGTCTGCGGCCCGGACCGGCCGGCGGTACGGTCATCACCCACCGGGTCATCGCCAAACTGTCCAGGCCGGAAGTCGCTGAGCTGTTTCTGCGCCCGGCTCCTGAAGGGCTCCTGGCCGAGCTGGTGGCCCGCGGTGACATCACAGCGGAAGAGTCCCGCCTCGCCCGCACCGTGCCCATGGCCGACGACATCACCGTCGAGGCCGACTCCGGCGGGCACACCGACAGGCGCCCGCTGACCGTCCTACTGCCCGTCATGACCCGCTTGCGGGACCGCGTCGCGCGGGAGGCGCCCGGTCGGCTCCGTCCCGGCTCACAGGTGCGCATCGGAGCGGCCGGTGGTCTCGGCAGCCCGCAGGCCATCGCCGCGGCCTTCGCCCTGGGGGCCGACTACGTCGTCACCGGTTCGGTCAACCAGGTCAGTGTGGAGGCCGACACCTCCCCGGCCGTGAAGAAGCTGCTGGCGCAGGCGGGGCTCGCCGACTGCACCATGGCACCGGCAGCGGACATGTTCGAGCAGGGCGTCACCGTCCAGGTCCTGAGCCGGGGCACGCTCTTTCCCGGACACGCCGGCCGCCTCTACCGTCTGTACCGCGACCACGACAGTCTGGACAGCCTGCCACCGGAACAGCGACAAGCCCTTGAGGAGCGCGTTCTCGGCCGATCGCTGGACGAGGTGTGGGGGGACACCCGCGACTACCTCACGGCCCACCACCCCGAACAGCTCCACCGTGCCGAACGCGACGCCAAACACCGCATGGCTCTGACGTTTCGCTGGTACCTGGCCATGTCGTCGCGATGGGCGATGGCGGGCGACGCCGCACATACCAAGGACTGGCAGGTGTGGTGCGGTCCCGCCATGGGCTCCTTCAACGCCTGGGCGGCCGACAGCACACTGGAGCCCGTCGGCAACCGGTATGTCGCCACCATCGCGCATCAGTTGATGCGCGGCGCCGCCTACCTCACCCGTATCCACCACCTGCGTGCGGGCGGAACCCGCCTCCCCGCAGCGTGTACGGACTACCGGCTGCCTCCTCCCTCGGCAGGCACGCCGCGGCCCCGTGACATCCCCCACGCCGAGACACACGTCGCTCATACGCCGCTGCGGATCCCCGGCCCAGCGGGCGGCAGTCCCACGCTGTCGCGGGACTCTCGATGAGTCACCGGAGCAGACGGCCACACACCGCCGAATCAAACGCCCATGAACCATCGGACCGGACGCCCACGCATCACCCGTGTCCGCCATCCGGAAAGGCCCTGTGATGTCCGCGCATTCCTCTCCCGGCTACGCAGGCGCGTCCCAGGAAGCCATCGAACATCATTACGACCTGTCCAATGACTTCTACGCCCTGTGGCTGGACCCTTCACTGACCTATTCCTGCGCCCTGTGGGAGCCGGGCGACAGCCTGGAACAGGCACAGACACGGAAGATCGACTACCACATCACCCAGGCGAGGGCCGACTCCGCAGAGCGGGTGCTGGACATCGGCTGCGGCTGGGGAAGCACCCTGCAGCGACTCATCCGTACGCATGGCACCGACTGTGCCGTCGGACTGACGCTGAGCCGACAACAGGCCGGCCTCGCCCGGGCACGCACCTGGCCGTACGGCGACATCCGCTTGGAGAACTGGGTCGACCACCAGCCGGACGAACCCTACGACTCCATCATCTGCATCGGAGCATTCGAGCACTTCGCCCGACTCCAGCTGTCCCGCATCGAGAAAATCGCGGCCTACCGCGCCTTCCTCTCCCGCTGCCACTCCTGGCTGCGCCCCGGCGGACGCCTGTCTCTGCAGACCATCTCTCTGGAGGCCATCCCTGACAACCCCGATCTGCTGCTGGACCTGACGTTCATCGCCCGCACCATCTTCCCGGAATCACAGCTCCCCACCCTCGCCGAAATCCACGAAGCCGGCGCCGGCACCCTGTCGCTCGTGCACACGCGAGCAGACGGCGCCGACTACGCCCGCACCTGCCGATGCTGGCTGGCCCGGCTCCTCACCGTCCGCGCCGAAGCGACCGCCGTCGTCGGCGAGGCGATGACGCTGAGCTACGAGAGGTATTTGCGGGCGTCGGCCCGACTCTTCGAGCACGGCTGCACCCAACTCCTCCGACTCACCTTCGAGCGCACATCGCCCCACTGAGGGTGTGCTGACGGATGGCGTACCGGCGCGACGCACGGCCCAGAGGCGCTGCCGCTTGTTGAGCGGTTCTTCGAGCACCCCCGTCCCCGCATGCGCAGGGCGGCGGCAGAGGCAGTGAACGAAACGCGCTGGAGCCGGGAGTCCGCCTGGGGACTGCCGACCGCACACGTCTGCGGCCCGCCTGCCGCCTGGGCAAGCGGGCCGCACTGCGCAGGGCCGGATGACTGCTGGTATTCGCATGGCACACGACCGACGGTTGGTGAGCAGCGCGACTGCGACGCCCGCCGTCGGCACCACGCGCAGATAGCCGTACTGCCCGATCGAGGCGCCGTCGTGTCCGTATCCCTGGACGCCGTTCCAGTCGTCCAGGGTCCAGCCCGGGCCCCAGCCGTCGGCGCTGACGGTCCACTTGTCGGGGCAGTCGACCACGCGACGCTGCATCAACGCGACGCTCTCCTGGGACAGCACGCGCGTGCCGTCCTCCGCCACCCCGCCCGCGAGGTGCATCCGCGCGAGGCGCTCGAGGTCCCCGGCCGTGGCGATGACCCTGGTCAGCGCGGGCCGTCCTCACCCGGCTCTTCCCCGGCGCCCCGCCCGGGCCCTGTCCGTCCGAGACCCTGCTGTGGTGTACGGGGCCGCGTCCCGCTTCCCGGCCTGTCCCGGCGCGCGGAGTGGCAGTGGGACGGAAGGGTGCGCTGACCGCGCTGCACCGCCGGGCCGACGGGGTGTGAACCCGTCGGCCCGGCCGCCTGTTGGGTGCTGTCAGCAGGACAGGTTGGAGCCGGTCGGCACACCCAGGATCGAGGTGAAGCTCTGGTAGGCGTTGATCCGGCTCTGCACCTGGGCAGGGTTCCTGCCGTTGCACTCCAGTGAGCCGTTGATGCTGCGGATCGTCTCGCCGAAGCCCGCGTCGTTGACCATGGCGTTGTGCGCGGTCATGGTGCCGGGGCCGTTCTGGGTGTTCCAGTACCAAAGGCCCGTCTTCCAGGCAACGGCGGCGTCGGTCTGCACCAGGTTGGGGTTGCGGAGGAGGTCGATCCCGAGCGCGTCGCCGGCCGCCTTGTAGTTGAAGTTCCAGCTGAGCTGGATGGGGCCGCGCCCGTAGTACGAGGCCTGACCGGCTGGGCACCCGTAGGGCTGGGTGGTGTCGCAGTAGTGCGGGTAGTTGGCGGTGTTCTGCTCGACTATGTAGACCAGTCCGCCGGTCTCGTGGCTGACGTTGGCGAGGAAGGCCGCGGCCTCCTGCTTCTTGCCCGTGTCGCTGCCGGTGTTCGCGAAGCCGGGGTAGGCGCTCAGCGCGGCGGTCAGTCCGGCGTAGGTGTAGAAGGGGTTCCTGTTCGGGAACATCTGGTTGAACTGGGCTTCGGAGACGACGAATCCGCTGGGGTTGGTCGGCGGGGTGGTGGAGCCGCCACAGTCACCCTGGTCGGCCCAGACGCCCGAGCCGCCGGTGCTGGGTGTCTCGCCCTGGGTCCACCACTTGGCGGACCAGTTGTGACCGTTGTACGAGGCGGTCATGCCCCCGGTGTAGACGGCGGAGGCCGTGTAGGGGGCGGCGCAGCTCGCCGCATGGGCGGGCGAGGCGAGTGGGACGAGGGAGAGAAGGCCGACGGCGGAGGCCGCCGAGGCCAGCGTCGCGATGATCCGGCGCTTGGGCATGTGCCACTCCTTGTGAGGGGGGTGAAGTGGGGTACCAGACACTCAAGCGGATTGGTCCAGACCTGTCAATAGGTCTGGACCGCAGGGAGGTTGGTCGTCGGCTGCGGCTCCACGGCTCCAGGCAGCCTGAAGGGCCGGGCAGGTTGGCGGCTTCGGGACCTCACGGCCCAGTCGTGAGCGCGGCCAGCGCGGTGGGGCGTGCCGCGCCGGCCGCAGCTGAGCCGAGCAGCAGTTCGGCCAGGTTGTGCGGTTGGGACCGCTCACCAGTGGGAGCCGCGGCCGTGATCCGGTCCAGCCGGAAGCCCCGGCCGGCCCGGCGCGTACGGCACCAGGCGATGAGGTACCACCGGCCGTCGGCGGTGAGGAGTCCGGCCGGTTCGACGGCACGGTCGCTTTCGTGGCCTGCCGCGTCGGTGTAGGTCAGCCGTAGCACCGAGGTGTGGGCGAGGGCCTGCTCCACCGCTGTACGAACCTGGGAGTCGCCGCGTGCGGGCAGGGCGACGATGCGGGCGGCGAGTTCCCGCGCCGCCGCCGAGGCGGGGCCGGTCATCGAGGCCGCGATCTTCTGCGCGGCGGTGCGGGCCGCGTCGGCGTACGGGGTGGACGTGCCTGCCGTGGCGAGGGCGGCGGTCAGTGCCGAGGCCTCGTCGGCGGTGAAGTGGATCGGGGGCAGCGTCATCGCGGGGTCGATCGACCAACCGCCGCCCCGCCCGGGTGTGACGCGTACAGGAACGCCGGTCTCCATGAGGGTTTGCAGGTCGCGCTGCACCGTGCGCGAGCTGACCTCGAACCGCTTGGCGAGCACCGCGACCGTCGCCGGCCGCGGTGCCGCCGCGCGCAACTCCTCCACCAGCGCGTACAGCCGCGCAGTTCGGTTCATGCCGTTGACGCTACCGTCACGCGGCGGCCAGGAATTCCTGTTGGCGCCGCAGTTCCCGCTCGGTGACGGTCAGCGGGAACAGGGTGAAACCGTGCATCGCACCGGCGACGACGCCAAGCTCCACGGGAGCACCCGCCGCCTGCCACCGCTGCGCCAGGAACAGCGAGTCGTCCAGCAGCGGGTCCTCGGTGCCGACGATGATCCGGGCGGCCGGCAAGCCGGCCAGGTCGGCGAACAGGGGCGACACCTCCGGATCGCGGCGCTGCTCCGGGCCCATCCCGGGCGTGAACAGCTCATAGCCCACCCTTAGCGTGTCGGTATTGCTCAGCAACTGCCGGGAGCCGAACAACCGCTGGCTTGGCGTCATTGACAGGTCGTACACACCGAAGAGCAGGTGGGCCGCGCGGAACGCTCCCGTCATGCCGTGCCGGTCACGAAGGCGCAGCAACGTCATCACACTGAGGTGGGCACCCGCCGACTCCCCGCCGATCAGCAGCCGTTCGGTACCGAACTCGGCCGCAGCGCGCTCTACCAGCCACCGGGCAGCCGTTTCGCAGTCGTCGGGGCCGGCGGGGAAGGGGTGTTCCGGCGCGAGACGGTAATCCACGCTCACCACGGCCAGTCGTGCCTGCTCGGCAAGCCGCCAGAGCCGCTCGTCCTGCCCGTCCGCGGACCCGAACACCCAGCCGCCCCCATGGAAGTGGAGGTACGCGCCGTCCACGTGGTCCGGCACGAAGACCCGTACCTTCACACCGCCCTCGATGACGAGGTCCCGGCCGTGGGGCAGCCTCGTCGGCGGGGTGTCACCGCCCAGCCGGTTGCGCCGCAGGAGTGCCAGGGTGGCCGGGGTCGGCGCCTGCCCGCGGCCCGGACGGCTCGCGGCGGCGGCCTCGAACTGCGTGTTGAACGCCAAGGTTTCGGGGAGGCAGTCCTCATCTGTGATCTTCATGCCGTCGACGGTCGCAGCCCTCCGCGACAACACCCTGTCACCCTTTCTCCGTGACCTGCGTCACCCCACCTGTGTGCTGATCCCTGGGGGCGCGGGTCTCGCCGTCGTCGAGGCTCGGGTGTTGCCCGGCTGACGGTGTCTGTCAGTCGATCAGGACGCCTGGGTTGAGAACGTGGTGGGGGCCGAGGGCGTTCTTGGCGGCGCGCAGGGCCGGCGCGAAGGGCTCGGGGCGTTGGAGGTCGTAGCCGGGGCGGTGGTCGCGGCCGACGGCGTGGTGGTGGGTGATGGTGGCGCGGTGGCGGTGCAGGACGTCGGTGGCGACGGCTTTGATCTCGTCCCAGATCTCGACCTCCGCGCCGGGGCGGCCGGCGACGGCGACGGTGAAGTACGGGGCAGCGCCGTCGGGGTAGACATGGGTGAGGCGGCAGTTGATGGTGGCGGGGTGTCCGGTGGCCTTGAGGGCGGCTGCGGCGACCTCGGTACGTACGGCGTCGATCAGCGCGGGAATCCTGTCCCAGGTGGCCGCGGTCTCGAAGGTCTCGATGACGGCCCCCATCCGGGCGAGGCCGTCGCGCAGGTAGGGCATGCGCAGGAACGCCGAACGCCAGGCGCTGACAGCCGGGTCGGCGGACGCGTCACGGTCCGTCGTGGACGGTTTGGCGTGGCCGCCGTGCGTACGGGCGATGTCCAGGGCGTCGGCGAGGCGGCCGTCGACGGGGGCGGTGGGGGATTCGAAGCCGAGGACCAGGACGGAGGAGCCGTCGTGGGAGGCTCCGGACAGCAGGGCCTCGCCGGGGTCGAGCAGACGGCAGTTGGCCGGGGCGAGGTCGGACTGGGCGATGGCGCGCACGGCGTCCACGGCGCGGTGGAAGCGCGTGAACGTCACGGCCGTGGAGGCCTTGTGGCGAGGACGCTCCTGGAGACGCATCCAGGCCTCGGTGATGACGCCGAGCGTGCCCACGGAGCCGAGGAAGAGCCGGTCGGGCGACGGACCGGCGCCGGACGCGGGCAGACGCCAGGAGGTGCCGACTGCGGCGGGTGTGACCACGCGCAGGGACTGGACGAAGTCGTCGTTGCGGCCAGGTGTGGTGGGGGTCGGTGGTCGTGCGCAGTCCGTGTTGGGTGAGAGTGCTGGCGATCGGGGTGTAGGAGACGGTGCGCAGGAAGAACGCGCTGACCCAGACCGGCCGCCGGGCTGCGTTGAGGAGGGTGTGGAAGGTGCGGTGGGTGATGTAGCTGCCGCCGCCGGTCAGGGTGATCAGTCCAACGTCCGCCATGAGCGCGGGGAGTGCGGCACCTGATCGGGGGTGTTCGAGGTTGTCGGTGATGGCCGCGTCGAGCAGTCCGACGGTTTGTGCGTAGCGGACGGCGTGGGTGGCGATGTCGAGGCCAATGACGCGAAGGGCGTCCGGCCGACGGTGCGCGGCGTAGAAGTTTTGGTCCCACTGGATCAGTTCGTCGGTCGTGAGGTCCTGGGCGTGCCGCCTACCTGCATCCGCTGGCCAAGGCCACCCAGGTCAAACACATTCTCGGAGCTGGTGGCTCTTGCAGCCAGAGCGGCCGAACTCGTCGCCGACGACGATCGGAGCGTTGGTGCCGAACATCTTGAGCAGACGCTGCATCGTGTGACGCCGACCGCCTTGAGGTGCTCAAGCGCTTCCCGACAGCACCGGATGGCGGCGGACGGGTTGGTGAGTTGATCCGCATGCTGGACGCTGACCTTCGTTCACTCACCCTCATTGAGTGACTCGGAACGTCAGACGGTGCGGCCCCACCTCCGTCAGCGACTGACTGCTGGGTTCCTCAGGCCGGCGAACCCTGATCAGTGCCTACTTCGCCCGCCGGGACACCACCGAATGCTTCGGCCCCGGGGCTGCACGGCAAGGGCGGCGCCCGGCGCCACAAGCACCTGGACTCGGACCTTCAAGGACTTCCGCGGCACCCGGCTCGCCACCCAGCTCCTGCGCGCCCTGCTTGTCGGGTGCTTTCCATCGTCCCACGGAGCCGATGGGGCCACGGGTCCCAAGGTGCCGGTCCCGAGGTAGGCGCCGTCCGCCATGACCGTCGCGCCCCGCACCCCGCGTCCACCGTCCTGCACCGCGCCCAGCGCCCGTCCGGAATGACCGCACGTACGGCAACGAGGCGTTGTGCCGAGCGTCCGAGAGCGTCACCAGCGCGGCCACCAGCAGGCTGTGCCGGCAGTACATCGGCTGAGCACGGCTGTGCCCTCTTCTTGGTTGCTGCCGGAGCCCATGCTCGCGGCATCCACCGCGAACCCCGAGCTTCCGCCGGGTCATGCCGCCGAACCCAAGTGGGACGGCTGGCGTGCCTTGTTCTCCCTCGATGCTGGGCGCGTGGTGCTGCGCTCTCGCAGAGGCACGGATCTCGCGCCGTCCTTTCCGGAGATGTGTGCGGGAGCGGCACAGCTGCCCGATGCAACCGCGCTGAACGGGGTTAGGTGACCTGTGGGGGTGTCTCAGCCCCAAGGTGTCTCGGGCGGTGCATGCTCCCATAGACGAGACGTGACGGGCGTCACGGATACGTGCCGCAGCGGCCGCTCAGAGGTGGCCGTCCAGGAACTTTCGTACCTCGGCGATGGTCATAGGCTCCGTGCTGTGCGCCACCGCCTCTCCCTCCTTGAGCAGGACGCAGGACGGGGCTCCGGTGATCCCGTATCGCTCGGTTGCGGCCGGACAACGCGTGATGTCGACGCGGACGGCCGTCAGGCGGCCCGTGTAGTCGTCGGCGATGCCACGCACGACGAGGTCCATCGCCCGGCAGGGCTCGATTGCCTTGGGCCATGTCCCGGTGAAGTATGCGAGGACCGGAACTGCGCTCATTCCGAGGATGAAATTGAACTCCGCGTCCTCACGGGGTCGGTGAACCCGCTTCGCCATGCAAGCTCCTGACCTCGCGTTCCGTCATTCCATCTCCATCATCCCTCGCGCGGTGTGCCAGGCCGGCCCGGGCGGTCGTGCGGTTGACCTGTCGGAAGGCAGGCACGGGGCCGTCGCAGAACCACGGTGGTCCCCGGCGCGAGCGGCCCGGCTCCCTGCCCCTGGCGACCCGGCCTGGCCGCCCCACGGTCACCCAGCTGCAGCCCGACGCGCGCCCGTGGGTCAGTTCGTGCCGGGGCCACGCCCTTCACGACGACATGAAAGCCGTTTCCAGAGCATCGCGGCCCAGATCAACGAGCAGATGCTCGATGAGCGCGTCACAAGCGGGCCGGTGCGCATCGTCCACCGGATCCAGTCGAGCCGTATCCGCCACCGCGCTTCTCAGAGACAGCGCCCTCGACAGGCTTTCCGAGGCCTCGTCTGGTCTTCACCTCAATACCCGGTCTCAGCTGGCTGATACCGCTCTTCCCGGGGCCGCATCAGGCAGTAGATGGCACCGAGAACGAGGCACGATTCCTGGCCGCGCGCACGCGGTCGTGGACGGTCGAAGTACCGGTCAGCTGACCCGAAGACCGACCGCGAGCGTCAGTTCAAGGACCCGGTGTGGCGATGCGAGATCCGGAAACAGCTCCCGCAGCTGCGACATCCGGTACCGGACGGTCTGGGGGTGGATGAACAACGCCGCCGCCACCTCGTCCCGCCTGCCCTGGTGCAGCAGCCACGCCCGCAACGTCTCCTCCAGCCGCCGTGCGGTTGCGACAGGCAAGGTCCGCAAGGGTGCGAGGGCTCGGGCACGCAGGTCTGCGAACGCGTCCAGGTCGGCGCTCAGCACCAGCTCGGGCAGGTGGTCCTCGGTGTCGCGGATATCGGAGGAGAGGGAGCGCGCGCGTGCGGCTCGTGCGTACGAGGCGGACGCACGAGTCCATGGCCGGGCCGGGCCGACCACGGCGGTGCGGTCGGTCAGCTGCCGCAAGAGATGTGATCGGTCGGCATCGGGGACGAGCAGCACACCGGTGGCGTCCGGCTGATCGTCGAGGACGAGGGTGCTCGGGTCGAGCGTGCGGTAGGCGGGGCGGGCATGGGCGGCGGGCAGCAGGACCGCGGTCAGCGAAGCCGGAGGCTGCCACCCGGCCCGTTGGGCAGAGGCCAGCAGCACGTCCGGGCTCGCGCCGGCGAGCAGGTCGCGGGCCAGGTGTTCCAGGTGGCGCTCGTGGTCCCGGCCCCGGGCGGCCAGTTCGTCGGCGTGGCCCGCGGCGCTCGCGGCGGAGAGCTCGTCGATGTAGGCGAAGGTCAGCTCGGCGAACTTGGCGACCTCGGCGGCGGGCAGACCTGCGGGTACGGCACCCGCCGCCAGGCATCGCCAGGCCACGCGGGCGCCGACGCGGTAGGCGCTGAGCAGGGCGTCCATCGAACGGCCGTCGCGGACCTCGCCGCGGCCCAGTTCGTAGGCTGCGTCACCGGCGTCACCGCCGGTGGCGTTTCCGCTTGCGAGGTCCAGGTAGTGCCCCAGGGCGGTGCGGACGGCTCGGCGGATGGTGGCGCCCATGTGGCCCGAGAGGGCGTTGGCGTAGGGAGGGACCTCGTCGATGATCGCCTGGACGACCTCGTCGGCGGTGGTCTTCAGCGCGGCCCGAAGTGCGGTGACCGTCGTCTCGTCCAGGGCCAGCTCGCTGGCCCTCCGGATTGCATGGCTCACGATTTTGTTCCCTGCGAACAATTCTGCCGACCAGATTCACGTCCTTCGGTCAGGACTTTACGCCCTGAGACGCAGCAAGCTGGAGTCATGACGAGTACAGCCCTCCGCAGCAGGGCGTGGAAACTGCTGGAGATGGTCACGACGCCGCTGCTGCCGTCGGACTACCTCGACCTGGTCAGCCCGCTGCGTGCGGGCGCCGACCTGCGGGGGCGCATCGAGGCCGTGCACCCCGAGACGGCTGACGCCGCGACCATCGTGATCAGACCGGGACGGGGCTGGCGCGGCCACGCAGCCGGTCAGTACGTGCGGATCGGGGTCGACGTCGACGGGGTGCGCCTGTGGCGTGCCTACTCCATCACCTCGCCGACGAACCGCCAGGATGGCCGCGTCACGATCACCGTGAAGGCGATCCCGGACGGCAAGGTCAGCAACCACCTGGTCCGCAGGGCGACACCGGGCACGCTGATCCAGCTCGACCAGCCGACCGGTGACTTCGTGCTGCCGCAGCCCAAGCCCGCCAAGCTGCTCTACCTGACGGCCGGCAGCGGCATCACGCCCGTGATGGGCATGCTGCGCGACAGCGAGTTCGACGACGTCGTCATGGTCCACTGTGCGCCACAGCCACAGGACGTGATCTTCCGCAACGAACTGCACGACCTGGTCGCGGACAAGAAGCTGCGGCTCACCGAGGTGCACACCGACACAGACGGCATGCTCGACATCGCCCGTCTCGACGAACTCGTGCCCGACTGGGCCGAGCGCGAGACCTGGGCCTGCGGGCCCGCGGGCCTGCTCGACGCCGCCGAAAAGCACTGGAGCGAACACGGCGTCCAAGAGCGCCTGCACACCGAACGCTTCCGCCCCAGCATCGTCGTCGCCGGCGACGGCGGCGAGGTCACGTTCAGCACCTCCGGCAAGAGCGTCGACGCGGACGGTGCCACGCCGTTGCTGGACGTCGGCGAGGAGGCCGGCGTGCTCATGCCCTCCGGGTGCCGTATGGGCATCTGCTTCGGCTGCGTCTCGCCGCTCAAGGCGGGCGCCGTCCGCGACCTGCGCACCGGCGAGATCACCGAGGCCGAACCGGGCGTCCTCATCCAGACCTGCGTGTCCGCCGCCGCGGGCCCCTGCGACATCGAACGGTAGGAGCACCTTGACCGCCATCGACCCCACCGCCCACCTGACCGCGGAGCAGATCGAGGAGCTCGGCCGCGAGCTGGACACGATCCGCGACGAGGTGATCGCCGACCGTGGCGAGAAGGACGCAGCCTACATCCGTAAGGTCATCTCGGCGCAGCGCAAGCTCGAGCTGGTCAGCAGGGGCGTGCTGCTGTTCTCGATCTTCCCGCCCGCGTGGCTGATCGGCACCGCCGGTCTGTCCGTTGCGAAGATCATGGACAACATGGAGATCGGCCACAACGTCCTGCACGGCCAGTGGGACTGGATGCGGGACCCGAAGATCCACTCCACCACCTGGGACTGGGACCACGTCTCGCCGGCCGACCAGTGGAAGCACTCGCACAACGAGCTGCACCACACGTACACCAACGTGATCGGCAAGGACAACGACCTCGGCTACGGCATCATGCGCGTCGACGAGGATCAGAAGTGGCACCCGTTCCACCTCGGCCAGCCGCTGTGGAACTTCCTCAACGCCTGCTTCTTCGAGTACGGCATCGCAGCGTACGACCTGGAGCTCGGTAAGAACCTCAACAAGCGTCGCCGCAAGAACCCGGAGTTCCGCGCGCAGGCCAAGGCCGTGGGCCGCAAGATCCGCAAGCAGGTACTCAAGGACTACGTGATCCACCCGCTGCTGTCGGGCCCGTCGTTCCTCACCACGCTCGGCGCCACGTTCACCGCGAACCTGGTCCGCAACATCTGGTCCCACTCGGTGATCATGTGCGGGCACTTCCCCGAGGGCGTACAGGTCTTCGAGCGCCGGTCGATCAAGGGCGAGACGCGCGGCCAGTGGTACCTGCGCCAGATGATGGGCTCGGCGAACATCAGCGGCAGCAAGGCCATGCACTTCATGACCGGCAACCTCTCGCACCAGATCGAGCACCACCTGTTCCCGGACCTGCCGAGCAACCGGTACGCCGAGGTCGCGGTGAAGGTGCGCGCGCTGTTCGAGAAGTACGAGCTGGAGTACGTCACCGGGCCGCTGCCGAAGCAAGTGTTCTCCGCGTGGCACAAGGTCTTCCGGCTCTCGCTGCCGAACAAGAAGCCCAAGGTCAAGACGCCGGACCGCGAGCAGGAGCTCGTCGCGGCCTGATTCCCGGTATTGGTTCAGATCTTTTGGCCCTACCGGCGGCGCCGCCGGATTCGGTGAGATCCGTTACGGACGGTGGGCGGCCGCGACATCAGACCGTACGACACGGGATCCGGGCAGCCCGGTGTCCGGCTGCGCTGCCTGGACGTGCGCCAGACTGGCGGGGATCGGCTGTGGGCGAGGTGCGATCGGAGTACTGCGGCGCGGCAGCCGGAGCGGTCGTCGCGCAGCTGTCCGTGGACGGACCGTCGGCCGCGGGTCGCAGGTGGGGCGAGCGGGGGTCGTGACGGCCTTTGCGCCGAACGTGGCGGCCGCGTGGCGCGAACAGCACTCCATGGCCTGCCACCAGCGTCCTTCTCGATCGGCGACCACGGCCAGGACGATCGCCCCGCCGCTCCGCCAGGGCTGGACACCTGACGCTGCCTCGGCGCCGCCCGAGCGGCGCGAACAGTCGGCGGCCATAGCCTTGCTCGCTCCTCATCCAGGGAAGAGCTCCGGTCGGCATCCGTCCTTCGGGCGGTACGGACCGGAGCGGGCCAGGCGCGGCGGCGGTCAGAGGTTCGTCTGCCGCCAGGTACCCAAGACGGCCTGGACGGCACTGGAGACGTGAGCCTGCCGGCCGCTGTCCGCCCACAGATGGGCGTCATGCTCACTGAGCTGCACCGTCTGCCCGGTGGCGGTGGCGGTGGCTGTGAAGTTGTACTGGCGGGTGCGGCGGCCCGAGGCAGAGCGGTAGTCGAAGTGTCCCAGGTATGTGTCGACCTCGGTCACGGTCAGCCCGGTTTCCTCGGCGACTTCGCGCCTCAGGGCTTCGATCAGACCCTCGCCGGACTCGACCCCGCCTGAGGGCAGCTCCCACAGTCCGCCGAGGTAGTCGGCGGCCGGCCGGTGCAGCAGCAGCACCTTGCCGTCCTCGCTGGCGATGACGGCGCCGACGACGCTCTTCTCGATGCCGTCCCGCGCAGCGGCGCAGGCGAGGTCGTCCAGAAGCTCGGGGGTGACGGAGGAGGTGGTCACGTCAGGTCCTTCGCGTGGGTGGCGACTTTGGTGATGGCGGTGGTGTAGGCGTCGCCGAGGCGGACGTCGTCGGCGCCGTTCCAGACCGGCAGCTTCAGCGTCGTGGCGTGGACGTGCTCGGCTGCCGGGAAGCCGTCGGCAGGCTGGTGGTGGCCGTCAACGTAGCCGGGCAGCAGGGATCCGGGGGCCCGGAAGAGCGGATGCGTGTGCAGCGGACGGGTGGAGCTGGGCTGACCGGCTTCGGTGGCGGCATGCTGGTGGGCGCGGCAGACGGTGGAGTCCACCGACACGGTCCAGCAGATGTCGTCAGCGTCGTCGGCTGCCGTCAGGAGCGCAGTCAGGATCTGTTCCCAGGTGCCGTCCACGGCCCACCTGATCAGTCGCTTGTGAGCGGTCTGGTACGGGCCCAGCTCGTCCGGAAGGTCCCTCCAGGGCGAGCAAGTTCGGTACTTCCACGGGATGGCCTCAAGGGTGCGGCGGTGGTCGGCCCACCGCCGCCCGCGGACCGGATCGGCTGGCATCAGCGGCTCGATCCGGTCCCACATCGCATCAGTGATCACTAAGCGGACAGACACATCCGATCAACTGACCAACCGATCAAAGAGTCACGCGCTGGGGGATCGTGCCACTGCGGGTGAGCAGCGGCGCGGCCTCACACGAAGACGATTGTGAAGCGCTGAGAGTCAGACCCGTTGCACGCGTCGCCCTCGATCCTGGCTCCGTCGTTGCCGCCCGTCACGGTCCAGCAGAGCCCCATGGAGAACGACCTGAACCCCGTGCCCGGCCTGTCGTACTCGCGGAAGTAGGTGAACCGCTGATGATAGGAACCATCCCTGCACTCCTGCTGGATGATCGGCCAAAAATGCGTGTTGCCTTCCGAGGCGCTGCCGATAGTCAGGCACTTGTCCGTGAACGTCCTGAGCACGTGAACCGGGTCCGCGACGCCGAAGTTCATACTCTTGAAGCGCTGGGCAGCCACATTCTGGCACCGGTTCTGTTCAAGCACAGCGCCGTCGCTGGTGCTCTGGTTCCTGATGGTCAGGCACTTGCCTGTGGAAGTCTTGATCTGGATGTTGTGGTAAGCCGGGTACGCCTGCGCGGGCTGAGCTGCTCCGATCATGGAGGTAAGGGCTGCTACGGCGGCGACAGCCACCGCCGATCGTCGCAGAGACCTCATCATATTGCCGATCACGTGGCCTCTTCTCCTTCGTGGGACGTGCCAGCTCGCACACTCGCCGCCAGCACCGCCCAGACTCCCCTGCCGACGGTATGAGGAAACCGCAGACCGTCCGGTGTGGCCGATACCCGACGCACCGGTCACACCCAAGGGTGAACTGAACTGATCAGTTCCGGCCACCCGCCCACACCATTCGCGGGATGCTCGGTCCGTCAGAGCGTCAAGGAGACACGCCCTAGTCGGTGATCAACGGCGGTGAATGTAGCAGGGGTTGAGGTTCGCTCACACCGCGTAAAGAGCGCACCCGCGCACGGCTTCCGCCCGCGCATCACCCTCCCGGATCCGGAACATGGCACCCCTGAACGCTGGCGGGCTGAACCTGTGATGCGTTGGCCGCCTGTGGGCTGTGGAGCATAAATCCAAGGCGAGGGGGCAGCCTGACCAGCCGGACCTGGGGAATCTCGCGGCCGTACATGGGGCGGTAGATAGCCGCCCATGAGGAGGCTGACATGCCATTGCCGCCCCCAATCGCAACGGGTGCGTGACGCCCGAAACGACTTGAGGCCTTGCGTGAAGTGTCGAGAATGTCTGGACGCTTCGCACATCCCAGTCGACTGGACGTACCTAAGGGCCCGCTCGCTTATCCGGCGAGGGGGCTATTCCGACCGTGCGCTATTCCTGTCCTCTGGCTCTCTTGTGCGGCGAGAGAGCACGGCGCTGCGGTGCCCATTACCGCCCGCTTTTGCCGAACCGTGCGATCGCTTCCAGAACCGCGTGCTGCATCGTGGGGCTGCCTGTATGCCCGGAGTCGTCGATCACTTTCAGCTCCGCGTCCGGCCAGGCTTTGGACAACTCCCAGGCGGTCTTCAATGGGCTGGCGAGGTCGAGTCGGCCGTGGATCAGCACTGCTGGGATACCGGCCAGCCGATGTGCGTCACGGAGCAGTTGTCCATCTTCAAGCCAGGCATCGTTCGCGAAGTAGTGCGCACAGATTCGAACGAATGCCATCAGTGCGTTGTCAGCCTTGTCGCTGTAGGCGCCCGGATGACCGAGTGCCTCGTGGGCGATGACAGCGTCCTCCCAAGCGCACCAGTCCCGCGCTGCCTTCTCCCTGACCGCCTCATCAGGGCTGTTCAGCAGCCGGTTGTAGGCGGCCACCAGGTTGCCGCTCCGGTCCGCCTCCGGAAGTGCGTCGCGGAATGTCTCCCAGGGGCCTGGCAACAGGCGTCCGACGCCGTGGTAGAGCCAGTGGGTTTCCTCCGGCCGGGTCATGGTGACGCCGACGATGACCACCTCGGAGACTCGCTCGGGATAGCGCTCAGCGTAGGCGAGGATCAGTGTTGAGCCCCAGGAGCCGCCGTAGAGGAGCCAGCGCTCGATGCCCAGGTGTTCGCGTAGCCGCTCCATATCCTCAATGAGATGGTCGGTGGTGTTGCGATCGAGGCTGACGGACGGGTCGGAGGCGTGAGGCCGGCTCTCGCCGCAGCCACGCTGATCGAACAGGACGATCCGGTAGACCTCGGGATCGAACATCTTGCGACTGCCACGGTGCCCCCCGCTGCCAGGCCCGCCGTGCACGCACAGAGCCGCCTAGGATCGGGCTGGAAAGATCAGCAGCGAGTACGGCCGGCGCCGCCTTGAGGGCGGTGCGAACCGGGCCTCCCGTACGAGGGGCCCGAGTTGGTGGTTCAACCCCCTCGCTGTGGGCCTTACGAACTCCTTTGCAGAGTCGTACCTTTGAGCCATGGCAACTCAGCATCCCGGCCCGCTGGCGGGAGTTGTGTCACCCGTGACGGCCGGATGGCGGCTGCTGTTCGTGCCCAGCCGGGCCCGCGAGCTGGCCGTCGGGCTCGGCGCGAGCATCATGATCCCGCCGGTGGTCGCAGCCCCACTTGTGCTGCCCGTTCTGGTGGTCGCCTTGATCTCGGGGAGCTCACTCGTCTGGGGCATTTTCTGGATCCTGCTGGCGCTCACGGTCGTCGCAGTGATCCTGCTCGCCGTGGCCATGATGTACGTCACGGTCTCCATGACGGTGCGGTGGGTCGAGTTCCGCCCCCTGGGAACTCCGGCCCAGGTGGTGATCGCCCGCTTTCTGCGTTCGTCGACCATGGCGATGGCTGATCTGCAGCGAGTTGTCGTCATCGAGCGACTCAGTCTGGGGCAGCGGCAGTCGGTCAAGGTGGTGTTGCATGCCCGCAGCGAGACGGTGGAGTGCGAACCGTCGACGTCCGCACCGCTCTCTCGGGTCGACGCACAGGCGCTGACCGGCTGGTTGACCGAGCAACTCGGCCGGGTCCAGGTGACGGTGGAGCGTCAGACGGAGGTCAAGCGAGACTTCGTGCGTCCGGACGAGTGGTGGACCCCGTCGCACACCGCCGAGCTGTGGCGGGTACCCGTCGGCGAGGTCGACGGCATAGCAGCCCGGCGCGGTGTCGAAGGCTATCGGTACACGCCCCGGGCAAACGCGATGTACAGCCCTGGCGCTTCGGTCACCGTCTACGACCCGGGCCGGGCCTACGAGGTCGCCGAAGAACTCCGCGCGGAACGAGCCGCCGGCCAGGCCGCCGACAGCACGGCAGCCCCCGGCCCGGCCGAGGACGACGCAACGGGTTCCCTCTGACTGGGTCGAGGCCCAGTTCACCGCCCTGCGGTACTTCGCCCTCGACGGCACCGACCATCCCAGCCACAAGGCCCAGGGCAGCATGATCCGCCGCTACATCATGCGGAACAAGCACGCCACCGACCAGCGCCTCAACGCCATCGTGTGCAGGGCGAACGCCGCCTGACCGTACCTGCGAACGGCTTCACCACAGGTGCAGGAAGCTCCGGACGTCGTCAAAGCCGTCGAGAGCCCGACCGTCCACGTCCGACGGGTCTGCCTCGGCACGCGACGCCAGCGACTCCACCAGAGCGAGAGCCTCACCGCTGAGACGCCCGAAGCGTCGCGCGGTGTGTCCCA
Source organism: Streptomyces sp. NPDC023838 (assembly GCF_040639555.1). NCBI lineage: Bacteria > Bacillati > Actinomycetota > Actinomycetes > Kitasatosporales > Streptomycetaceae > Streptomyces > Streptomyces sp. NPDC023838. Next base: position 53,145 of record NZ_JBFAAD010000037.1, read on the forward strand.
GACACAGGCCGGCCAGCCCGAGCAAAGGGCTTCCCGAGATAGCCCGGGTTCCGACCTCCATGCACCAGTGCTCGACGAACTCCCGATCGTCGTCGTTCAACGCGCTCCCGACCAGGACGCTCGCCGCCTCGAACTCGTGCGAGCGGTCACGCAGAGCCCGCTCCAACGCCTCGGCCGCCACCTCGTGAGGCAGCGCAGGAGGGTTCTCGAAGGTCAGATGAGAGTGCATCCCGTGAGACTACGTGCCCCCGCGATGCGCCACTTGATCGACAAGACCGGGCGAACGTTGCCTGATGCGGCACCAGCGAGATCAACAACGAGCACGGCGGCCGGGGTGTGTACTTCAAGGCCGGCGGGCCACGCGATCGAGCTGATCACCCGTCCGTACCTCTAACAGGCGCAACGCCTGGTCGGACGCCGGGAACGCGGCGCCCGACCAGGCGAGCGGACGGGGAAACGCACCCGCCTGCCGGCTGTCTGACCCTTGTCGGCGTCGGGGCGTCAGGAGTGTGCGAGGAGTCCGCGTTCCAGGGCGACGACGACGGCGCGCGTGCGGTCATTGACGTCGAGTTTCGCGAAGACCCGCAGAAGATGCGTCTTCACCGTGGCCTCGCCGATCACCAGGCGACGGCCGATCTCCGCGTTGGACAGACCGTCGGCGACCGCGCGCAGCACGTCCCGTTCCCGGGCGGTGAGGGCGACCGGCTCGGGGCGGCGCATCCGGGCCACGAGGCGCTCGGCGACCTTGGGCGCGAGGACCGTCTCACCGCGTGCGGCCGAGCGGATCGCGTCGGCGAGCTGCTCGCGGGTGGTGTCCTTGAGGAGGTAGCCGACGGCGCCGGCCTCGACGGCTCGTTCGATCTCGACGTCCGTGTCGTAGGTGGTGAGGATCAGCACGCGGGTGGGTGTCGGCAGGGCGACGATCTCGGTGGTGGCGGCCACGCCGTCGAGCACCGGCATACGCAGGTCGAGGAGCGCCACATCGGGGGCGAGCCGCTCGACGAGGTCGACGCCCTCGCGACCGTCGCTCGCCTCGCCGACGATCTCTATCGTGGGCTCGTTGGTCAGCAGGGCAATGACTCCGGCGCGCATGACGGCGTGGTCGTCGACCACGACCACCCGGATCCGGTCGTACGGGGTGTCGGTCATGGTCAGTCCTGACTCTGCGTGGGAAGGGTGGCGAGGACAAGGGTGCCGTCGCCGAGCGAGCTGGTGACGGCGAGTTCGCCGTCGAGTTCGGCCAGCCGTCGGCGCATGCCGTCGAGGCCGAAGCCATGGGACTCCTCGACGACGAACCCGCGGCCGTCGTCGGTGATCTCCAGTTCGACACCGCCGGGGCGCTCGGAGAGGACGACGCCGACGGTGGAGGCGCCCGCGTGCTTGCGTATGTTGGCGAGGGACTCCTGCGTGCAGCGCAGCAGGGCGACGCGGGTGCGCTGGTCCAGGTCGATGTCGGGCAGCTCGGCGGTGACGGTGAGACCGGTGTCCTGGACGAAACGGTCGAGGGTCCTTCGCAGGGTGGCGGCCAGCGAACCTGCCGCGACACCGCTCACGGGGGCGGAGCCGACGAGCACCCGGGCCTCGGCCAGGTTCTCGCGCGCGGTCTGCTCGATGGAGGTGAGCTGCTCGGCGCAGCGGACGGGGTCGCTGACGACGCCGGCGCGGGCGGCCTCCGCGAGCACGACGATGGAGGCGAAGCCCTGGGCGAGGGTGTCATGAATCTCCCGGGCAAGCCGCTCGCGCTCCTCAGCCGCCCCCTGCCGCTGATACGCGACCGCCAACTCCTCCTGTGTTACGGACAGTTCGGAGGCCAGTTGCTCCTGCCGCTCCTTGCTCTGGCCGACGAAGCGGTGCACCCACAGCCCCAGACCCACCCCTGCGACGTAGGCGACGACGGTGACCACCGCGTTCCCGGTGAGGAAATGCGGGCTCCAGCCCTGGCCGAGTGTGCCGCCGAAGACGGTCAGGGCCGCGGCGGCCCCGCTGAGCCCGATCGCGTCCGACGGGGTGCGGGTGAAGAGCCAGAACTGCGGCAGAGATACCACGTAGAACGCGGCCCCGCCGTCCAGGAGGTAGGACGCCGCGCCGAGGACGACAGCGAGGACGGCAAGGTAGGTGCGGGGAGACGGCACGGAGGTGTCCGGCCGGGTGAGAACGACGGTGTGGCACAGCGCGATCAGGGCGAGCAGTCCGAACATCCAGCACATGCGGGCCGGTGACGCGTCGAGCACGGCGATGGCCGGGGGAAGCAGGCCGAACAGGATCCAGGCTGCCAGGTTCCAGCGGAGGGTACGGTCCTGGATGAGCCGGTCACCCGGCTGCTGCTGCCACTGACTCACGCTGATTCATTTCGTTCGTAGGGGAGTTGGAGGCCCGGCGGTCGAGTTGATCAGCTTACCGATTCCAGGGTGTGGGGGGCCTGGTCGGTGGTGTGGCGGGCACGGCTCACTCCGCGAGAGGGCCACCAGTTGGCCTCGCCGAGCAGGAGCATCAGGGACGGCAGGACCAGCAGCCGGATGACGAAGGCATCCAGGAGGACGGCGACCGCGAGGCTGAAGCCGATCTGCTTCATCTCGATCAGGTGCAGTGCCGCGAAGCTGGCGAAGACCGTCACCATGACCACGGCGGCGCTGGTCACCACCCCCGCCGAGCTGCCGATGCCTTCGATCACGGCCCTCCGGGTCGGGACTCCGCGCAGGGCCGCTTCCCGGATCCGGCTGATCACGAAGACCTGGTAGTCCATGGAGAGGCCGAACAGGATCACGAAGAGGAACAGCGGCACACGGGAGCCGATCGACCCGGTGGAGGTGAAGTCGACCAGGCCTTCGGCCCAGGTGTGCTGGAAGACCAGGACGAGGATGCCGAGCGAGGCGGCGGCGGAGAGGAGGTTGAGGACGACGCCCACCAGGCCGAGGACCACGGAGCGGAAGGCCCAGACGGTCATGGTGAAGGTGACCAGGAGGAGTGCGCCGATGATGAGGGGCAGCTTCTGTTCCTGGTGGGTCGGGTAGTCGGTGTAGCGGGCGACGTCACCGGTCACCGCGGTCTCGGCCCCCTTCACCCGGCCGACGGTCTGCGGGACGAACGTGTCGCGGATGTCCTGGAGCGAGGACTGGGCCTCGTCGCTGCTGACGTAGTGCGGGACCTGCAGTTGCAGCATGCTGATCCGCTGGTCGGGCGAAGTGGTCAGCCGGGGGGTGCCGCTCAGGCGTGGGTCGCCCTTGACGTCGGCGGCGAGTTCGCGCAGAGCGGCGGTCACCTCCGACGAGCGGTTGGCGTCGGCGCGGACCAGGACCTGGTGCATGGACTTCAGCTCCGGATAGGCCGCGTTCAGCCGGTCGTAGACCTGCATGGCGACGATGGAGCGGGAGTGCGTCTCGCGGCCCATGTCGGTGAGCTTGAGGCCGAGGAGCGGGGCGGCGAGAGCGACCAGCCCGGCGACGGTGACGGTGAGGGTGGCGACGGGGTGCTTGGCGACGGGGCGCAGCACGGCGGCGGTCAGACGGCCGGGGCCGGTCTTGTGCGCCTTCCGCTTCTTCGGCGCGAGCCCGCGGGCCGCCCGGCGCTCGGCCCGGCGCTCGGCACGCATGCCCAGCTTGGCGAGGAGTGCGGGCAGTACGGTCAGGGAACTGACGACGGCGACCAGCGTGACGACGATCGCGCCGGTGGCGATGGACGAGAAGATGACGTCGTCGGCGAGGTAGAGGGTGGCGCTGGAGACGGCCACGGCGAGACCGGAGAGGACGACGGCTCGCCCTGACGTGGCGGCGGCCAGTTCGACGACGGCCTGCGGGCTCAGCCTGCCGCCGGCGCGGGCCCGCTCCTCGCGTTCGCGCTTGAGGTAGAAGAGCGTGTAGTCGACGCCGACGGCGAGACCGATGAGCAGGATGACGTTGGTGCCGACACCCGCGTCGGGAAAGACGTGCGAGGCCACCATCGACAGGCCGACGGCCGCGGCGATCGAGGACAGGGCGAGCAGCAGCGGTACGAGGGCCATCGCCATGGAGCCGAAGACCAGCAGCAAGGTGATGAAGGTGACCGGCAGGGCGATCACCTCGGTGCGCGAGAAATCGTCGCCGCGCAGCTTGCCCACGCCCTTGCTGATGGACGGTGATCCCGTCTCCTCCACGCGCAGCCCGGGGTTGGCCTTCTGTACGGCGGCGGTCTGCTCGATCAGCGGGTCGACATGCTCCTTGCCCTCCAGCTCCGGGCCCTTCATGGTGATGGTGACCCGCACAGCCGTGTTGCCCGCGCTGCGCACCGGGCCGGCGACGGAGAGCACGTCGGGCAGTTTGGTCATCCGGGCGGCGATGTCGGCGGCGGCCGAATCGGCCGCGGCGATGTCGAGCTTTCCGGTTCCCGGCTGCGCGGTGATCAGGACGTGTTCGACGGGCCGCTGCTGCAACCCGCCCTCCGCGGCGATCGCCTCACCACGTCCCGCCTCTCCTATGCGGAAGTCCTCGGTGGTCGCCGCGTTGGTGCCGACGGAGATACCGATACCGAGGCACAGAACGACGAAGAGGAACCAGCCGACAATGCCCCGCCAGGGACGGGCGGCGCTCCAACGAGCAATGCGTACGGGAAGATTCTTCATGCCTCCATGCTGTTGGCTGGGGGTGCGGCGCCGACAGCAGCGACTGGTTGAACCTGGGGTCCACCGGTTGGTGGACCCCGGCCTGGGGGCGGGGCGGCGGCGGGGCCGCTGGAGGACCGAGGGGCCAAGGGGGTCACCTGGAGGGGACGCGGCCATCACGCGAAGCTCCGTCAAGTCGTACGTGATGGCCGACAGTCCCGGGACCAGTCAGAGCCGGTTCGATTCGAGCAGGGCCACTGCACAGCCGACGCCGGCGAGAGCGGCAGGACGCCGGCAGACCACCTGGCCCTGTGCTGGACGCGAAAACCTGTTGGCGGGCTGCCGCCGACGATCCGCTTCCGTCGCGCCCCAATTCCCTGTTCCGGCCGACTGGAGGTCGTTCCAGCACACCCTGGTCCGGCTGCCGGGCGTTCGTGAGGCGTGGCTGCGTGAGATTGTTGCGAACCTCAGGCAGTACACGTCCACCGGCCTCTTCCAGCGCTTGGGAAAGGACGGCGCCACGCTCCCACGGGGTACGGGTGTGGCGCGGGTGGCGACCTGTTGTTGTTCCGGTAGCTGGCTCTCAAGATGGCGACTGTGCGATGTGCGGTGACCGCGTTCGCACCGAGCGGGCCAGTGGTTACTCCGCCGGCGCCCCCAGCGGGACGGCAGGTCACCTACAGGCGAAGGCGTACACGCTGTCCAGCGTCACCCATTCCCCAGGGCCATGCGTTCGGTCTTAGGCAACTCCCCATCCCGGCGGCCCCGAACCGGCGGTCGGCTCAGTCGGCTACACGCATGGGCACCGAGATTTGCCCTGGCGCTGAACAGTTCCTGGTTCTTACGAACGGGGGCTGCTGACCCTGCTGACCGGCCTTCAAGTCGCTGTGGCAGACGGCGCTGTACGTCGCAGGGGAGGAGCGGTCAGGATCACTAGCCTCACGCTTTCGCGAGTGGCCGTGGCCGGTGCCTCGGTCGGGAGAACCCTCTGCCCAGGGTCACCCTTCGTAGCGGGTGGCCAGGGTCCGTACCGTCTCGGCGATGCGGTCGCGGAGTTCAGCCGGTGCCATGACCTCGACGTCGGTGCCCAGCCGCAGGAACTCTCCGTGGGCGTGATCGATCGACTCGATGGGCACCCGGGCCTCCGTCCATCCGTCACCGGTGGGTGTGACGCCGAGGCGGCGGGCGCCTTCCGGGGTGAGCCGTACCAGGGCCTCCCCGGTGTGTAGTCGCGCTCGGAAGTCGGCCAGATAGCTGTTCCAGTGCCTGGCCAGGTCGAACCCGTCCGGGATGGCGAACTCGTCTTCCAGTGGCCGGAGTTCGAGGATCTGGTCGATCCGGTAGGTGCGGATCCCGGATGGCCCGTCGGCGACCAGGTACCAGCGGCCGGCCTTGAGTACGAGCCCGTACGGCTCCACCCGCCGCTCGATCTCCTCCGGCGCCCGCCAGCGCCGGTACCGCAGTACCACCGCCCGCTGCGCCCACACTGCGGTGGCGGCCGCGGTCAGGTGAGGCGTACGGTCGGCGTCGCCGTACCAGCCGGGGGCGTCGAGCAGGAAGCGCTCCTGGATCCGCTCGGCGTGCTCGCGCAGCTCCGCCGGAAGGGCGGCCCGCAGCTTGAGCTGGGCGGTGGCGAGCGCCTCGCCGAGGCCGAGCTCGGCGGCGGCGCCGGGGAGTGCGGCAAGGAACGCGGCCTGCGCCTCGTCTGCGGTCAGTCCGGTGAGCCGGGTCCGGTAGCCGTCGACCAGCCGGTAGCCGCCCGCGTGTCCGGCGTCACCGTACAGCGGAATACCGGCGGTGCCGAGCGCCTCGACATCCCGGTAGACGGTCCGGACGGAGACCTCCAATTCCTCGGCCAGCTGCCGGGCCGTCATCCGGCCCCGGTTCTGGAGCAGCAGAAGCAGGGTGACCAGCCGACTCGCACGCATGCCGCTCAGTATCCACTGACAGGGGATGTCAGCAGATCGGCCCTAACCTGCGGCGCATGGACGACTTCGACTTCCTGCACGGCTCCTGGGACGTGGCCAACCGCCGTCTCACCGCACCACTCGGCTCGGGCCCCGGTACCTGGGTGGAGTTCCCCGGTCACGCGGTGGTCCGGCCGCTTTTCGGGGGTGCCGGCAACATTGACGAGATCACCTTCCCCACCCTCGGCCGTCAGGGCGTGACCCTGCGGCTGTTCGACCGGGAGACGGAGCGCTGGTCGATCCACTGGTCCGACAGCCGGACGGGCCGACTGGATCCGCCGGTGGTCGGCGGCTTCACCGGTGACCGCGGCGATTTCCAGGGAAAGGACACCTACAACGGCCGGCCGATCCGAGTGCACTTCGCCTGGTACCGCCTCGGCCCGGACACTGCCCGCTGGGAGCAGGAGTTCTCCGCCGACGACGGCCGCTCCTGGGAGCTCAACTGGACCATGGATCTCACCCGCACGGGGCGGGTCGGCGGATGAGCATCGTCGAACTCCGGCAGTACACCTTGCATCCTGGAGCCCGGGAGACGCTGATCGAGCTGTTCGAGCGCGAGTTCGTGAACGGTCAGCAGGCGGTCGGTATCACTGTCGGAGGCCGTTTCCGCGACCTGGACGACCCGGACCGCTTTGTCTGGCTGCGCGCGTTCCCCGACATGGCGCACCGCCGGCGCGCGCTGGAGGCGTTCTACACCGGCCCGGTCTGGCGGGAGCACCGGGATGCGGCCAACGCCACCATGGTCGACAGTGACAACGTCCTGCTGCTGCGCGGCCCGGGCTTCACGCCTCGGCCCGGCGCCGGTCAAGTGTTCGCGACCGTCTGCCACCCCACCGAAGCGGCCGCCTTCGATGCGTACGCCGCCCGGCACCTGGGCCCGGGCCATGCCCTGCACCGCACCGAGCACGCCGAGAACGATTTTCCCCGTCTGCCCGTCCGCACCGGGGAGGACGCCCGGGTCTGGTTCGGCCCGGCCGAGCCACCGCCCTGGCCAGCCCGACGGCTGCGGCTGGAACCCGTGACGTCGTAGCCTCGCGCTCACCGTCCGACAGGTGATCAGCTAAGCAAAACAAGGACCTGCGGTACTACACGCGCATCCTGACCGAGCGCGCCGGCGAGTACGTCCAGCGGGACCACGGCGGACGACCCTGGCTGCTGAACCTCAACTTCACCACTCCGCACTGGCCTTGGATCGCCGAGGGGGACGGGGAGGAGGAGAGCGCCGAGATCGTCCGCAGGATCAAAGCTGGTGCCAAAGGTGCGCTCCGGCATCAGGACGGCGGTTCCGTCGAGAAGTACGCGCAGATGGTGCAGGACCTGGACCGGTCGGTCGGCGTCGTGCTGCGCGCCTTGGAGAAGCCCGGCCAGGGGCGGGACACGTTGGTGTTCTTCGCCTCTGACAACGGCGGTGAGCGCTTCTCGTACAACTGGCCCTTGTCGGGCAACAAGGCCTCGCTCAAGGAGGGTGGGATCCGCGTGCCGACCATCGTGCGGTGGCCCGCGCGTCTCGACGGCGGGCAGGTCAGCCATGAGCCGGTCTTCACACCGGACTGGACTGCGATGCTTTTGGAGATCGGAGGGGTGCGCCCACACCCGGCGTACAGGCTGGACGGCACGAGCCTTGCCCCCTACCTGCTGAAGGGCGAGCAGCTTGCCGAGCGTGAGCTGTTCTGGCGCGTGCGCGGGGAGCGTGCACTGCGGCGCGGGAACTGGAAGTACTACCGGGGCAAGAACGGCCAGGACCAACTGATTCGATCTCTCGAAGGACCAGCGCGAGCAGGCCGACCGGGCCGCGGACGAGCCGAAGCTCCTGGGCGGGCTGAAGCCGGCGTGGGAGGAGACGGACAGGGGGGTGTTGGCCTATCCGGCTGGGCGAGACGGGGGGCCTTGGGGCTGAGCCTGCGGCTTCCTCGGCAGCCTCTTCGGCAGTGCACGTTGAGTGAGCTGCTTCCCGGGCAGACGGAGACGAGTACCCGTTGTCGGTGGAAGGAGGGACAGTGCCGCAGGATCCTGCACTGAGAGCTGTCGGGTGGGCGCGTTCGCTGCCGGTCAGCAGCGGCGTGAAGACGGCACGGGACTGGACGCGTGAGCATCTCGCGAGGCTCGGGTGGGACCGGACCGCGCCGGATCTGCTGGACTCCGTCGTGCTGACCGTCTCCGAGCTGGTCACCAACGCCCATGTGCATGCCCGAAGCGACGCCCAGCTCATCCTGGCCTGGGACGAGGAATGCCTGCATGTGACGGTGCACGACGCCTCGCCCCTGGTGCCGGAACCACGTCACGCCGGTGAGGAGGCCACCGGGGGCCGGGGAATGCTTCTCATCGACGCCCTCGCCGACGAATGGCAGACCTACCGCTGCCCTCGCGGCAAGGACGTCACAGCCTGCTTCCAGCCGCCCCGGCCTCCGCGGGATGGGCAATGATCGGCTCGGACAGCTCCTAGCGCGGGTGCATGAGCCGGCGGCTCTGTGACGCGGCCTCGGTCGTTCGTTGGAGGTCTCGGGGGTCTCCCTGTTCGGCGGGCTTGACTTCGGATACGGCCCGGACATGGAGCGTAGCGTCGGGCGCGAGCAGAGCGAGGACGGGGCGGTCGCCGGAGTCTGTCGCCAGGGAAGCCGCGCCGACCACAGCTCCGGGGACGGTGCTCCAGCGCGGGGCACGCCCGGTGCCCAGAGCGGCCACGCCCGTCCCACCGTCATTGTCGCGGACGGCCAGCAGTACTCCGCCGGGTACGAGGCCCAGGGCGAGCGTGCCGTAGCCGCGGCTGTCCAGGTCGATCTTCTCGTCGAGCCATGCTCCGCCACCGGCGGGCAGGGTACGTACGAGCAGACGGGCGCTCCCGGCCTCGCGGAAGGCGAGAACGAGGGAACCGTCGGGCCGAGCCAGCGCCGCCGGCGGATCGGCCGGCGCGGGCAGCCCCGTGGGTACGACCGCGAACGGTCCTCCCGGGACGCGCTGCGCCCAGTGGCGAACCGTGTCGTGCCCGGCGCCGAAGACGTGCACGATGCCCTGGGCGTCGGTGACGACGCTCAGCCCCTCCTGGACTTCGGCGCCGCCCAGGTCCGACCAGTCGCTCCACGTACCGTCGGCGCGCTCGCTGCGGAACGAGACGCCCTTGGCCCAGTTGCGGGCGAACAGCCAGATGGTGCCGTCGGCGCCGCGGGTCACGACGGGCCCGCCGACCCGGCGGCTGTGCTCGGGGTCGCGGTCGGGTGCGCCGAGCGATACCCAGGCGCCGAACGGGCCGCCCCTGCGTGTCTGCTCCGTCGTGACGATCTCACGCCGGTTGTCCGTAGCCCCGGGGCCGAGGGCGGCGATGCGCTCGGCGAACAGTTGCCAGCGGCCGTCCGGCTTCGGCGAGGCTGTCAGGCCCGGCACGAGTCCCTTGCCGGGCAGCAGTTCCGGCGCCGTCCACTGTCCGCTGCCGCGGGCGGTCTCCTGCCACATGGCAGCCTGGCCGTTGAGGACGGCGAACGCCGTGAGCCGCCCGTCGGCGTCCTGCCGCACCTGCGGCGCGGCGGTGGGGTAGCGCAGCGAGGTGCGCTGGAGCCAGCCGGTGCCGTAGGAACGGTCCCGGCCGACGTCGTAGTCACCGCAGCCGCCGAACGCCTTGACGTCGCAGCCCCGCGGAGAGCCTCCGTAGGCGTTGAGCACATCGGCCTTCTCGCGGACGATCCGCGGGGGCAGGGCCTGCGGCCAGCGCTCGTTGTAGTAGCCGCGGAAGGCGGTGACGGCGTGCGGGGCCCGGTAGCGGTCGAGCGCGGCGTAGGTGAACAGCGCGACGGCGGTGTGGTCGGGGTGGTCCGAATAGCCGCGCTGGTCGTGGTGGGCGCGGTGCTTGGCGTCGCGCACCTGCATGTCCGGGTCGGGGTCCATGGTGCGAACGAGCGTGGGCCGGTAGCTGTCCATGAGGTGGACCAGCGCGTCAATCAGACCGGCGCGGGTGACCTGGTGCGAGGTGCGTACGGGGGAGCCGGTGCCCGCCAGCGTCCGGGTGACCGCGCGGGGGTCCTCCCAGAGATGGCGCAGGTCGAGGTCGGCGATGGTGCCAGGGGCGGCGTAGTGCTGGGACACACCGAGGAAGACCAGACGGATGCCGGGGCGCCCGCTGAGGGCGTCCACCTCTACGGAGGTGCCGTCCGGGAGCGCGCTGGCCTGCCTGGTCCAGGGTGCCTTGGTGTCGCCGGTCGCCATCAGCGCGTAGGCCTGGCGTAGGCCCTGGCGGCGGGCACCGGCGTAATCGGTGACGTTCGGCTGGGAGGGCTTGCGGCCGGGGAGCTTGTTGAAGCCCTGGGCTTCGCCGCTGGTCACATAGACGCTGACGAGCTGGTCATTGGCGTCTATGGACTGCTGGAGGTCGGGGTTCATGAAGTACAGGTCGTCGTCCGGGTGGGCGACGACCTGCATGACCCGGGCACCGCTGGAACCGTCCCGGACGGCCTGGACCGGACCGCGCTGGCGGACCGGCGAGGAGGCGAGCGTCGATGAGGCGGGAGTGCAGGCCGATATCGCCGCGGCAAGGGCTATGAGACTGGCGACGAAGGCGCGGCGGGCAGGCTGAAGCGGCACAGGAGGTCTTTCGCGGGTCAATGGGCGGGCGGGGCATACGGGCGGGGGCATCGGGCGGGGGCATCGGGCGGGACGTGGGGCGAGCACGCCTTCCGCGACTTCCCGGGGAGATGCGTGCACCGCCACGGTGGTCTGCCCGAGGCGCAGCCCTGCATCGGCCCGTCCCGGGCCGGCGGGGTGTGGGTCGTGCTGACGGGCGGCACCGGGGTGTGAGCGGCAGGGCTGACGTTACGAAGAGCGCACGTAGGTATTCCGTCGGCGATGTAACAGTTGTCCGCACATTGGCATGCGAAGTCGTTACGTCGCCTCGGTCGGCCGTGGCGCGCACTGTGCGCGGGCACCGTGCGCGGGCACCGTGCGCGGGGTGGCGGTCATACGGCGGCGTTCGGGACGGATGCGCCGCAGACGGTGACCGCGGACGCCACGATGCCTTGCCCGGCGGGGCAGCCTCCACCCCCATCGCCACGGCATCTGCCGGGCATGGGCTCCGGCCTTGCCGCAGCGAGTCGACGAAAGATGCGAGCGCCTACATCAGGATCGCGGTCCCGGTAGCGGCGACCGGAGCGGGAGCTCGCCTCGGCATCCGGCTCAGCAATTTTGGCCAGCTTGCCGTGGTCACCACTCCGGGGCCCGCCGACCACGACGATCTCCGCCACGCCGTAGTGGGGGCTTGGAGGACCACGTCGGCGCCGTGACCAGCTACGGCCCGTGGCTGGACAGGCATCGTGGCGGATACGATTTTTCGAGTATCTGTGATGGGCGTGGGCCGGAGCGATGCTCAGCCGCCCAGAGCAGGTGAGGGGCCTTCGGGATTCAGAGGTGCCGTGGCCATTGATACAGGCGGACAGGATGTTGGGGCGATGTAGCGGCGTTCGGGGACCTCACCGCGGGCCCGTCGGTGACACCGGTCGGCCGGTTCTGGGCGGAGGCACTGGGGTGGGGCATGGACAGCGGGGGGGGTCAGGGGTGACCAACCTCGAACCCGCGGGCTTCGTCTATCCCGATCCCGTGGTCGTCTGCATCGACATCGTGGCCGACCCGGAACCCATGAAGGTCAAGAACCGGGTACACCTCGATCTGGCCACCTCATCGAGCGCCCACCAGGCGGAGTTGGTGGAACGCCTGAAGAGTCTCGGTGCGACGCCGGCCGACGTGGGTCAGGGTGAGGTCCCCTGGACGGTCATGGCCGACCCGGAGGGCAATGAGTTCTGTGTCCTGGAACCGCGTCCGCTGTACCGGGACACCGGGCCGATCGCCGCGGTAGTCGTCGACTGCGCCGACCCGCGGCGTCCAGTCCATCGCCCCGTCCCAGAACCGGGCTATCTGCCGCGTACCTAACACACCCATGCCGGCCACCAACACCGCAGCAGTGCCGCCGCCCCCATAGCCCCTCCCCATTGCCGGCCCGTCCACCACGGAGTTCCCGGACGAGCCCTGACTCATCCCCGGCGAGAGGAAGGTGACTGTTGGTTGTTCACGGGACGCTCCCCACCGGACTCCAGGATCAGTGGCTGGCGGAGACCAGAGCGTCGAGCTGGCGGGCAAGGTGCGCGGCGGCCGCCGACGCTCGGCGGCTCGAGCCGCCTCGGTGAAGCGCGGGCTGGCGCGGGAAGGGCGGGCCCGGGCATGAGCCAGCAGCCTGGTGGGCCACCACCAGTTCACTCGCCACCCCGACAGCTTGACCAGCGAAGAAGCCCGTCGCTTGGAAGTGGATCCTGATCGGTAAGTTTCCCGAGCGCAGCGGCACGAGAAACTCCTCCACTGCCTCGGACGACTTTCTCGTGAGCCGGGGCGACCACGGCCACGGCTTCTACTCCTGATCATGGGGGCAGGGGCGCACCGCTGATCAAGGCGGTCACACGCCCACACGGGGAACTGCTGTGGTTCTGACCGCGCTTCCGTGAGGATTACGCCAGAAGGGCGGCCTGCGTCCATACCAGGCAGTCGCCTGAGCAGCGCGGGGCTCTGTGCTGAAAGCACTTGCGGCCGGTGGCAGGTTGGTCTTCATGGAAGAACGGTCCAGAACCCCCGGTTGGCCACCTGAGCATGCCAGTTGTCGACGGGCTGCTCGCCTGGCCTATCCGCGCAGATCGGCGGGGTCGACGTTGGTCAGGTTGCGGCTGGCGTCCCACAGCCGCGCAGCGACAGTGGTGTCGGCGAGATGACTCCATACCGCTTCTTGTCGAGGTGTGCCGCGCAGACTGAAGAGGCGTGGTCCCCACAGCTGGCCTCCGCGCGTGGCCGGGTCGAGCACGGCTCGGACCGCTGGCCATGCGCCGGCGTGCTTGCCTTGGACGAGCAGAGCGGCGGGTGCCGTGCGCAACCGTGCGCCGACGCTTCGCACATGGACCGGTGGCCGTGACGGGGTGAGGGAGTCCAGCGCGCCGCCGGGGTGGACTACCACGCTCTCCGCCGAGCTACCGAGGGTGCGCAGGCGGCGGTCAAGTTCGAGCCCGAAGTACATCTGTGCCAGCTTGGATCGTCCGTAGGCGCGTTTGGCCCGGTAGTCCCGCCGGGACTGGAGGTCGTCCAGGTCCAGCCGTTCGGATTTCGCTGCGAAACTGCCGACGGTCACGACACGTGCCGCAGGTGCGGCCGACAGCAGCGGCATTAGGGCGTGTGTGGTGTCGTGATCAGTTGCTGGGTTTTGCCTTCTCTGTGGGGCGGAACCCGGTAGGACATTGGTCGTGACGCGTAGGCAACTCACCAAGGTTCAGTGGAAGTTCATCGGGCCGTACCTGCCGATCGGCAGGTACGGCCCGTACCCCGAACGGCTTCGGGAGCGGTCCGAGGGGGTGATCTGGCGGTTCCGCTCCAGCGGCCAGTGGCGGGAAATGCCTGCCGAGTTCGGCCCCTGGGCCACCGTCTACGGGCGGTTCCGGGTCTGGCGGGACGCCGGTGTCTTCTCCGCCCTACTGGAAGGCCTGATCGCCGAGGCGGCCCGCGCGGGGAGAACGGATTTGTCGCTGGTCAGCGTGGATTCCACTACCGTCCGCGCCCACCATGACGCCGCCGGGATGCGTGTCGGCCAGGCCCATGCAGCGGTGTTGACATGCCGGATACCTCAGCCCCGGCCGGGTACCGGTCCTGGCCACGGTTGGTAGCCCACCTGAGCGTGCTGGTTGCCGGTTGCCCCACACCGTCGGGGCCAGCGTCTGGCCCGGGCTGAGGAGTCCGCAGCAGTGGCCCATGCCCTCGCTGCCGGGTTGCTGCTGCAGTGGAGAGCACGGCCATATCCATCACAGCGTGTGGCTGTAGCTCCGGGGTTCCAGGAACTGGGTGCCCAGCTCAGCGTTTGGCGCGGCGACACCCCCATCGACCAGGGCCGGTAACGACGGAGTCTCTTCCGCGAAATCCATGGTGAATGCGGCGCTTCAGGCTGTCCCCGGAGACTCCGGGGGAGGGCTCACTGCTGCGCTGGCCCCACCGCGAGGGCGTCCAACTGCTCCTTGGACCACGAGAGCGCGCCGGCTCGCAAGTCTTCGACCACCGCGCGCACCCACCCCAGCTCCGCGGCCGTCACGGCCCGCAGGTATTCGGTCTCCAGGCGGGTGATACGCGGCAGTCCCTGCTCCGCCTCTGCGGCCATGGCCGCTTCCAGTCCGTCGAGCTTCTCCGTGAGTGCGTCGGCCCGCTGATCCAGTACGTCAGCCATGTCTCGCGGCGTGAGCAGCAGCAGGTTCGACAGGGCGGCCGGGAACTCCGGGAACTCCTGCTTGGGTGCGGAGAGCATCTCCTCCAGCCAGGCGCGGGCGGTCTCGCGCCCCGCGTCGGTGATTTCGTACACGGTCCGCTCCGGGTACTGCTGATCGCGCCCGGTCTCGCGGACGGCGATCAGCCCGGCGCCATTTAGTCGCTCGATCGTGCGGTAGAGGCTCGCGCGCTGGCTGACGTTGACGACCTGCTCCTTGCCCCAGTCCTTGATCAGGCGCTGGACGCCGTACGGGTGCAGCGGTTTGTAGTGCAGCAGAGCCAGGACGGTCAGGGCGAGCGGGGAGCTGCGGGGGGCAGATGGGGTCATGGACCTGATTGTAGCCTCAGATTAACTAGTTGACGTCGAACTAGTTTCGGTGCAACTATCAAAGTCGTCAGGGCAACACCATCCAGAGAGGTGCCACCGAGATGTCCCTCACCGAGCGCATCCACTCCGACCACGGCCTCGTCAAGCACCTTGGCTACTGGACCGAGGCCGGCCGCTTCGAGGTCAAGGCCTGCCATGGCGCAGCCGTCCTCGACCTCCGCTCGCCCGGCCTCCCCGACGACATCGAGATTCACCTCGATATGGACCGGGCCATGGTCAAGCTGCTCGTCGACGACGACACTGCCATCGACCACTGGAACCTGAGCTGGACCGCCCGCGGCAAGATCAAGGACTCCACGTCCTCATCCAACGGCGACAAGGCGGCCAGCCGCCTTGTCCACCTGTCCGGCTCCGCGACGAACAGCGAGATCCGCATCCACCGCGGTGGCATCGCGCTCCTGTCTGCGATGTTCTCCCGTGCGTACGTCCAGGACGTGCGTCGCGCCCACAAGGCCGGCGGCGTACCGGCGATCGACGATCCGACAAGGGGGCACCAGTCATGACCAGCATCGGCAAAGCCCGCACCGCACTCATCATCGGGGGCGGGATCGCAGGCCCGGTCGCCGCGATGGCCCTGCGTCAGGCCGGTATCGAGGTCGCCGTCTACGAGGCGTACGACTCCACGGCGGAGGGGGCCGGTGGCGGCATGACCATCGCTCCCAACGGCCAGAACGCCCTCGACGCCATCGGCGCGGGCGGCATCGTCCGCGCCATTGGTACCCCGGTCACCTCCATGGTGTTGCGGAGTGGGACGGGCAAGCAGCTCGCACGGTTCGCCCCGCCTTCGCGCCTCCCCGTCCAGCAGTTCGTCTGGCGCGCCGACCTTTACTGGGGGATCTACGACGAGGCGGAGCGCCGCTCGATACCCATTCACCACGGCAAGCGGTTGACCGGCGCGACCGACACCGGCTCCGCCGTCACCGCGCACTTCGCGGACGGTACGCAGGCGAGCGCCGACATCCTGATCGGTGCCGACGGCATCCGGTCCACGGTCCGCCCCCTGATCGACCCGGCCGCACCACGGCCGAACTACGCCGGCCTGGTCTCCTTCGGTGCGCGGATGGAGGAGTGCGGGCTGCCCTCCACCAACGGCGTCATGTACCTGTGCTTCGGCAAGCGCGCCTTCTTCGGCTACCAGATCTTCGACGACTCCTCAGCGGTGTGGTTCGTGAACCTGCCGCACCACGCCCCGATGACAGTCGCCGAGGCTCAGGCGATCGGCGCGAAGAAGTGGATGCGTGCCCTGCACACCGCCTTCGCCGACGACAGCACCCCGGCTCTGGAGATGATCAGCGCTACCGACCCCGGCCGACTCCTGATCACCGGCCCGATGGAGAACATGCCGAGTGTCCCGACCTGGACCCGCGGCCGCATGACCCTGATCGGCGACGCGGCCCACGCCGCCTCGTCCAGCTCGGGGCAGGGCGCCTCCATCGCCAGCGAAAGCGCCGTTGAACTGGCGCGCTGTCTGCGGGACCTGCCCTACGACCAGGGCTTCGCCGCGTACGAACAACTGCGCCGTCCCCGCGTCGAACGCATCATCAAGCTCGGCGCCCGCACGAACAGCAACAAGTCACCGGGCCCGGTCGGCCGGGTGCTGCGCGACCTGCTGATGCCGGTGGGCATGAAGCTGATCAACCCGGAGAAGACGGCCTGGCAGTTCGACCACCACATCGACTGGGACGCGAAGGCATTCCCGCTCGCCTGAACCCCGGCCCGCCCTCGGCCATGCCGTCGGGGACGGGTGTGCTCGTGTCAGGTCCAACCCCGTGGGTGGCACTTGCCGGGTGGGGAGGTCGAGGCGGTTCCAGACGTTGACCTCACGGTCCGACCGGTCAGAGACCCATGTGACGGCCTCGGCTGGGCCCCCGTTCGCTCGTCTCGACTCCCGCCGGACAGCGCGGAAGGGACACGGAAGTGAGACGAACTCGTGGGGGACCGGCTGTGAGACGGGCGTATCTGCGCTGGTCAGCGTCATGCAATGGGACAGCGGTAACGAGAACCTACAGGAGCCTTGCCCGGCCGGGACTGCGGAGTGTGCCGGTGGACGGTATGCACTGCACGCTCATCCACGCTGTCGGCCTGAGCCGGGGCGCGGTCGACACGGACGCGCTCGTCAAGGAGGCAGGCGGGTATGCGCAGATGCTCACGCCCTTCATCCTGACCTTCGACCGGCCCGCCGTGGGCAGTGTCGGTGTGGAGATCAGCGGGTGGCCGGGGCGCGTGTTCACGAAGATCGTGGAAATCCTCACCCACGTGACGGGCGGCACCGGCGCCTGCTTCACGGCTGCGCCGAGCCGCCATCCCCACATGTCCGTCGCCTACGCCTGCGCCGGTGCTGAGGCCATCGACGCCCTCGCCCTCAAAGCCGCACTCGCCGACATCGACCAGCCGCTGTCGGCGACCGTGGCTGTGGACCGGTTGCTCGTTGAACAGTGGCACGACGGTACCCGCATACGGTGGAACCCGATCGCCGAAGTACCTCTCGCGGGGGCGGCATGATCTTGTTCCCCGGGTACCGCGCGATGCACGGCGACACCCTCCAGCTCACCACCGACGCCGCCCCGCGGCGCAGGCGCCAGCCTTCGTCGTGTCAATCCCCACCCGCCATAGGCCCGCGACATTTCCCGACGGCGCGCTAACCATCGTTGCACCCGGGTCGGGGAGGGACACCGCCAGCGAACGGCGTCTGCGCCAGCAGGTCCGGCAGCTCAAAGCGCTCAGGGCAGCCGACGCGAAGGAGAGCCCCCAGCTCAAAGCTGATGTCGAGACACCTGTGCACGTGCTGCCGACGCAGACGACGCCATGAACCCCACCGTGGCGGAACCGCCGCGAACCGGTCCGGCGGCTGTCACTTCCTGTTCGCGCCGGGTTCCCCGCCAATGGATTCCTGGTAGGCGTCCGCATAGGTGGGAGAGTCCTTGATCAGGTCGTCGCAGAACGCGGCGACGTCGGTGCCGATGAGTTCCAAGACTCCTTTGCCTGTGACGACGCCCTCCTCGAAGAAGTCGACGATTCCGGGGAGGAGGGGCCCGTCGGACAGGCTGATCGGTCCGACCTTGAACAGGTACTTCTGTATCTCCTTGTAGACGATCTGGTAGTCCGGCGGGAGTGCCTTGACCCGGGCCACGTGCGCCCGCCACTGTTTCTTGCCTTCGATGATGTCTTGGATGCTCACGTCAGCCTCCCAGCCGGCTCAGTTTCCGTGCGACGTTCCTGTTCAACTGCTCGCGCCACCGGTCGCGATGAGTCCGGGCCCCAGCTCCGCCGGCCAGCGCCGTGCAGAAGCCCTGGATGTCGTCGCCGAGCACCTCGTGGACGCTCTGCCCGTCCGTTGCCGACACTTCGAGCAGCCCCAGGGCGGAGTCGAGGATCGGTGTCAGGTTGCGGCCGGTGAAGTCCCCGTAGGGGAAGAGGTGGGCGACGATCTGGTCCCACGCCTCCCGGTAGTCGTCCGGCAGGGCCTCGACCCGGGCTCCGAACGCCTTCCAATCCCTGGTGAGATCGCTGCCTGTGACCTTCTCCCAGAAGTTCATCTCCCGCCCTCCTTGAGCCTGTTGATGCGTGATGAGAGGTACTGCCATTTCGCCCAGAACTTTGCGAGTTCCTCGCGCCCGGCGTCGTTGAGCGCGTAGAACTTGCGCGGCGGACCGACCCGGGATGGTCGTTTCGTCACTTGGACGAGCCCGTTCCTCTCCAGCCGCAGCAAGATCGTGTACACCGTCCCCTCGATGACGTCGGCGAAGCCGAGCTCATTCAGCTGGCGAGTGATGGCGTACCCGTAGGTTTCCTCGCTGCCGATGATTTCGAGCACGCACCCTTCGAGCGTGCCCTTCAACATCTCCGTCAGGTCGTCCATCGCGGGTACTCCTCAGCCCTGCCGGTACTACGTGATACCGAGTACGGCTATACGGTATCACCGAGTAGTGGAACGGCAATGTCTCCGGTGGACACAACCTCGGGCCGACTCGTTCGGCGAGGGAACCGGGTTCCGTCGAACGCTGCAGCCCGGCCATCGGTTGAGCCGACGCGTGGGCCGTTGCACGTCAACATGTCTGAACTTGACAGAGAATCCTCCGCCCGGGGCAGCCGCGAGGCCCTGGACGCCACCCTGGTCACCCCCGAGACAGTCGCGGAAGTCGACGCCGACCTCACCATCGACTGCGGCACCTGGCGCCACCCGCTGCGCTTCGTCCGCCTGCGCCTGGACGTCACGTTCGCCGACGTGCCGGCCGGCCTTCGGCGAAGGCGCCACCCCGGCCGCCGGATGACCGCCTGGCACGTGACTCTCTGGTGGACAAGGCATGGAGGCCCGGGCCGCGCTGTCGAAGAGGGACGGCTCGTGAGCGGCCGTTCCGAAATACGGACGGGGGCGACTGGCACGTTGACCGTGAGCGAGGGGACGGCGTCCGAGCTCGGCCTCGGGGAACATCGGTACAGCGGTTAACGCTAAGCCGGTGATCATGGCTGCGGATCGCGTGGTGGCGTGTGTGCCGGGAGCATCCAGCGGCTTATTCGCCAGGATCGGCGGGCGTAGTGAGGCAGAGCAGGCGGTGCCACGTCACCGCGAGTCGACCGCCGGTCGCGGTGACGGTATGGGCTTCGCCGTCGTCCGGTCCGGTCCTGGGTCCGGTTCGGTGGTTCAGGTCGTCTGCGCTGGTCAGCCGAACCTGTGAGTCCCACGATTGAGTGATGGGGCCGCTGTTGTGGAGCGGCGGCCGACGTGCCTCCGTAGTGTCCTCGGACATGACGATGAACAATCCCCGGCCCCGAGTACGCAAGCTCTTGGCTGCGGCAGTTGCACTGACCGTCGGAGGCGTGGTGGCGCCCGTGACACTGGCCTCCCCGGCAGCCGCCGCGACCCCTTGCAAGAGCGGCGAAGCGTTCAAGACCGCAGGAACGGTGTCCTGCGAGCTTCCGACCCGGGCCCTCACGGTCACCGTGACCGTCATCGCTGCCGGTGGCGGTGGCGGTGGCGGTGGCATCGGCAATGGGGGTGGTGGTGGTGGCGGCGGCGGTGGCGGGCGCATGGAGTGCCACTACTTCGTCAAGCATGGCGACGACGTGCGCATCACGGTGGGCCGTGGCGGGTACGGCGGCGCCGGCGGCATCGCCTCCTCCGTAGGCGGCTCGAATGACGGCGGCAAGGGCGGCGACGGCGGCGCCACCTCCGTCAGCCTCAGCGGCCGCATCGACACCGCGCCCGGCGGCATCGGCGGCGGCGGCGGGCTCGGCCACGCCAACTTCGGAGGCAACACCGCCGGCGGCGGCGGCAAAAGCCCCAGCGAGGGCCACTGCGGCTACAAGCCAGGCACCACGGGCACCAACGGCACCAAAGGCGTCAGCGGCACCTCCCGGGGCGGCGACGGCGGCGCCGGCGGCGGCGCCGCCGGACCGGTTCCCACCGACTGCGGCACCGCTGGCCGCGCCGGCACCGGGGGCTCCGCCGGCGGCGGCACCGCCGGCCGCGAAGGCAGCGACGGCCGAGCCGGACAGCCGGGGTGCGTCGTCGTCCGCTTCCACTAGCGGCACCCGCTGATCGCACTCAGCGCAGGCGGCTGTACCGACCTCGGGGGACATCGCTACAGCCGTTGGCGCTGAGAACGAGCCGACCTGCTCGACGACACGCGATGAAACCAGATCCACCACTACACGCGCAGTCACCGCTACCGTCAGTAGGAGCCTCAACCGCCCTGTGGTCACTACGAGTTGACCTCGAATGGAGCCCAAGCTAGTTCGGTCAACGGGACATCCGATGCCCGATGCTGCAGGTCAACCCGAAGATGTTGCCGCGGCTGGCCGAGATCGAGAAGGACTTGATCCTCCGTCGCAAACGGGCCGAGGAAGAGCAGTGGCTCGGTGAGATCGAAGGCATCGACATGACCCCGACCTTCGTCCGCACCAAACAAGCTGACGCAGCCCGACTCGCACAACGGTCGCCCGTCGCTCTCGGCATGCCGACCACCCGGCCGCGATCCGAGTGAAGGACACGGATGTTTTGACCCGCATCTTGCCGCTCATGAGCGCCTGCAGGGTGTCCGTCTCGCCGGAGACGATCCCCTGCAGGGTCTCCGAGTCCATCACGAGAGTGCAGTTGGCGTCAGAGTGCTCCCCTTCCAGCAGATCGCAGGTCACATCCTTGACGACGATCGAGAACTGCTTGTCCTCGCGTCACGTTGAACCCGAAGATCACGTCCACGCCGGCAGCAGCCGCCGGATCGAACTTGCACTGCATCGCCTGCACGGCATCAGAGACACGGGTCATGGTCTGTCCTACCTCTCATTGGTCACGGCCCGGTCCGTTCTGGACGGTCCGTTCGGCACATCATTGATCTTCGGCAGGCTTCGCCGGGCCGTTAACGGCAGCTATCAGCCGAAGTGCTGAGCACTGGTCTGATTTGACTTTGGTGCAGAGAAGCGGGCGGCCGGATAGTGGCGAATTCCGCGATGTGCCGGGCTCTGACTAGTGACCTGAGTCAGAGATTCGTCGGCAGTAGGCGGCGACTTTGTCGAGGATCTCGTCGGCTGTCTTCGTCCAGACGAAGGGCCTGGGGTGTT
>NZ_JBFAAD010000038.1:0-59166 GCF_040639555.1 Streptomyces sp. NPDC023838
CGCCCCTGGGGGGGTTGCGGTCGCCGCACCCCGCACCCTTTAGGGGCGCGGGGAACTGCGCGACCAGCCCAGCACGGTCCGCAGACAAACGGGGGGCCCGGGTCTGGGGGTTGCGGGTCGCCGCACGCCGCATCTTTAGGGGCGCGGGGAACTGCGCGACCAGCCCAGCACGGTCCGCAGACAAACGGGGGCCGGGGGCGGAGCCCCGGGAGCGGGGTGCAGGGGCCGCAGGCCCCGCCACGGGGGCCGGGGGCGCAGCCCCCGGGAAACCCACCTCACCCCCCCCCGGAGGGCTAGCGCACCGGGTGCCCCGCGGCCCGCAGCGCCCCCTTCACATCCCCGATCCGCAAGTCCCCGAAGTGGAACACCGACGCCGCCAGAACCGCGTCCGCCCCCGCCGCCACCGCCGGCGCGAAGTCCGCGAGCCGCCCCGCGCCACCGGACGCGATCACCGGCACCGACACCTCGCGGCGCACCGCCGAGATCATTTCGACGTCGTACCCGTCCTTCGTCCCGTCCGCGTCCATCGAGTTCAGCAGGATCTCCCCCGCCCCCAGCTCCGCGGCCCGGTGCGCCCACTCCACCGCGTCGAGGCCGGTCCCCCGGCGCCCGCCGTGGGTCGTCACCTCGAAGGAGCCGGACGGGGTACGGCGTGCGTCGACCGACAGCACGAGCACCTGGCGGCCGAAGCGCTCCGCGATCTCGCGGATCAGCTCGGGCCGCTCGATCGCCGCCGTGTTGACGCCCACCTTGTCCGCCCCGGCCCGCAGCAGCTTGTCCACGTCCTGCGCCGAGCGGACCCCGCCGCCCACCGTCAGCGGGATGAACACCTGCTCGGCGGTGCGCCGCACCACGTCGTACGTCGTCTCGCGGTTGCCCGAGGACGCCGTGATGTCCAGGAACGTCAGCTCGTCCGCGCCCTCGGCGTCGTACAGCTTGGCCATCTCGACCGGGTCACCCGCGTCGCGCAGGTTCTGGAAGTTGACACCCTTCACCACCCGGCCGTTGTCGACGTCCAGGCAGGGGATGACTCGGACCGCGAGGGTCATGCGGGGGCTCCTTCGGGGGCGCCGCCCGGGGCGCCTCGGTAAGCGTCTACTTCCACCTCGACCAGCATGCGCGGGTCGACCAGACCGGCCACGATGACCAGCGTGGCCGCCGGACGGACGGTGCCGAAGAGCTCCTTGTGGGCCCTGCCCGCCTCGTCGATGTCCCGTGCGTGGGTCAGGTACATCCGGGTGCGGACCACGGACTCGGCCCCGAGCCCGAACTCCGCGAGCGCGGCGAGGGCGTTCGAGAAGGCCACCTTGGCCTGCTCGTACGGGTCGCCCTCGCCGTACAGCACCGTGCCCCTGAACGGCGTGGTGCCGGCGACGTGCACATGGTCGCCCGCGGCGACGGCGCGCGCGAAGCCGATCGAGTCCTCCCAGGGGCTGGGAACGTCACTCTGCACACGCCGTACATCGCTCATCGGGACACAGCCTCCAGGGCTTCTTCGAGGGTGAACGCCTTCGCGTACAGGGCCTTGCCCACGATGGCGCCCTCCACACCCTGCCCCACGAGCTGCGCGATCGCCCGCAGGTCGTCGAGCGAGGAGACGCCGCCCGAGGCCACCACCGGCTTGTCGGTGGCGGCGCAGACGTTGCGCAGCAGCTCCAGGTTGGGGCCGGTGAGCGTACCGTCCTTGGCGATGTCGGTCACCACGTACCGCGCGCAGCCCTCGGAGTCGAGGCGCGCGAGCGTCTCGTAGAGGTCGCCGCCGTCGCGGGTCCAGCCGCGGCCGCGCAGGGTCGTGCCCCGTACGTCGAGACCGACCGCGATCCTGTCGCCGTACTCGGCGATGACCTTGGCGACCCACTGAGGGGTCTCCAGGGCCGCGGTGCCCAGGTTGACGCGGCGGCAGCCGGTGGCGAGCGCGGCCTCCAGGGAGGCGTCGTCGCGGATGCCGCCGGACAGCTCCACCTTGATGTCCATCGCGCCCGCGACCTCGGCGATCAGCGCGCGGTTGTCACCGGTGCCGAAGGCCGCGTCGAGGTCCACCAGGTGCAGCCACTCGGCGCCGGAGGCCTGCCAGGCGAGCGCCGCCTGGAGCGGGGAGCCGTAGGAGGTCTCCGAGCCGGACTCGCCGTGGACGAGGCGGACGGCCTGGCCGTCGCGGACGTCGACGGCGGGAAGCAGTTCGAGCTTCGCGGTGGGCGCGGAGGGCTTCGCGGAAGACATCACAGGGTTCCGATCCAGTTGGTCAGCAGCTGGGCGCCGGCGTCGCCGGACTTCTCGGGGTGGAACTGGGTCGCCCACAGCGCGCCGTTCTCCACCGCGGCCACGAACGGCTCGCCGTGGGTGGCCCAGGTGACCCTGGGGGCGCGGATCTTGGGGTTGGTGACCTCCAGGCTCCAGTCGTGCACGGCGTACGAGTGCACGAAGTAGAACCGGGCCTCCTCGTCCAGGCCCGCGAACAGCTCGCTGTCCTCGGGGGCCTTGACCGTGTTCCAGCCCATGTGCGGGACGACCGGCGCCTTGAGCGGGCCGACCGTGCCGGGCCACTCGTCCAGGCCCTCGGTCTCCACACCGTGCTCGATGCCGTTGGTGAAGAGGATCTGCATGCCGACGCAGATGCCCATCACCGGGCGCCCGCCCGACAGGCGCCGGCCCACGATCCAGTGGCCGCGCGCCTCGCGCAGCCCCCGCATACAGGCCGAGAAGGCGCCGACGCCGGGGACGAGCAGCCCGTCGGCGTTCATGGCCGTGTCGTAGTCGCGGGTGATCTCGACGTCCGCGCCGACGTGGGCGAGGGCGCGCTCGGCGGAGCGCACGTTACCGAAGCCGTAGTCGAAGACCACGACCTTCTTACCGGAAGCGCCCGTGCTCAATTCCACACCTCCAGCCGGAGGACGCCCGCGGCCAGGCAGAGCGCCGAGCTGATCGCCAGGAGCGTGATCAGGCTCTTGGACATGTCCTGCTTGACGAAGGAGTAGACACCGCCCGCGAGGAAGAGCCCGAGGACGATCAGGATGGAGTTGAGGCCGTTCACAGCGCGCCCTTGGTCGAAGGAAGAATGCCCGCGGCACGCGGGTCGTGCTCGGACGCGTAGCGCAGGGCCCGGGCCAGCGCCTTGAACTGGCACTCCACGATGTGGTGCGCGTTGCGTCCGTACGGGACGTGGACGTGCAGGGCGATCTGCGCCTGCGCCACGAAGGACTCCAGGATGTGCCGGGTCATCGTGGTGTCGTACTCGCCGATCATCGGCGCCATGTTCTCGGGCTCGGTGTGCACCAGGTACGGACGGCCGGAGAGGTCCACGGTCACCTGGGCGAGGGACTCGTCGAGAGGGACCGTGCAGTTGCCGAAGCGATAGATGCCGACCTTGTCGCCGAGCGCCTGCTTGAAGGCGGCGCCGAGCGCGAGGGCGGTGTCCTCGATGGTGTGGTGCGAGTCGATGTGCAGGTCGCCGTCGGTCTTGACCGTGAGGTCGAAGAGGCCGTGGCGGCCGAGCTGGTCGAGCATGTGGTCGTAGAACCCGACTCCCGTCGACACGTCGACCTTCCCGGTCCCGTCAAGGTTGATCTCGACGAGGACGGACGTCTCCTTGGTGGTGCGTTCGACACGGCCGACGCGGCTCATGCGCTCTGCTCCTTCTTGAGTTGGCGGACCGCGTCCAGGAACGCGTCGTTCTCGGGCGGGGTGCCGGCGGTGACGCGCAGCCACCCGGGCACTCCGTTGTCACGGACCAGGACCCCCTGGTCGAGGATCCGCTGCCAGGCGGTGTGCGAGTCCTCGAAGCGGCCGAACTGGACGAAGTTGGCGTCCGAGTCGGTCACCTCGTACCCGGCCGTCCGCAACTCGGTGACCAGCCGGTCCCGCTCCCGCTTGAGCTGCTGGACGTAGCCGAGCAGCGTGTCGGTGTGCTCCAGGGCCGCGAGCGCGGTCGCCTGGGTGACGGCGGAGAGGTGGTACGGCAGGCGCACCAGCTGGACCGCGTCGACCACCGCCGGGTGCGCGGCGAGGTAGCCGAGGCGCAGCCCGGCCGCGCCGAAGGCCTTGGACATGGTCCGCGAGACGACCAGGTGGGGGCGGCCCTCGATGAGCGGCAGCAGCGAGGCGCGGTGGCTGAACTCGACGTACGCCTCGTCGACGACCACCAGGGACGGCTTGGCGGCCTGCGCGGCCTCGTACAGCGCGAGGACGGTTTCGGCCCCGACCGCCGTGCCGGTGGGGTTGTTGGGCGAGGTGATGAAGACGACGTCCGGCCGGTTCTCGGCGATCGCCTTCTCGGCGGCCGCCACGTCGATCGTGAAGTCCTCGCCCCGCGGCCCGGAGATCCAGCCGGTGCCGGTGCCGCGCGCGATGAGGCCGTGCATCGAGTACGAGGGCTCGAAGCCGATGGCGGTGCGGCCGGGCCCCCCGAAGGTCTGGAGCAGCTGCTGGATGACCTCGTTGGAGCCGTTGGCCGCCCATACGTTCTCGACGCCGACGGTGTGGCCGCCGGTGCGGGTGAGGTAGCGGGCGAGCTCGGTGCGCAGCTCCACCGCGTCCCGGTCGGGGTAGCGGTTGAGCCCGCGCGCGGCCTCGGCCACGCGCTCCGCGATCCGCGCGACCAGCGGCTCGGGCAGCGGGTACGGGTTCTCGTTGGTGTTGAGCTGGACGGGCACGTCGAGCTGCGGCGCGCCGTAGGGGGACTTGCCGCGCAGTTCGTCGCGGACGGGCAGGTCGTCCAGGGTGAAGCGCTGGTTCTCGGTCACTGGCCCGGCACCTTCCATCCGAACCTCGCCTTGAGCGCGGCCCCGTGCGCGGGCAGGTCCTCGGCCTCGGCGAGCGTGACCACGTGGTGGGTGACCTCGGCGAGGGCGTCCCGGCTGTAGTCGACGATGTGGATGCCCTTGAGGAAGGACTGGACCGACAGGCCCGAGGAGTGGCAGGCGCAGCCGCCGGTGGGCAGCACGTGGTTGGAGCCCGCGCAGTAGTCGCCGAGCGAGACCGGCGCCCACGGGCCGACGAAGATCGCGCCGGCGTTGCGGACCCGGCCGGCCACGGCGGCGGCGTCGGCGGTCTGGATCTCCAGGTGCTCGGCGCCGTACGCGTCGACCACCTTGAGGCCCTCCTCCAGGCTGTCCACCAGGACGATCGCGGACTGCTTGCCGGCCAGCGCGGGCTTGATCCGGTCCTCGACGTGCTTGGTGGCCGCGACCTGCGGCTCCAGCTCTCGCTCGACGGCCTCGGCGAGCGCCACGGAGTCGGTGACCAGGACGGCGGCCGCCATCGGGTCGTGCTCGGCCTGGCTGATCAGGTCGGCGGCGACGTGCGCCGGGTCGGCGGTCTCGTCCGCGAGCACGGCGATCTCGGTCGGTCCGGCCTCGGTGTCGATGCCGATACGGCCCGCGAAGTAGCGCTTGGCGGCGGCGACCCAGATGTTGCCGGGGCCGGTCACCATGTTCGCGGGCGCACACGCGTCGGGTCCGGAGGTGCCGTACGCGAACATCGCGACGGCCTGGGCGCCGCCCACCGCGTACACCTCGTCGACGCCGAGCAGCGCGCACGCGGCGAGGATCGTCGGGTGCGGCAGTCCGCCGGCTGTGTCTCCTTCAAAGCGGGGTTTCTGCGGCGGGGAGGCCAGCGCGATGGACTCGACGCCCGCCTCCTGGGCCGGGACCACGTTCATGACCACGGACGACGGGTACACCGACCGGCCGCCCGGCGCGTAGAGCCCCACGCGCTCGACCGGCACCCACTTCTCGGTGACCGTGCCGCCGGGCACCACCTGGACGGTGTGCTCGCTGCGGCGCTGGGCGCGGTGGACGGTCCTGGCGCGCCGGATGGACTCCTCAAGGGCCGCCCTGACCCGCGGGTCGAGCTGCTCCAGGGCCTCGGCGAGCGCCTCGGCGGGCACCCGGATCCGCTCCAGGGTCACTCCGTCGAACTTCTCCGCGTACTCGATCAGCGCCGCCGTGCCGCGATGATGCACGTCCTCGCAGATGGGCCGCACCTTCGCCAGGGCGGCTTCCACGTCGAACTCGGCACGGGGCAGCAGGTCGCGCAGGGCGCCACCCTCGGGGAGGGCGTTGCCGCGCAGATCGATTCGAGAGATCACGGAACCAATTCTCTCAGACGGCTTCGCGCCACTGGTCGCCCGTATCACTGGCTGATACGTGTCCCGCCCGCCCCGCACCCCGCCCGTGACCACTAGCGTTCACTGCGTTACACACGCACGTACATCGGCACGCGGACCGCGCGGGGCGAGCAGGGGACAGGGGGACGGCAGTGACCGACGCGCCGGAGGCCAGCGTGGCGCCGGACTGGTTCAGTCCGGTGGAGCTGGGGATGTGGGAGGCCTTCCGCAACGGCGGCAGCTACGACCTGCGCACCCGCAACCGGGTGCGGGACGACCCGTTCTCCGGGCGCGTCTGGGGGCCCGAGCGCCATGTGAAGGCACGAGCGGTGGCGCTGCTGCTGCTCAACGGGCCGCCCGCGCTGCCCGGCCGGGTCGCGGCGCTGAAGCTGAACGGCGTGCAGATCATCGGCACCCTCAATCTGTCGGGCGGCACGGTCACCCCGTACGTGGAGCTGAACAACTGCCGCTTCGAGGGCGAGGTGCTGCTGCCGGAGTGCCGGGTGACCACCGTGCGGATGGTCAACTGCTCGATCCCGCGCGTCGAGGCGGCCCGGCTCCAGACCGAGGGCGATCTGCATCTGCCGCGCTGCCGGATCGCCCGCGGCATCCGGCTCACCGACGCCCACATCGGCACCGATCTGCTGCTCAACGAGGCGGTGATCCGCGCCGACCGCAAGGGCCGCTCGATCGCGGCGGACGGCCTCTCGGTCGCCCAGGACCTCCAGGCCGAGTTGATCGAGTCGTACGGGGAGGTGAGCCTGCGCGCGGCGACGGTCGGGGTGACGCTGAGCCTGCGCGGCAGCCGTCTGGTCAACCCGGAGGGGCGGCGCGCGCTGAACGCGCCCCAGCTGACCGTGGAGCGGACGCTCTACATGACGGCGGCGGCCGTCTCGCCCGGCACCACCGAGACCACGACTCCGCCGTACGGGACGAACTACAACGCGGGCACGCCCGCCCGGGGCACCCGGGTCCAGCCGTTCGTCTGCGAGGGCGGGCTGCGCCTGGACGACGGCCGGTTCGGGGACGCCGTCGACTTCCAGAGCGCGCGCTTCGTGATGCGGGACTACCAGGAGCTGTCGCTGCGCCGGGTGCAGACGCCAGAGCTGCGCTTCCTCGGCGAGCGGCCGGAGCGGGGCCGGGTGGTGCTGTCGGGTGCGCGGGTGGTGAACCTGGTCGACATGTCGACGAGCTGGCCGGGGCCCGGCGGGCTCGCGATGGGCGGCTTCAGCTACGACAACCTGATTCCGCGCGGCCTGTTCCCGCTGGCCAGACGGCTGGAGTGGGTGACGGCGGCGACTCCGGAGTACGCACCGGAGCCGTACGAGCGGCTCGCCACCGTGCTGCGCAACAGCGGCGAGGACGCGGACGCGCGCGAGGTGCTGCTCGCCAAGCAGCGCCGGCGCCGCGAGACGCTGCCGCCCGCGGGGAAGCTGTGGGGCGTGCTCCAGGACGTGACCGTGGCCTACGGCTACCGGCCGGGCCGGGCGGCGCTGTGGATGGCGGTGCTCTGGGCGATGGGCGCGCTGGCGTTCTCGCACTACGACCCGCAGCCGATCAAGGCGGACGAGCACCCGGACTGGAACGCCTCCCTCTACGCCCTGGATCTGCTCGTACCGGTGATCAATCTCGGCCAGGACGGCTACTGGAAGCTGCACGGCGGCTGGCAGTGGGTCTCGGCGGTGCTCATCGTGCTCGGCTGGATCCTGGCGACGACGGTGGCGGCAGGGGCCTCGCGGCTGCTGCGACGTGGCTGAAATTTGCCGGTCCTTGACCCGCCCCCGTACAACCGTCACGGCCGCCACACACTCTTCACCGCACACCACTGGCGGAGCTCCGACCTGCGGTTTTGAATGGTTCGCACCATGTCATTCGTACGCGCCCTGCTCCGTGCCGTCCGCGCGGTCAGGCACACCCCGCACCTCGCCACCGACCTCCCGGGCGACGAGGAACTGCTCCTCGACGCGCCCGACGGACGGCTCGGCCCCGCGCTCGTCGCCGCCGCCCGGGGCGAGTACGCGGGGGCGGCCGAGCTCCTCGCCACCACCCGCGAGTCGGCCGAGTGGGAGAACCGCGACCGCTACACGATGCGGCTCGCCGCCTTCGCGGTCAGCCGCCCCGACTGGCTCGCCGACTGGCTGGCCGCCGCGCCCAGGGACCCGGACGCCCTGCTGGTCAAGGCGGAGCTGGCGATCGTACGGGCGTGGGGCTCGCCCGCCCGCGCCGAGCTGCTGCGCGAGATCGCGCCGCTGATCGACGCGGCGGCCTCGGCCGAGCCCGCCGACCCGGTGCCGTGGCGCATCGCGCTCGACCACGCGCGCGGCACCCATGCGCCGCACACCGCCTTCGAGTCGCTGTGGGCGGAGGCGGTCGGCCGCTCCTCGCACCACTACGGCTGCCATGTGGCCGCGCTCCAGTACCTCTCGGCGCAGTGGTACGGCTCGCACCGGGAGTGCTTCGGCTTCGCCGAGGAGGCCGCGGCGGACGCGCTGCCCGGCTCCCTCGTCCAGGCGCTGCCGGTGCGGGCGGCGTTCGCCTGCCTGGCCGCCGACGGGGGCGGGGCGCCGACCGGCCGCCAGAGCCCGCGGGAGTTGTTCCGCGACCGGATCGACGCGGCGGCGGACCTCGCCATCGCGCTCTCCGCGGCGTACGAGCCGGGCGACCCGTGGCCCGCCGAGGTGCGCAATCTGCTGGCGTACGTCCTGGTCGTACGGGAGCGGTGGGAGGAGGCGCTGGAGCAGTTCCGCCGTATCGGGCCCTATGCCACGGCCTTCCCGTGGGCGCGGCTCGACGACGACCCGCTGGGCCGGTTCACGGAGCTGCGCGACGGGGTGCGCCGGCAGGTGGCGGCGCGGACGCCGCCGGGGCGCGAACGCGGCCCGGCCGGCATCCCGGCCGGGCCCGTCGGCGCCCCCGGGCAGCCCCCGGGCCGGGCCCCGCAGAAGGCCTCCGGACGGGCCGCCGGGCTGCCGGGCGCGGGTGCGCTGGGGAAGCCCGGACGCAGCGGGTCCGGCGACCATTACGCTTGAGCGTTGTGACCACCGCTCGCCTCCCCCTCTTTCCGCTCAACTCGGTCCTGTTCCCCGGGCTCGTCCTGCCGCTGAACGTGTTCGAGGAGCGTTATCGCGCCATGATGCGCGATCTGCTGAAGTCCGGCCCGGACTCCGGCGCCGGCTCCGACTCCGACGAGCCGCGCCGGTTCGCCGTGGTCGCGATCCGTGACGGCCGGGAGGTCGCGCCGACCGGCCCCGGGATGCCCGACCAGACGGCGGTTCCGGAGAAGGGCCCAGCGGCCGGGTTCGGCCCCGACCCGATCCAGGCGTTCCACCAGGTGGGGTGCATCGCGGACGCGGCGACGATCCGGGAGCGCGCGGACGGCAGCTTCGAGGTCCTGGCCACGGGCACGGCCCGGGTGAAGCTCCTCTCGGTGGATGCGAGCGGCCCGTATCTGACGGCCGAGCTGGAGGAGCTGCCCGAGGAGCCGGGCGAGGAGGCGGGGGCGCTGGCGGAGGGCGTGCTGCGGGCGTTCCGCGCGTACCAGAAGCGGCTGGCGGGCGCCCGCGAGCGGTCGGTGACCGGCTCGGCCGAACTCCCCGACGAGCCGTCGGTGGTGTCGTACCTGGTGGCGGCGGCCGCGGTGCTCGACGTCCCGGCGAAGCAGCGGCTGCTGCAGGCGCCGGACACGGCGACGCGGCTGCGTGAGGAGCTGAAGCTGCTGCGCGCGGAGACGGCGGTGATCCGCCATCTCCCGTCGCTCCCCGCGGTGGACCTGACGCGCTCCCCCACGAGCCCCAACTGAGGTAAGGGAACGGTTCGTTGGCGAAGAAGAAGTCGGCAGGCGGCACCCCGGCGACGGTGGCGCTGACGGCGGCGGGCACGGAGTTCACGGTGCACGCCTACGAGCACGACCCGTCGACCCCGTCCTACGGCGAGGAGGCGGCGGCGGCGCTCGGCGTCTCCCCCGACCGCGTCTTCAAGACGCTGGTGGCGGACGTCGACGGCGAGCTGACCGTGGCGGTGGTCCCGGTCGCGGGCTCTCTCGACCTGAAGGCGCTGGCGGCGGCGGTCGGGGGCAAGCGGGCGGCGATGGCGGATCCGGCGGCGGCGGAGCGGACCACGGGGTACGTCCGGGGCGGCATCTCGCCGCTGGGCCAGCGGCGCCGCCTGCGCACGGTCGTGGACGCGTCGGCGTCCTCGCACGCCACGATCTGTGTCTCGGCGGGGCGGCGGGGGCTGGAGGTCGAGCTGTCCCCCGGGGATCTGGTGGCGCTGACGGACGCGGTGCTGGCGCCGGTGGCGCGCGGCTGACTCTGCTGTTGTCCGGTAACCGCCCTGGACACATCGCTCATGGGCGAGCACGTTGCCCCCATGTCGAAACGAACCCGCAAGCGGAAGTGGCGCGTCAGGAAAGGCCGAGCGAACCACGGCCGCCGGCCGGCGTAGTTTTTCCCCACCCCGCCCCTTCCCTGAAGCCCTGGCCGGGCGGCTGGGTGCTTCGGCTGCGGACCGTGCTGGGTTGCTCGCGCAGTTCCCCGCGCCCCTGGAGGGCGCCCCGAAGGGGCGCATTTAGGGGCGCGGGGCTGTGACATGTGCGGCTCCGCCGCGTGGGCGCGACCAGTTGGGGGCGGGCCCACAGACGAACGCAGACCCCGGGGTCCGGGGGCGAAGCCCCCGGGAACGCCACCTCAGTGGGGCCTACAGCTCCGTGGGAGGCCACGGCTCCGGGTCTCGCGGAGCGAACAGCGCTGTCAGGGCCAGGTGCGTACCCATCGCCGCCACCGGCCACGCCAGCAGCGCCCCCTTCGCGTTCAGCTTCAGGGGCGCGTCGAACACGACCCCCTTGCCCGCCGCCCGCGCCGCCGCCACCACGTCCTGCGTGGGCCCCAGCCACACCCCGACCCGCCAGGCCAGCCAGGACCCGAGGAGCCCGCCCACGGCGAGCCCGGCCACCAGCGGAATGCCGCCGCGTCTGCGCAGCAGGAAGACGGCGGCCGCGCACACCACCCCGAACCCCAGCGCGAGCAGGATGAACGTTCCGTCCGCCCCGATCGCCTCCTCGCCCTCCGTGTCCTTGAGGAACACGGCCTTGTCGTCGGAGACGAGCGGCACCCGCGGCGCCAGCCACACCCACAGCAGCCCGAGCAGCACGCCCATGACCGTTACCGCGACCGCCGCGATCACGGCATCCCGCAGCTCCGTCTTCATCGCGGGGCCCTCCTCCCGTACGGGGACACCCGGCCCGGAACCGGGGTGTGCGGAGTTCTGCCAGGCGTTGTCGTCCGGTGGCTGCTGGTGAGGCGGCGTCAGAGGTGCGGTCACCACGCCATCGTGCCAGGCGCTCCTGTACGGCGCCTCACCGGGAGACCGCCGCCCGACGGTACGCCCAGGTGGCCACGAGCAGCGAGGCGACCCCGACGCCCGCGCAGACCGCGAGGTCGAGCCCGATGACGGCCCAGTCGGGGTGCCCGCCGAAGCTGTGCGCGAAGGCCTCCACCCCGTAGGTGGAAGGCAGCAGATCACGTGCGTACGCGATCGGTCCGGGCAGCCGGTCGGCCGGCAGGACGCCGAGCAGCAGCGCCGCCGACATGCCCAACTGGCCGAGCAGGGTGGCCAGTTCCTGGCGCGGGGCCAGCAGCCCGAGGGCCGCGCCGAGCCCGGAGAGCGCGGCGCCCGCCAGCGGGATGACCGCCGCCAGGACCCACAGGTGAGCGAGCGGAAGTCCGAAGAGCACGCAGCCGGTGACCGCCGTCACCAGCGTCCCCGGCACCGTGAACGACGCGTACGCGGCGGCCGTCCCGAGCACCACGGACGCGGGCGGCACCGGCAGCGTCGCGTAGTGGTCGAGCCCGCCGCCCGCCCGCAGCTGCCCGAAGTACTGCGCGAGCAGGTTGAGCGCGACGAAGGCGACCACGAGCACGCTCGACCCGGCGACCACGGCCCGCGCCTCGCTCCCGCCGTCCACGACCCCCCGCATCAGGACCATGATCCCGATCGACTGGAAGGTCGCCACGAACAGCAGCGGGATACGGGCCACCTTGGCCCGGGAGAGCTGGGCCCGGTAGACGGCCGCGAGGGCGGGCAGCAGCCGCGCCCGGGGCGCGAGCGGCGCGGCGGTCCCGGCCCGGTCCGCCGCCGGGGCGGCGACCGCCTCCGGGGGAGCCTCCACGGAAACCTCCAGGGGAATCGCGCTCACGCCTTCACCAGACCTTCCATACGGCCGCCGAGGGCGAGGTAGACGTCTTCCAGGCTCGGCGTGGCCAGGGTGAAGTCGTCGAGGGCGGCGAACGCGGGCCCGCCGGTGACCGCCGCGACGGCGGCGCGCGCGGCGTCGGGGCCGAGCCGCAGCACCCAGCGCCGCCCGGATTCCTGCGCGTCCGCGCGCAGCGCCGCGACCTCGGGCAGCTCGACGGGCGCCCGCTCGCGCCACACCAGCTCGACCCGGACCTCGGAGGCGACCCGTTCCTTGAGGCCCGCCGGGGTGTCGCAGGCGATGACCTTGCCACGGTCGAGGACGGCGACCCGGTCGAGCACGGTCTCGGCCTCGATGACGTTGTGGGTGACCAGCAGCACGGTCGCGCCGCGCTCGGCCCGGCGGCGGTCGACGGCGGCCCAGACGGCCCGCCGGGCGATCGGGTCCATGCCGGTGGTCGGCTCGTCGAGGACCAGCACGGGCCGGTCGCCGACGAGCACGGCGGCGAAGCAGGCGAGCCGCCGCTGTCCGCCGGAGAGCTTCTTGAGCGGCCGCCCGGCGAGCGCGGTCAGCCCGAGCTCCTCCAGTACGGCGTCGCGCTCGGCGCGTGCGTCACGGGCGGTGAGCCCGCGCAGCCGGCCGGTGGTCTCGGCGGCGAGCGACACGGTCAGCTCGTCCAGGGCGGTGGACTCCTGCCCGAGGTAGCCGATCAGCCGGGCGGCCCGTTCGGGGTGGCGCACCAGGTCGTGGCCGAGGACGTCGACGGTGCCGGAGTCCGGCCGCATCAGCCCGGTGAGCTGGCGTACCAGGGTCGACTTGCCCGCGCCGTTGGGCCCGAGCAGGCCGAAGATCTCGCCGCGTCCCACGTCGAGGTCGATC
Organism: Streptomyces sp. NPDC023838; assembly: GCF_040639555.1. Classification (NCBI taxonomy): domain Bacteria; kingdom Bacillati; phylum Actinomycetota; class Actinomycetes; order Kitasatosporales; family Streptomycetaceae; genus Streptomyces; species Streptomyces sp. NPDC023838. Next base: position 13,173 of record NZ_JBFAAD010000038.1, read on the forward strand.
CCGTCGGTGGCCCTGATCTCGGGCGTACCGGCCGAGCCGCGTCGTCCGCGCGCGGCTGGGTACGTCTTGGTGAGGCCCCGCACCGCGCAAACGGTGCCGGCCCGCGCCGCTGCTGTGCCGGTACTCACGGACAACGAGCCTACGGGGTCGGCCGGGCGGCTCCGCCCCCGGACCCCCGTTAGTTCCCTTCGCCGAACGACCGGCACCGAGGAGCCGAACAGTCCGGTTCGCCCCGGGCGTCCGGGGCGAGGGGCGCGGGGCGCTGCCCGCCGCCCTGCCCCGCCGCGTCCTACTCCCCCACCGGCGCCCGCTCCGCCGCCGCCCTGACGTCGATCTCCCGCCAGAAGCCCGCCCGGATCGCGTACCGGTCGTGCTCGTCGATCTGGTCGTCCTTGTGGGCGAGCAGCCCGAACCGCGCCGCGTACCGCAGGAGTTCGCCGTCGATGCGGTGCGGAATGCGCGGGTACATGGTGGACAGCTTCTGGACGTGGGCGGTCTCCGGCAGGCGCTCCATCCAGCGGCGCGCGAAGACCTGCCCCACCTCGTACGGGTCGCCGCCGACCGTGGTGATGTCCTCCTCGCGGTCCGCCCAGCGCTGCTCGGCGCTGGTCAGCTGGGCGAGGGTGGGCAGCGAGGCGGTCTCCGGGGACTCGCCGAGCGCGGAGCCGGGGCGCTCGACCCACCCTTTGTCGGAGGACCAGCGCAGGGTCGCGTGCGGGGCGTGCGGCGAGGGGGCCTGGGCGGTGGCGCCGGGCCCGCGCAGGCTCGCCAGGTCCTTGGGGGTGGGCACGCCCTTGACCGGGGTGCCGGGGGCGGGGGCGACCGCCGTGCCGTTGGCGACGGCCGCCGCCGCGGGCTGCGCCGTCCCGTTGCGTACGGCCGCGGCCTGGGCCTCGGCGGCCCGCTCGGCGGAGGCGGCGAGCGCGGACTCGGGCAGCGGGGCGGAGAGGATGGCGGCGATCTCCGGGCGGGGGGCCGCGGCCGGGGCGTACATGGTGCTGAGTTCCTTGACCCGGACCGCCTGGGTGATCCAGGCGCGGTCGAGCACCCGCCGTTCGTCGGCCTCGGCCACCAGGTCCTCGGACTGGTTGTAGTCGCCGTCGGCGGCCTGCACGGCCCACAGGTGCACGGCGACGCCGTGCTCCTTGGCCGACATCAGACCGGGCAGCAGATCGCCGTCGCCGGTCACCAGCACGACGTCCGAGCAGGCGCGATTTCTGGCCAGCTCGGTGAGCTCGGCGTGCATCGCCGCGTCGACGCCCTTCTGAGCCCACCGCCCGTCGCTGCGGGTCAGTGCGCCCAGCCGGACCGTCACCCGGGACATCACCCGCAGCCTGCGGTGTTCCGGCTGGGGCACCCGGTCGGGGGCGCCGTCGAACCAGTAGATCCGCAGCAGCGGCTGCTCGGTGTCGGCCTCCGCCCGCTCGCGCAGCGCCTGGATCAGGGCGGCGTGGTCGACGGTGATCCGTGAACGGGCAGGCTCTCCGGCCAGAAGGCTCGCGGCCGCGCCCAACAAGTAACCCGCATCCACAAGGACGACGCAGCGGTCCACGCGTTCCACCCTCTTTCAGAACCTTGAAAAATCAAAAGATCAGAGGCAAAGGAGATCAGGGAGATAAGAGTGCAGGAGATCGAGAGATCAGGGAACGGACTTCGGGTTTCCTTCGAGTCTGCCCGACCCTGCAAGGGTTAACGGCCGGAACTCGATCATCGGCGTGGCGAACCCTTACATCCGCATCCCTTACGGACAACTACGCATGGTAATCGTCTGAAATGCGCTCTTTGTCATGACGTGTGAGGCTGGCAGCGGCCCTGGACCCTAGTCCCCCCAGGAGGCATCACCATGGCCAAGAACAAGTCCGGCCGTAAGCAGCAGGCCCCTTCGCAGGCTGAGCGCGGTCAGCAGGAAGCGCAGAAGTCGGCGATGGAGTCGCAGGGCATGCCCCAGACCCAGGCGCAGGGCAGCCCGGCCGATGTTGCCCGTAAGCACCAGCGTCGCTTCGGTCACAACTGATAATTCGCCGCACACCAGGCACACAAATGCGGAAGGGGCGCGCCCTATTGGACGCGCCCCTTCCGTATGAAAGAGAAATTCCGCAGTCGGTCAGTCCGCCGCCGGTCAGCCCGCCAGACAGGACGGACCGAGCAGCACCTTAAGATCGCCGAAGAGAGCCGGGTCCGGCTGGACCCGGTGCCGGTCGAGCCGCAGCACCGTGGTCTTGCGCGGCCCCTGGAGCTTGATCCGCACTTCGGTGTTGCCCTTGTGGTGGCCGAGAATCTCGCCCAGCCGGCTGATCATCGGGGGGGTCACCTTCACCGTCGGGATGGTGAGCACCACCGGTGCGTTGGTGCCCGCCGAGGACAGGTCCGGCACCTGCAGCTCCATGGCGACCAGGCGCGGGATGTCCTCGCGCTTGTCGAGCCGGCCCTTGACGAACACCACCGCGTCCTCGACGAGCTGGGTGGAGACCAGCTGGTAGGTCGCCGGGAAGAACATGCACTCGATGGAGCCCGCCAGGTCCTCCACCGTGGCGATCGCCCAGGCGTTGCCCTGCTTGGTCATCTTGCGCTGCAGGCCGGAGATGATGCCGCCGATCGTCACCACCGCGCCGTCCGCGTGCTCACCTCCGGTGAGCTGCTGGATGGAGGAGTCGGTCTTGTCGGAGAGCACGTGCTCCAGACCGAAGAGCGGGTGGTCCGACACGTACAGACCGAGCATCTCCCGCTCCTGGGCGAGCAGGTAGGACTTCTCCCACTCGACGTCGGAGAACTCGACGTCCAGGCCGAAGCCCGGCTCGGAGGAGTCGTCGTCGGGGTCGCCCATCCCCCCGAAGAGGTCGAACTGGCCCTCGGCCTCCTTGCGCTTGACCTGCACCACGTTGTCGATCATCGGCTCGAACTGCGCGGTGAGGCCCTTGCGGGTGTGCTTCATCTCGTCGAAGGCGCCGGCCTTGATCAGCGATTCGACGGTCCGCTTGTTGCAGACGACCGCCTCGACCTTGTCGAGGAAGTCGGGGAACGAGGTGTACTTCCCCTTCGCCTTGCGGGACTTGATGATCGAGTCCACCACGTTCTGACCGACGTTGCGCACCGCGGTCAGGCCGAAGAGGATCACGTCGTCGCCCTGCGCCGAGAAGTTGGACTCGGACTCGTTGACGTTGGGCGGCAGCACCTTGATGCCCATGCGGCGGCACTCGTTGAGGTAGACCGCCGACTTGTCCTTGTCGTCCTTGACCGAGGTCAGCAGCGCCGCCATGTACTCGGCGGGGTAGTTCGCCTTGAGGTAGGCGGTCCAGTACGAGACGAGGCCGTACGCGGCGGAGTGCGCCTTGTTGAACGCGTATCCGGCGAAGGGCACCAGGACGTCCCAGAGCGCCTTGATGGCCTCGTCGCTGAAGCCCTTCTTCTTGGCGCCGGCCTCGAAGATGACGAAGTTCTTCGCCAGCTCCTCGGGCTTCTTCTTGCCCATGACGCGACGGAGGATGTCGGCCTCGCCGAGCGAGTACCCGGCGATGATCTGGGCGGCCTTCTGGACCTGCTCCTGGTAGACGATCAGGCCGTAGGTGACCGCCAGGACCTCTTCGAGCGGCTCCTCCAGCTCGGGGTGGATCGGGGTGATCTCCTGCTGCTTGTTCTTGCGCAGCGCGTAGTTCGTGTGCGAGTTCATGCCCATCGGGCCCGGCCGGTAGAGCGCGGACACGGCGGAGATGTCTTCGAAGTTGTCGGGCTTCATCAGCCGCAGCAGGGACCGCATGGGCCCACCGTCGAACTGGAAGACGCCGAGGGTGTCGCCGCGCTGGAGCAGCTCGAAGGTCGTGGGGTCGTCCAGCGGCAGGCTGAGGAGATCGATGTCGATCCCCTTGTTGGACTTCACCATCTTGACGGCGTCGTCCATGATCGTCAGGTTGCGCAGACCCAGGAAGTCCATCTTCAGCAGGCCGAGCGACTCACAGCTCGGATAGTCCCACTGGGTAATGGTCACGCCGTCGGTGTGGCGCACCCACACCGGGACGTGCTCGGTAATGGTCTCGCTGGACATGATCACGCCGGCCGCGTGCACACCCATCTGCCGGACCAGGCCCTCGACGCCCTTGGCGGTGTCGATGACCTTCTTCACGTCCGGCTCGTTCTCGTACATCGACCGGATCTCGCCCGCCTCGCTGTAGCGCGGGTGCTTGGGGTCGGTGATGCCGTTGAGGTCGATGCCCTTGCCGAGGACGTCGGCGGGCATCGCCTTGGTGAGGCGGTCGCCCATCGCGTACGGGTAACCGAGGACGCGGGCCGAGTCCTTGATCGCGTTCTTCGCCTTGATCTTGCCGTACGTACCGATCATGGCGACCTTGTCGGCGCCGTACTTCTCGGTCACGTACCTGATCACCTCGACGCGCCTGCGCTCGTCGAAGTCGATGTCGACATCGGGCATGGAGACGCGCTCGGGGTTGAGGAACCGCTCGAAGATCAGACCGTGCGGGATCGGGTCGAGGTCGGTGATGCCCATCGCGTACGCCACGATCGAGCCGGCCGCGGAGCCACGGCCCGGACCCACCGCGATGCCCTGCTTCTTCGCCCACATGATGAAGTCGGCGACCACCAGGAAGTAGCCCGGGAAGCCCATCGAGATGATGGTGTCCATCTCGTACTCGACCTGCTTCATGCGGTCGTCCGGGATGCCGTCCGGGAAGCGGCGGTGCATCCCGCGCATGGTCTCCTCGCGGAACCAGGTGACCTCGGTGTAGCCCTCGGGGATGTCGAACTTCGGCATGAGGTTCTTCGCCTCGAACATGCCGCTGACGTCGATCTGCTCGGCGACCAGGGCCGTGTTGGCGCAGCCCTGCTGCCAGGCGTCCGAGGCGTCGATCGCGTACATCTCGTCGGTCGACTTCAGGTAGTAGCCGGTGCCGTCGAACTTGAAGCGGTCGGGGTCCGAGAGGTTCTTGCCGGTCTGGATGCACAGCAGCGCGTCGTGCGCGGTGGCCTCGTGCGCGTACGTGTAGTGCGAGTCGTTGGTGACCAACGGCGGGATGCCCAGCTCCTTGCCGATCTTCAACAGGTCGTCGCGGACCCGGCGCTCGATGTCGATGCCGTGGTCCATCAGCTCCAGGAAGTACCGGTCCTTGCCGAAGATGTCCTGGTAGTCGGAGGCGGCCTGGCGGGCCTCCTCGTACTGCCCCAGGCGCAGCCGGGTCTGGAGCTCGCCGGAGGGGCAGCCGGTGGAGGCGATCAGGCCCTCCGACCACTGGGAGATGGTCTCCTTGTCCATCCGGGGCCACTTCTGGAGCCAGCCCTCCGCGTACGCGTCGGAGGAGAGGCGGAAGAGGTTGTGCAGGCCCGTCGCGTTGGCCGCCCAGATCGTCTTGTGCGTATAACCACCCGAACCGGACACGTCGTCGCGCTTCTGGTGCGGCTGGCCCCACTGGATCTTGCGCTTGTTGCGGCGGGACTCGGGGGCCACGTACGCCTCGATGCCGATGATCGGCGTGACCCCCGCCTTCTTCGCCGAGTGGAAGAAGTCGTACGCCCCGTGCAGGTTGCCGTGGTCGGACATCGCGATGTGCGTCATGCCCATCTCGTTGCACGCGTCGAACATGTCCTTGAGCCGCGCGGCACCGTCCAGCAGCGAGTACTGGGTGTGGACGTGAAGGTGCGTGAACGGCGGCTTCGACACGGCGTGGGCCTCCAGCGGCAGCAGGATCTCGGGGAGAGGGGACAACCGGGAAGTCTACGTCGGCCGACTGACAACCCGCGGGCACTCCGGGGTACGGTCACGCGTTGGAAGGGGCGGAATCACCCGTCCCAATTGTTGCGCGTCACCACCCGCACAACCCGTACGTACGCACCAGGAGGCACCCGGCGATGTCGGTCCCGCAGCACACCGCCGATGAGCGCGGCGAGCAGATCCTCTCCGTCTTCGGCACCGCCTTCGGCGAGCTCCTGGCCGCCGACCCGGCCGCCTTCCGGGTCAAGTTCCGCAAGATGGCGGCCTCCGCGTTCGCCTTCTACCGAGGCACGGCCTGCCTGTTCTACGCGGACCTGGACGCGGAGAACGCCGGGCGGGGCGACGGGAACATACACAGCGGGCCGTTCCTGGACGAGCAGACCGGCCGGGTGTGGATCCACGGCGATCTGCACGCCGAGAACTTCGGCACGTACATGGACGCCAACGGCCGTCTGATCTTCAACGTGAACGATTTCGACGAGGCGTACGTGGGCCCCTTCACCTGGGACCTCAAGCGCTTCGCCGCCTCCCTGGCCCTGATCGGCCACGCCAAGGCGCTCAGCGACGACCAGATCACCGAGCTGGTGCGGATCTACGCCGCCGCCTACCGCGAGCGGATCCACGCGCTCGCCACCGGCGCCAAGGGCCCCGACTCGGCCGAGGTGCTCTCGTTCACCCTGGACACGGCCGAGGGGCCGCTCCTCGGGGCGCTGCGCTCGGCACGCGCGCGTACGCGCTTCTCGCTGCTCGACTCGATGACCGAGATCCGCGAGCACGAGCGCCGCTTCTCCGAGGACGACGGCTCGATCGAGCTGGACGCGGCGACCCGCTACAAGGTGCTGGCCGCCTTCGACGGCTACCTGGAGACGCTGCCGGACTCCAGCCTGCTGCGCCCCGACTCCTACCGGGTCAAGGACGTCGTCGGGCGGCGCGGCATCGGCATCGGCTCGGCCGGTCTGCCCTCGTACAACATCCTCCTGGAGGGCCACAGCGACGCGCTGGAGAACGACGTCGTGATCTACATGAAGCAGGCGCAGACCCCGGCGGTCTCCCGCCATGTCACCGACCCGGCGGTGCGCGGCTACTTCCAGCACGAGGGCCACCGCACGGTGATCTCGCAGCGCGCCCTCCAGGCCGCGGCCGACCCGTGGCTGGGCTGGACCGAGCTGGACGGGGCGGGCCAGCTGGTCGCCGAGGTGTCGCCGTACGCGGTGGACCTGGACTGGTCGGACATCGACGAGTCGGAGCAGATCGCGGCTGTCGTCGCGGACCTGGGCCGGGCCACCGCCACCATGCACGCGGCGGCGGACGACGAGAGCGGCCACTCGGAGCTGGTGCCGTTCTCCACCGAGCGGGCCATCGACGCGGCGATAGCGGCCGACGAGGAGGGCTTCGCGCACCTGCTGGTGGACTTCGCGCACAGCTACGGGGCACGGGCCCGGGCGGACCACCAGATCTTCGTCGACCTGTTCCGTAACGGTCGGATTCCGGGTCTCTAGTCTCAGGGAATTCTTAGGTCCCGCCAACAGCGGGCCGTGGCAGACTTCGGCAGCGATGGACGTATCAGGGACGCGGCTCAGAGCGGCACGCGCGGCGCTTTTCACGGCGCTCGTCGTGGCGCTCTCCAGCGCGTCCCACGTCCTGCTCTCCCGCGTCCCGCTGCCGGCCCCCCTGGTGGCCGGCGCGGCCTGTGCGGTGTTCCTGATCGCGTACGCGCTGGCGGGCCGCGAGCGCGGCTTCTGGTCGATCGCCGGGCTGCTCGTGCCGCTGGAGCTGGCCGCCGACACCGTCTTCTCGACCGGCCAGCACGTCTGTTACGGGCCCTCCGGCGGCCCGGTCGCGGGCGCGCTGCGGTCGGTGGGCGTGGACGTGCTGTGCGGCGGGAGCGTGGGCACCGAGCTGCCCGGCGTCGCCGAGTCCCGGGCGAGCGCGGCCGTACTGCTCGGCGGGCCGGGCCCCGCCGTGCCGTGGCTGCTGCTCGCCGCGCACGTGACGGTCGGGCTGCTCGCCGCGGCCTGGCTGCGGCGCGGCGAGGCCGCCCTCGCGCGGCTCGTGCGGACGGTCGGGGTGCTGGCGTTCCGGCCGCTGCTGCTCGCGGTCGCCGTGGTGGGCGGCGCGATCCGTCCGGTACGGGCGCGGGTGCGGCCGGTCCGGCGCGCGGGGCCGCCGTCGCGCGCCCGGCTGCTGGTGCACTCCGTGGGACGGCGGGGACCTCCTCGCCCCGCGCTGCTCACCGCCGTCTGAGCGACGGCCCTCCCGAGCGCGGCGGCCCGAGCACAAGGGTCACCCCCAGCACTTCTTCACACCTGACCTACCTGCCACACGGAGAAAACGATCATGAGCAAGCGCAACAGCCAGGCCAACAAGGCAGCCGCCCGTGAGCGGCTGCGACTGGAGCGCGAGCGCCAGGCCAAGAAGGACAAGGTGCGCCGCCAGGTGGTCGTCGGCGCCTCGATCGTCGGCGTCCTCGCGATAGCCGGCGGCGTCGGCTACGCGGTCATGCAGGCCAACAAGCCCGGCGAGTGGGACGCGGCCAAGGACAAGGCGCTGGTCAAGCCCGCCAACACCACGGGCACCGACGGCACCACCGTCGTCATCGGCAAGCCCACCGCCAAGAAGACCCTGGAGATGTACGAGGACCCGCGCTGCCCCGTCTGCTCGGTCTTCGAGCAGCAGGTCGGCGCCACGGTCAAGAAGGACGTCGACGCCGGCAAGTACAAGATCCAGTTCATCGGCGCCACCTTCATCGACAACGGCAGCCCGGGCACCGGCTCCAAGAACGCGCTCAGCGCCCTGGGCGCCGCGCTCAACGTGAGCCCCGAGGCGTTCATGGAGTACAAGGCGCAGCTCTACTCGGCGAAGTGGCACCCGGCCGAGACCACCGACAAGTTCAAGAACGACGACTACCTGCTCCAGGTCGCCGACTCGGTTCCGGCGCTCAAGGGCAACGCCAAGTTCCAGAAGGACGTGCAGGACGGCACGTTCGACAAGTGGGCGCTCACCATGTCGAAGAAGTTCGACGACAGCGGTGTGACCGCCACGCCCACACTCAAGATGGACGGCAAGAAGATCACGGCCGCGGGCAGCGAAAACGCCCCGCAGGACCCGGCGGCGTTCACCGCCGCCATCGACAAGGCGCTCAAAGGCTGACGTAGCCTGATGTAGCCCCCCAGAAGTGACGCGGTCTCAGATGACCGCGGGCGAACGGGCAGACAAACATTCGCCGTGAGTCTGCCCGTTCGCGCTACCCATCAGTAAGGTGTGCGGCTGTGACCAGTCGATTCACCTCAACCCCCACGCGCCGCACGGTCGTCAAGGCCGCTGCCGCCACCGCCGTCGTCGCCGCGCCCCTGGTGGCCGGCGCGACCGCCGCCGTCGCGGACTCCGCCTCGGCCCCGGCCTTCCTGCACGGCGTCGCCTCCGGCGATCCGCTGCCCGACGGCATCCTGCTGTGGACCCGGGTCACCCCCGCTCCCGACGCCGTGCCGGGCTCCGGCAAGGGCCAGGACACCGAAGTCAGCTGGGAGATAGCCGAGGACAAGGGCTTCTCGCGGATCGTGGCCCGGGGCCGCACCACCGCGAGCGCCGCGTCCGACCACACCGTCAAGGCCGATGTGCGCGGCCTGCGCCCGGCGACCGCGTACTGGTACCGGTTCGCCGCGGGCACCGTACTCTCCCCCGTCGGGCGCACCCTGACCGCCCCCGCCACGGACGCGGCGGCCGCCAACGTCCGCTTCGGCGTGGTCTCCTGCTCCAACTGGGAGTCCGGCTACTTCTCCCCCTACCGTCATCTCGCCGCCCGCGCCGACCTGGACGCGGTGCTGCACCTGGGCGACTACATCTACGAGTACGCGTCGGGCGCCTACCCGGAGGCGAAGTACGTCGTACGACAGCACGAGCCCGCCCACGAGATCCTCGACCTGGCCGACTACCGCACCCGGCACGGCAAGTACAAGACGGACGTGGACCTCCAGGCGATGCACCACGCCCACCCGGTGATCGCGATCTGGGACGACCACGAGTTCGCCAACGACGCCTGGTCGGGCGGGGCCGAGAACCACACGCCCGGCACCGAGGGCGACTGGGCGGCGCGCGTGTCGGCCGCCAAGCAGGCGTACTTCGAGTGGATGCCGGTCCGCCCCTCCATCGCGGGCACCACCTACCGGCGCATCCGCTACGGCAAGCTGGCCGATCTGCACCTGCTCGACCTGCGCTCCTTCCGCTCGCAGCAGGCGAGCGTGGGCAGCGGCAAGGTGGACGACCCGGAGCGCACCATCACCGGCCGCGCCCAGCTGGACTGGCTCAAGGCCGGACTGTCCGCCTCCGACGCCGCCTGGCAGCTGGTCGGCACCTCGGTGATGATCTCGCCGGTCGCCTTCGGCGCGCTGCCGGCCGAACTGACCGCGCCGCTGGCGGAGTTGCTCGGCCTGCCCAAGGAGGGCATCGCCATCAACGTCGACCAGTGGGACGGCTACACGGACGACCGCCGTGAACTCCTGGGCCACCTGGTGGACAAGGGCATCAAGAACACCGTCTTCCTCACCGGCGACATCCACATGGCGTGGGCCAACGACGTACCGGTGAAGGCGGGCACCTATCCGCTGTCGAAGTCGGCGGGCACCGAGTTCGTGGTCACGTCGGTGACCTCCGACAACCTCGACGAGATGCTCCACGTCGCCCCGCACACGGTGTCGCTGGTCGCGGCGGCCGCGATCAAGGCCGCCAACCGCCATGTGAAGTGGGTCGACATGGACTCGCACGGCTACGGCGTCCTCGACGTCGACGCCCAGCGCTCGCAGATGGACTACTACGTGGTGTCCGACAAGCGGAAGCAGGACGCCACGTCCTCGTGGACCCGCTCGTACCGGACGCTCAACGGCACGCAGAAGGCCGAGCGGGTCTACTCGCCGGTCGTCTGACCCCGATCCGGCCCCGGGCGCTACAGCGAGTCGAGGAAGCCGAGCGCGGTCGTCCAGCTCTGCTCGGCGGCCGCCTCGTCGTAGTCCGGCAGCTGCGGATCGGTGTACAGGTGCCCGGCGCCCGGGTACCTGTACACCTCCGCGTCGGCGCCGATCCGGCCCATGCGCAGGTACCAGGTGTTCAGCCAGTCGTGCGTCTCGAACGGGTCCGGGTCCGCCACGTGCAGCTGTACGGGCAGCTCGTCCACCGAGGCTCCCTCGGCGATGTCGGCGGTGCCGTGCAGGAGGAGGAGCCCGCGCGCCTTCTCGTCGCCGAGCGCGAGGGTCTGGGCGAGCGAGCCACCGAGCGAGAACCCGGCGTACACCAGGCCCTCGTCGGAGTGCGGGGCGGCGGCCAGGATCGCGCGCTTGAGCAGCTCGTCGTTGCCGATCCCGTCGCGGATCGTCATGCCCTCCTCCAACGTGTCGGCGGTACGGCCGTCGTAGAGGTCGGGCACGTACACGACGTGTCCGGCGGCGCGCAGCCGCTCGGCCGCCTCGTGCACGGCGGGCCGCAGGCCGTAAGCCGAATGGAAAAGCATGATGTTCATGAGGCCATGGTGCCAGTTACGGTCGGGGGCATGGAGAACGTACTGCGCCCGTTGATCGTCATCGGCGGCTCGGTCGTGCTCACGCTGGCCCTCGTGTGGCTGGCCGACCGACTGCTCCGCCAGACCGATGCCCGCCACCACGAGACCCCGCTGTGGGGTCTGTTGCGCCGCTGCCGCTTCCCGTTGCAGGTCGTCGTGCTCACCGCGCTGCTGAGAGGCACCTACCTCCAGATCAAGTGGGGCCCGGTCCAGGACCACGAGGCGGGCCTCGGCCAGCTCCTCTCCCTCGTCCTCATCGGGGCGAGCGCCTGGCTGGTGGTGCGGATCGCGGCGGCGATCGTCGAGGCGTCGTACGCGCGGTACGCGGCCTCGGCGCTCGACCCGGCGCGGGTGCGCAGGGTCCGTACGCAGGTGACGCTCATCCAGCGCGTGGTCACGGCCGTCGTCGGCGTCGTCGCGGTGGCGTCGATGCTGCTGACGTTCCCGGCGATGCGGACGGCGGGGACCTCGATCCTCGCCTCCGCGGGCATCATCGGCATCGTGGCCGGTGTGGCCGCCCAGTCGACGCTCGGCAACCTCTTCGCGGGGCTGCAGATCGCGTTCGGCGACATGGTGCGGATCGGGGACACGGTGGTGGTGGACGGCGAGTGGGGCGTGGTCGAGGAGATCACGCTGACCTATCTCGCGGTACGCACCTGGGACGAGCGGCGTCTGACGATGCCGGTGTCGTACTTCACCGGCAAGCCGTTCGAGAACTGGTCGCGCGGCGGTACGCAGATGACCGGCACGGTCTTCTTCCACCTCGACCACGCGGCCCCGGTCGCCCTGATGCGCGAGAAGCTCGACGACATCCTGCGCGAGTGCCCGGCCTGGGACGGCCGTGACAGCGCGCTGGCGGTCACCGACACGACCCCGTCGACGATCGTGGTGCGCGCGGTGGTCACCGCGAAGGACGCGGGCGACATCTGGACGGTCCGCTGCACGGTCCGCGAACAGATGGTGACATGGCTCCACGACAACCATCCCGAGGCGCTGCCGCGGATCAATACGGACTGGGACGACGGCGAGCCGCGCACGCGGGGCCATTAAGGGGCGCGGGGAACCGCGCGAGCGACCCAGCACGATCCGCAGACGAAAGAAGCGGGGTGCAGGGGCCGCAGGCCCCGCAAGGGGGTCCGGGGGCGAAGCCCCCGGACCCTCTCAACCCCCACCCACCCCCTGGAGGGTTGAGGGAAGGGGCGGGGTGGGGGCATCGGTCATCGCAAGCTGCGTACGTCCAGCTGGCGCAGGACCCGGTCCACGATCTCCGGGTCCGCCCCCGCCTCGCTGCGGGCCGACAGCACCTCGTGGCGCGCGGCGGACATCATCTCCCGCTGGATCCGCTGGATCGTCCGCAGCCGCTCCACCCGCTTCGCGTACGCCTCCCGCCGCTCCTCGTCGACCATGTCGGGGCTGAGGCGCGCCCCCACGTCGTATGCCCGCCGCAGGAGCTGCTCCATGACCTCCTCGGGCAGCTCCTCCACGTCCTCGATCTCCCGCAGCCGCCGCTTCGCCGCCTTCGCCGCTCGGATCGCGAGCTCCCGCTCCAGCGCCCGCTCGGCGTCGGTGTCGGCCTGGACACCGAGCCGGCGCACCAGGGACGGCAGGGTCAGGCCCTGGACCACCAGCGTCGCCATGATCACGCAGAAGGCGAGGAAGACGATCTCGTCGCGCGCGGGGAACGGCGAGCCGTCGTCGGTCCTGAACGGGATCGCGAGGGCGAGCGCGACCGAGGCCACCCCGCGCATCCCCGCCCACCACATGACGATCGTCTCCCGCCAGGTCGTGGGGATCTCCTCGTCGTAGTCCCGGCGCGTGTGCAGCCGCTTGGCGAGCCAGGTCGCGGGCAGCAGCCACACCAGCCGTACGCCCACCACGACCGCGACCACGACCGCGCCCCACCCCGCCATCTCGCCGACGCGGCCGCTCGCGGTGCCGAACACGTGGTGCAGTTCGAGGCCGATGAGCCCGAACGCGATGCCCGTCACCAGGGTGTCGACGACCTGCCAGAACGTGGCCCCGGCGAGGCGCCCCTGGACGTCGTCGGCGTCCACCGCGTGCTCGGCCAGGAACAGCGCGAGGGTGAGCACGGCGAGCACCCCGGAGCCGCCGAACTCCTCGGCCAGCACATAGCCGACGAACGGCACGAGGAGGGTGAGGCCGATCTGGAGCGTGGAGTCGTCGAGCAGGCCCATCAGCTTGTTGGCGCTCCAGCCGAGGACGAGCCCGACCACGACCGCCACCACGGCGGAGAGCACCAGCTCGCCCACCGCGTGCGGCCAGGAGAAGTCGCCGCTGACCGCCGCCGCGATCGCCACGTGGTAGAGCACGATCGCGGTGACGTCGTTGAACAGCCCCTCGCCCTCCAGGATCGACACCAGCCGGCGGGGCAGCCCGAGCGAGCCCGCGACGGCGGTGGCGGCGACCGGGTCGGGGGGCGCCACCAGGGCGCCGAGGGCGACGGCGGCGGCGATCGGCAGCCCGGGCACGATGGCGTGGGCCATGGCCGCCACGGCCGCTGTGGTGACGAACACCAGGGCCACCGCGAGCAGCAGGATCGGCCGTAGGTTGGCGGCGAACTGCCGCCAGGAGGTGCGCTGGACGGAGGCGTAGAGCAGCGGCGGCAGGACGAGCGGAAGAATGAAGTCCGGCGGCACGGCGACGTTCGGGACGAACGGCAGCAGGGCGAGGACCCCACCGAGGAGCGTCATCAGGACCGGCGCGGGCAACCTCAGCCGGTCCCCGACCGGAACCGTGACCACCGCTCCGAGCAGGAGCACGAACAGCAGGGCCAGCTGATCCACGGATGTCCTCCGGGCGGCGAGACGATCAAGACCTCAAGCGTGCCACGCGCCCAGAAGGGACGCGGGGCCGTGCCGCCCGCGGCTCCGCCGCGCTCAGCCCCACCGACCGGTCGGCCGACTCCGGCGCAGCGCTCAGACAGCCCGCCGCATCGCGACGTGCGGCATCCCCGCATCCAGGAACTCCGGCCCGTAAGCCGCATACCCGAGCCGCTCGTAGAACCCCGTCGCCTGCGTCTGCGCGTGCAGATCCACGGCGGCAAGCCCGAGCCGACGGGCCTCGCCCTCGATCGCCCGGACCAGCGCGGCACCGACGCCGAGCCCGCGCGCGGCACCGGTGACGGCGAGGCGTCCGAGGGAGCCCACGGAGGCGTCGCCACCGGTCCGGTCGAGCGCGGCGGGACCGTGCAGCAGCCGCCCCGTACCGAGCGGCCCGGCCGCACCGAAGGCGAGGACATGGACCGCCCCCGCGTCGTACGCGTCGTACTCGATCTCCTCCGGCACGCCCTGCTCGACGACGAAGACCTCCTTGCGCACGGCGAAGCAGGCCTCCAGGTCGGCCGGGCCGGCGGCGACGCGGACCGTGAAGGCCCCGAAGCCCTCCGCGGTGGCGGAGGCCGTCACTCGCTCTCCGCCCGGATCACGTCCAGCGCGTGCTGGAGGTCGTCCGGGTAGCCGCTCTCGAACTGGACCCAGCCGCCGTCCGAGGGGTGCTCGAAGCCGAGGCGCACCGCGTGCAGCCACTGGCGGGTCAGGCCGAGGCGCTTGGCGATGGTGGGGTCCGCGCCGTACGTCAGGTCGCCCACGCACGGGTGGCGGTGGGCGGACATGTGCACGCGGATCTGGTGGGTGCGGCCCGTCTCCAGCTTGATGTCGAGCAGCGAGGCCGCCCGGAACGCCTCGATCAGGTCGTAGTGCGTCACCGAGGGCTTGCCCTCGGCCGTGACCGCCCACTTGTAGTCGTGGTTGGGGTGGCGGCCGATGGGGGCGTCGATCGTGCCGCTCATCGGGTCCGGGTGGCCCTGCACCAGGGCGTGGTAGCGCTTGTCCACGACGCGGTCGCGGAACTGCTGCTTCAGATAGGTGTACGCCCGCTCCGACTTGGCGACGACCATCAGGCCCGAGGTGCCGACGTCGAGGCGGTGGACGATGCCCTGGCGCTCGGCGGCGCCCGAGGTGGAGATCCGGTACCCGGCCGCCGCGAGGCCGCCGATGACCGTCGTCCCCGTCCAGCCCGGGCTCGGGTGGGCGGCGACTCCGACCGGCTTCATGATGACGACGATGTCGTCGTCGTCGTGCACGATCTCCATGCCCTCGACCGGCTCGGCCACGATCTGCACCGGCGCGGGCGCCTGGGGCATCTCGACCTCCAGCCACGCGCCCCCGCGGACCCGCTCGGACTTGCCCACCACCGAGCCGTCGACCTGGACCTTCCCCGCCGCGGCGAGCTCAGCGGCCTTCGTACGGGAGAACCCGAACATACGGGAGATGGCGGCGTCGACGCGCTCGCCCTCCAGGCCGTCGGGAACGGGCAAGGTGCGGATCTCGGGAAACGTACTCACCCGTCGAGTATGCCTTGTCGCGGCGACGTCCCCGCTCGCCTGTGGATAGCGCTCAGTCCTTGTGCACCGTTCCGTCCGGGTCCAGACCCCGGAACGAGAGGATCACGATCAGGAAGCCGCCGCAGACGATCGAGGAGTCCGCGAGGTTGAAGACCGCGAAGTGGGCCGGGGCGATGAAGTCGACCACCGCGCCCTCGAAGACGCCCGGGGAGCGGAAGATCCGGTCGGTCAGATTGCCGAGCGCGCCGCCGAGCAGCAGGCCGAGCGCGATCGCCCACGGCAGGCTGTAGAGCTTGCGAGCCAGCCGGAAGATCACCACGATCACCGTCGCCGCGATCACCGTGAAGATCACGGTGAAGGCCTCGCCCATGCCGAACGCGGCGCCCGGGTTGCGGATCGCCTCCAGCTTCAACAGGTCGCCCACGAGCTCGACCGGCTCGTGGTGCTCCAGCCTGGCCACCACGAGCATCTTGCTGGCGAGGTCGAGCAGGTACGCGAAGAGCGCCACCGCGAACAGGACGGCGATCCTGCGCCTGCCCCTGGGCCGCTCGTCGGGAGCCGCGGCCCCCTCGGGCCCTTCTACGTCCGGCGTACCGATGATGCGCTCCGCCTCTGCCACGTGAGTCCCTCAACCAACCCTAGGTATCTGACTGGGACGAGGGTACGACACACGCCTGCGGAGTCAGCCCCGGCGTTCCTGCTTCTGCTTGTCCTCCACGCAGAGGGTCGCGCGCGGGAAGGCCTGCATCCGCGCCTTGCCGATGGGATTGCCGCAGACCTCGCAGTAGCCGTACGTACCGGCGTCCAGGCGCTCCAGGGCCCGCTCGGTCTGCTCCAGCATCTCGCGCGCGTTGGCGGCGAGCGCCATCTCGTGTTCGCGGGTGATGTTCTTGGTCCCGGTGTCGGCGTCGTCGTCGCCCGCGCCGTCCCCGGAGTCCCGCATCAGCCCGCTCAGGGCGGTCTCCGAGGCCTCGATCTCGGCGCGCAGCCGCAGGACCTCGCCGGTCAGCTCGGAGCGCGCCTCGGCGACCTCGTCGGGCGTCCAGGGGTCCTCGCCGGGCCGCACCGGCAGCTCGCCGGGCACTCCGGCGACGACGGTACGGGCCTTGGGCACGGCCGACTTCCTGGCCGACGCCTCGCCGGCCGTGTTCTTGGCAACCACCTTCTTGGTTCCCCTCTGCTCCGCGGCCTCGGCCGCCCCCTCGGCCGCGGTGGCGGCCTTCTTCGCTGCCACGCCGGCAGCCTTGCCCGGTACCGCTTTCTTGGCAGATGCCGTCTTCTTGGCAGCAGCCTTCTTGGTCGAAGCCGCCTTTTCCACAGCGCCTTTCCCGGCCACGGCCTTCTTGGCCGCGGTCTTCTTGGCCGGAGCCTTCTTGGTCGCAGCCTTCTCGACCACGGCCTTCTTGGCTACGGCCTTCTTGGCCGCGGTCTTCTTGGCCGGAGCCTTCTGGGCAGCTGCCTCCTTGGTCGCAGCCTTTCCGGCCGCCTCCTTCTTCGCCGTGGCCTTCTTGGCCGGTGCCTTCTTGGACGGTGCCTTCTTCGGGGCCGCCTCCTTCTTGGCCGCAGCCTTCTTGGCCGCAGTCTTCTTCCCGGGCGGCTCCTCCCTGCCTGCGCCCTTCACGGCGTCCCTGGACGCCCCCGTGGCCCCGGCCTCCACGGCGTCCTTGAACGCCAACGCGGTCTTCTTCGCCACCATGGCCGCGGCCCCTTCACATATTGTGATCTTGCTCGCGAATCGTGCTGGGACGATAAATCGACCCCAGGCCCGCGGCAACGGGGCACGCCGCCGGTCCGGCCCCGCTCGACGTGCCCGGAGACGAACCTGCATCCGTTGTGCCCAGCTCTCCGGCCCGTAATCCGCCACACGGGCGGCGCCGGACTCCGCCGGACCACGTATGGCCATTCGGGTCATCCACGCACGCGTGGCGGCCGCCCCGCAGGCCCCCGGTCCGGCCGCGCGGAAATCCGGTCGGCCGCTGTCGGTGCGGGCCCGTACACTGGGCGCAGCGAGAGGCGTGAATGGGACGAGTAGCGTCGTACGCAGCCAAGAGCGATCCGGGGACGGTGGGAGCCCGGAGGCGAGCGCGATGTGAAGATCACCCCGGAGCCGCCGGAAGAAAGCACCCCCGGGTGTGAGTAGAACCGGCTTCGCGACCCCAATGAGGGGGCGGTGTTCCGCACACCGCCAAGGAGGGTGGTACCGCGGGAGCGCGGGGCCGTAGGACGGCCGGGGCTCTCGTCCCTCCGACGGAAACGTACGACGATCCGCCGGAGGATGAACGGATGTCGCAGTACCGCCAGGTGCCCGCCCAGGTCGACCTGCCCGCGCTGGAGCACGCCGTGCTCGACTTCTGGCGCGAGGCGAAGGTCTTCGCCAAGAGCCTCGAACAGTCCGAGGGCCGCCCCGAGTGGGTCTTCTACGAGGGCCCGCCGACCGC
Source organism: Streptomyces sp. NPDC023838 (assembly GCF_040639555.1). Lineage (NCBI taxonomy): Bacteria > Bacillati > Actinomycetota > Actinomycetes > Kitasatosporales > Streptomycetaceae > Streptomyces > Streptomyces sp. NPDC023838. The sequence continues at coordinate 31,238 of NZ_JBFAAD010000038.1, forward strand.
CAACGGCATGCCCGGTGCCCACCACATCGAGGCCCGCGTCTTCAAGGACGTCTTCCCCCGCTTCCGGACCATGCAGGGCTACCACGTGGCCCGCAAGGCCGGCTGGGACTGCCACGGCCTGCCCGTCGAGCTCGCCGTGGAGAAGGAGCTCGGCTTCAACGGCAAGAAGGACATCGAGGCGTACGGCATCGCCGAGTTCAACGCCAAGTGCCGCGAGTCGGTGACCCGCCACACCGACGCCTTCGCCGAGCTCACGACCCGGATGGGCTACTGGGTCGACCTGGACGACGCCTACCGGACCATGGACCCCGAGTACGTGGAGTCCGTCTGGTGGTCCCTGAAGGAGATCTTCAACAAGGGCCTGCTCACCCAGGACCACCGCGTCGCCCCCTGGTGCCCGCGCTGCGGCACCGGCCTGTCCGACCACGAGCTGGCGCAGGGGTACGAGACGGTCGTCGACCCCTCGGTCTTCGTCCGCTTCCCGCTGACCGGCGGCCCCCTCGCGGGCGAGGCCGCGCTCCTGGTGTGGACGACCACGCCCTGGACGCTGGTCTCCAACACCGCCGTGGCCGCGCACCCCGAGGTCACGTACGTCGTCGCCCGCCGTACCGGCGGCGAGGACACGGAGAGGCTGGTCGTCGCCCAGCCGCTGCTGGAGAAGGCGCTCGGCGAGGGCTGGGAGGCCACCGGGCAGACCTTCACGGGCGCCGAGATGGAGCGCTGGACCTACCAGCGCCCCTTCGAGCTGATCGAGTTCCCCGAGCCCGCGCACTACGTGGTGAACGCCGACTACGTGACGACCGAGGACGGTACGGGTCTGGTCCACCAGTCCCCCGCCTTCGGCGCCGACGACCTCCTGGTCTGCAAGGCGTACGGCCTGCCGGTGGTGAACCCGGTCCGCCCGGACGGCACCTTCGAGGAGGACGTCCCGCTCGTCGGCGGCGTCTTCTTCAAGAAGGCCGACGAGAAGCTGACCGAGGACCTCAAGGAGCGCGGCCTCCTCTTCCGCCACGTCCCGTACGAGCACAGCTACCCGCACTGCTGGCGCTGCCACACCGCGCTGCTCTACTACGCGCAGCCGTCCTGGTACATCCGCACCACCGCCGTCAAGGACGCGATGCTGCGGGAGAACGAGAAGACCAACTGGTTCCCGGACTCCGTCAAGCAGGGCCGCTTCGGGGACTGGCTGAACAACAACATCGACTGGGCGCTCTCCCGCAACCGCTACTGGGGCACCCCGCTGCCGATCTGGCGCTGCGAGGACGACCACCTGACGTGCGTGGGCTCGCGCGCCGAGCTGAGCGAGCTGACGGGCACGGACCTCTCCGCCCTGGACCCGCACCGCCCGTACATCGACGACGTCACCTTCACCTGCACCGCCGAGGGCTGCGCGCACCCGGCGGTCCGCGTGCCCGAGGTGATCGACGCGTGGTACGACTCGGGCTCGATGCCGTTCGCGCAGTGGGGCTACCCGTACAAGAACAAGGAACTGTTCGAGAGCCGCTACCCGGCGCAGTTCATCAGCGAGGCCATCGACCAGACCCGTGGCTGGTTCTACACGCTGATGGCGGTCGGCACGCTCGTCTTCGACAAGTCCTCGTACGAGAACGTGGTCTGCCTCGGCCACATCCTCGCCGAGGACGGCCGCAAGATGTCCAAGCACCTGGGCAACATCCTGCAGCCGATCCCGCTCATGGACCAGCACGGCGCGGACGCGGTGCGCTGGTTCATGGCGGCCGGCGGCTCCCCGTGGGCGGCGCGCCGGGTGGGCCACGGCACCATCCAGGAGGTCGTCCGCAAGACGCTCCTCACGTACTGGAACACGGTGGCCTTCCAGGCCCTGTACGCGCGCACCTCCGACTGGGCGCCCAGCGCGGCCGACCCGGCCCCGGCCGACCGCACGGTCCTGGACCGCTGGCTGCTGAGCGAGCTGAACGCGCTGGTCGACCAGGTCACGCAGGCGCTGGAGACGTACGACACGCAGCGCGCGGGCAAGCTCCTGTCCGCGTTCGTGGACGACCTGTCCAACTGGTACGTACGCCGCTCGCGGCGCCGGTTCTGGCAGGGCGACAAGGCGGCGCTGCGCACGCTGCACGACGTGGTGGAGACGGTCACGCGACTGCTTGCCCCGCTGACGCCGTTCATCACCGAGCGGGTGTGGCAGGACATGGTGGTGCCGGTGACGCCGGACGCGCCGGAGTCGGTGCACCTGTCGTCGTGGCCGAAGGCGGACGCGGCGGCGATCGACCCGACGCTGTCGCAGCAGATGCTGCTGGTGCGGCGTCTGGTGGAGCTGGGACGCGCCACGCGCGCGGAGTCGGGCGTCAAGACGCGCCAGCCGCTGTCGCGCGCGCTGGTGGCCGTGGCGGGCTTCGAGTCGCTCTCGCCGGAGCTGCACGCGCAGATCACGGAGGAGCTGAACGTCTCGTCGCTGGCGTCGCTGGCTGATTCCTCCGCTGGTCCAGCGGGCGGCGGCTCCCTGGTCGACACGACGGCCAAGGCCAACTTCCGCGCGCTGGGCAAGCGGTTCGGCAAGGGCGTCCAGGACGTGGCCAAGGCGGTCGCGGCGGCGGACGCGGCGGCGCTATCGGCGTCCCTGCGGGACACGGGGACGGCCGTGGTGACGGTCGACGGCGAGCCGGTCTCCCTCGCCCCGGACGAGGTGATCATCACGGAGACGCCGCGCGAGGGGTGGTCCGTGGCCTCCGACTCCGGCGCGACGGTCGCGCTCGACCTGGAGATCACTCCGGAGCTGCGGCTCGCGGGCCTCGCCCGTGACGCGATCCGGCTGATCCAGGAGGCGCGCAAGAACAGCGGGCTCGATGTGGCGGACCGGATCGCGGTGCGGTGGCGGTCGACGGACCCGGAGGTCGCCTCCGCGCTGTCCGCCCACGCGGGCCTCGTCGCGGAGGAGGTGCTGGCGGTCGACTTCGCGTCGGGCGAGGCGGACGGTTCGTACGGCGAGCCGTTCACGGACGCGGCGCTGTCGCTGGAGTTCCGCCTGCGCAAGGCGTAACGCGACCGAGCGGCTGAAGCGGCTCGTCCCCCGGAGACACCCGGGGGGCGGGCCGCTTTTTCTGTCCCCACCCCGCCCTTCCCGAAAGCCCTCGGGCGGGCGGCCGGGGGTGGGCTGAGGCCCGTTTCCCGGGGGCTTCGCCCCCGGACCCCCTCGTTCGTCTGCGGGCCGGTGGGGGGGCTGGTCGCGCAGTTCCCCGCGCCCCTGGATGCGCCCCTTCGGGGCGCCCACGGGATGCCGCGCAGCGGCATTAAGAGGCGCGGGGAACTGCGCGAGCAACCCACCACCGGCCCGCAGACAAACAGGGGCCAGGGCGGAGCCCGGAGCGGGCCGCAGGCCCCGCAGCGGGGGGGCCGGGGGCATAGCCCCCGGGGAGAGCCGGCTCAGCCCCCACCCACCCCCGGAGGGTTTGGGGGAACGGGCGGGGTGGGGGCAAAAAGGGCCGGGCCCCCACAGAAGTGGGGGCCCGGCCCTTCAGCCTGCCGACGGCTGTGCGCGGCGTACGCGCGTACCGCACCCGGCCTAGTTGTCGTCCTCGTCGATCAGGAAGCCCCGCATCGGCGAGGGAGCCTGCTGCATCGGCGACGGCCCCTGCGGCCGCACCGGCGCCATCGGCTGCGTCATCGCGGGCGACATCTGCTGCTGCCCGCCGTAGGACGGCCCGCCACCCATCGACGGCTGCCCGCCCATCGTGTGGCCCATGGAGCCCGCACCGGCCGACGCCATCGACCCGCTCATCTGCGGAGCCGGCGGCAGCGACGCGGTCGCCGGCGTACGCGGCGGAGCCAGCGAGTCGTCCGCCTGGGTCTCCAGCTGGCGCAGCTGCGACTCCAGGTAGGACTTCAGCCGCGTACGGTACTCGCGCTCGAAGCCGCGCAGGTCCTCGACCTTGCGCTCAAGCGTGGCGCGGGCGGACTCCAGCGAGCCCATCGCGACGCGGTGCTTCTCCTGGGCGTCCCGCTCCAGCGCGTCGGCCTTGGCGCGGGCGTCCCGCTCCAGGCCCTCGGCGCGCGACCGGGCCTCGCCGACGATCTTGTTGGCCTCGGAGCGCGCCTCGGCGATCGCCTGGTCGGCGGTCTGCTGGGCCAGCGAGAGGACACGCGCGGCGCTGTCGCCGCCGGGGCCCTGACCCTGCTGCATCTGCGGGCCGTGACCGCCCATGGGGCCGCCCATCGGCTGGCCCATGGGGCCCTGGCCGAGCTGGTTCTGGCCCATGGGGCCCTGACCCAGCTGGTTCTGCCCCATCGGACCCTGGCCCATGGGGCCCTGGCCGAGCTGGTTCTGGCCCATCGGACCCTGACCCATGGGGCCCTGGCCCATCTGGCCCTGGCCCATCGGACCCTGGCCGTGCTGGCCCTGCGGGCCGTGGCCCCCGGGACCGGCGGGCAGCTGCGGAGCGCCGCTCGGCAGCTGGGGCGGACCCATCTGCGGCTGCTGCTGCTGCACCTGCGGAGGTCCAGATATGGCGGCGGGCACGGGCGCACCCGGACCGCGCTGGTCCTGCGGCTCCGGCTTGCGCATCCCCTGCTGCTGCTGGTTCTGCGCGGCGGCACGCGTCGCGGCGGCCAGCTTGGCGCGCAGGTCCTCGTTCTCGCGAAGCAGGCGGGTCAGTTCGGCTTCGACCTCGTCCAGGAAGGCATCGACCTCGTCCTCGTCGTAGCCTTCGCGGAGCCGGACGGTCGTGAACTGCTTGTTCCGCACGTCCTCAGGGGTCAGCGGCATCTCTTCTTCACCTCTACGTAGTCGTCGGCAGTCGGCAGGACCGTGTCGCTCACATCTATCTCCCCACGCTGGTGACGATGGAGATCAGGATGTACACGATGATCATCAGAACGAAGAAGGACAGGTCGAGTGCCACGCCCCCGAGACGCAGCGGCGGAATGAACCGCCGCAGAAGCTTGAGCGGTGGATCGGTGACAGTGTAGGTGGCCTCAAGAACGACCACCATCGCCTTGCCGGGTTCCCATGAACGTGCGAACTGCAAGACGTAGTCCATGACGAGCCGGAAGATCAGCACGATGAGGAAGCACATCAGCGCGATGTAGACCACATCCAGTGCGACGCCCATCTCGCGCTTCCCTCTCCCCTTGCCCTATGCCCCGGCCCCGTGGCCGGATCGTTCCCGGTTCGTGTCTCAGCTCTGGTTGAAGAAACCGCCCTCTGCGATACGGGCCTTGTCCTCCGCCGTGACATCGACGTTAGCAGGCGACAACAGGAACACCTTCTGCGTCACCCGTTCAATGCTGCCGTGCAAACCAAACACAAGTCCGGCGGCAAAGTCGACAAGTCTCTTCGCATCCGTGTCGTCCATCTCGGTGAGGTTCATGATCACCGGCGTGCCCTCGCGGAAGTGTTCCCCGATGGTACGGGCCTCGTTGTAGGTCCGCGGGTGCAGCGTGGTGATGCGGTAGGGCTCCCGCTCGGACACGACCTTGGGCATGATCACCGGTGCGTTCTTCTCCAGGCTCGGACGTTCAGGTGTGATGGATGCCACGGGGGCGATTCGCGCCGGACGCCCCGATTCCGCCGGCATCACGGCTGCATGGGAGACCGGTTCGCGGGGGGCCGGCGGCTGTACGGCTCGTACCGGTTCGTCCCGTTCGACCTGGTGCGGGGGCTGGTGCCGCCGACGGTCCCGCTCGGGCTCCGGCTCGGGTTCGAACTCGTCATCGGGGTCGAACCCCGGGCCGTCGTACCCATCGTCCTCCACGAGACCGAGGTAGACCGCCATCTTGCGCATCGCGCCGGCCATGCTCCGATTCCTCCGCTCTGTGGTGGATCGCCCTTGTCGCCAAATGTCGCAGTGTCACCAAGTGCCCACGATCCACTCGGTCTGCCCACCGAAGAGTGGGAATGACCATATTTTCTGCTGTGGTCCGACTTGCTTCGCGACGTTACCCGAGCCGGGGTCGGACTCCGAGTACCGCCGTTCCGACGCGTACATGTGTCGCTCCGGCCGCAACAGCCTCTTCGAGGTCCGCACTCATCCCTGCTGACACCATGTTCGCAGCCGGATGAGCGCGGCGCAGGTCAGTCGACAAATCCATCAGCCGATCGAATGCGGCACGTTGCCGGTCCGCGTACTCGCCCGCCAGCGGCGCCACGGTCATCAGACCGTCCAGCCGCAGACCGGGAGCGTCCGCCACAAGTCCGGCCAACTCCTCGATTCCATCGGGTGCGGTGCCGCCCCGCTCCCCCCGCTCCCCCGACTCGGCGTCGAGCGCGACCTGGATCAGACACCCCACCTCCCGCTCCGCCTTCACGGCGGCGGCGGAGAGGGCGGCGACCAGCTTGGGCCGGTCGACCGACTGCACCAGATCCGCGTAAGTCACCACGGAACGGACCTTGTTCGTCTGGAGCTGGCCCACGAAGTGCCAGCGCAGGTCGGCGAGGTCGGCGCAGGCCGCCGCCTTGGGCCCGGCGTCCTGGTCGCGGTTCTCGGCGACCTGACGCACCCCCAGCTCGTACAGGAGCCGGACATCGCTCGCGGGGTAGGTCTTGGTGACCACGATGAGCGTCACGTCGTCCCGCTTGCGCCCGGCGGCCGCACAGGCGGCGGAGATACGTTCCTCCACCTGTGCCAGGTTCGCGGCGAGTTGTTGCTTACGGTCCGTCATGTCCGCCTGCCTCTCCCTCGGCCGCCCCGGCGTCCAGCCAGACGTATCCGGCGAGCCGCCCGGTGGTGCGGTCACGGCGGTACGAGAAGTGGTCGTGCGATTCGAGCGTGCACACCCCGGACGCCCGCCGGTCCGTCACCCCGAGCGCCGCCAGCTGCGCCTGCACTCCCGCGGTGACGTCGACGGCCGGGGTCCCCCAGCTCGTCTGTGCCCAGGCGGCCGGCTCGGCCGCGGCGACCTCGTCCCGCATCTGTGCCGGGACCTCGTAGCACTTGCCGCAGACGGCGGGGCCGGTCCGCGCGGTGATACGGGAGGGGTCGGCGCCGAGCGAGATCATCGCCCGTACCGCCGCGGGCACCACGCCCGCGACCATCCCGGGCCGCCCCGCGTGCGCGGCGGCCGCCACCCCGGCGACCGGGTCGGCGAGGAGAACGGGTGTGCAGTCGGCGGTGAGGACCGCGAGTGCGAGCCCGCGTCGGGCCGTCACCACCGCGTCCACCGCGGGGACCTCGGCCCCCGCCGCCCACGGCCCGTCCACCACGGCCACGTCCGTCCCGTGCACCTGGTTCATCCAGACCACCTGGTCCGCGTCGAGTCCCAGCGCCTTCGCGCCGAGGCCGCGGTTGGTCCGGACCGCGGCGGGGTCGTCGCCGACCGCGCCGCCGAGGTTGAGCTCCTCGTACGGAGCGGCGCTCACTCCGCCCCACCGGTCGGTGAAGGCGAAGTGGGCGCCGCTCACGAGGGAGTGCTGCCCTATCACTTCAAGAAGTCCGGGACATCCAGCTCTTCGGCCTGGCTGTCCTGGTACGGACGGGCCGTCGGCACCTGCGGCGAGTTCGCCTCGCCGACCGGGGCCGTCTCGGCCGGGGCCGGGGCCGGGGTCTCCTCGCGGGCGCTCACGGTGCCGAGTCCGCCCAGCGGGCGCTCGGCCGCGCGGACCGGCGCGGGCTCCTCGCGCTTGGCGGTGGTGGAACCGAGCACGGTGTCGCGGCGGGCGGGCGGCTGGCCGCCGTCGAACCCGGCCGCGATGACCGTGACCCGGACCTCGTCGCCCAGGGCGTCGTCGATGACCGCACCGAAGATGATGTTGGCCTCGGGGTGGGCGGCCTCGCTGACCAGCTGGGCGGCCTCGTTGATCTCGAAGAGACCGAGGTCCGAGCCGCCGGAGATGGAGAGCAGCACACCGCGGGCGCCGTCGATGGACGCCTCCAGGAGCGGCGAGGAGATCGCCATCTCGGCGGCGGCCACCGCCCGGTCGTCGCCGCGCGCCGAGCCGATGCCCATGAGCGCCGAACCGGCCTCGGACATGACCGACTTGACGTCGGCGAAGTCGAGGTTGATCAGGCCCGGGGTGGTGATCAGGTCGGTGATGCCCTGGACGCCGGAGAGCAGCACCTGGTCGGCCGACTTGAACGCGTCGAGCACGCTGACCTGGCGGTCCGAGATGGACAGCAGCCGGTCGTTGGGGATGACGATGAGGGTGTCGACCTCTTCGCGGAGCTCGGCGATGCCGTCCTCCGCCTGGTTGGCGCGACGGCGGCCCTCGAAGGTGAACGGCCGGGTGACCACACCGATCGTGAGAGCGCCGAGCGAGCGCGCGATGTTGGCGACGACGGGTGCGCCGCCGGTGCCGGTGCCGCCGCCCTCGCCCGCGGTGACGAAGACCATGTCGGCCCCCTTGAGGACCTCCTCGATCTCCTCGCGGTGGTCCTCGGCCGCCTTGCGCCCGACTGCCGGGTTGGCTCCGGCCCCGAGGCCGCGGGTGAGTTCACGGCCGACGTCGAGCTTGACGTCGGCGTCGCTCATCAACAGAGCTTGTGCGTCGGTGTTGATCGCGATGAACTCGACGCCCTTGAGACCGACCTCGATCATTCGGTTGATGGCATTGACACCACCGCCGCCGACACCGATGACCTTGATGACTGCGAGGTAGTTCTGCGGTGCTGCCACGTCGAAGGCCTCTCGCCTCGAGTTACGGGTCGTCACGTGCGGGTGTCGCACGGCGACGACGAATGCCGATGTGGGACGGTCCGAACGCCGACCCGAACCCTAACGTTGAAGTTTAGGGTTACCAATGTGTCTGTTCCTTGGACTCTTCCGAACAGGACACTAAGTCGACAAGTGGCGCACGTTCAACGAACACGCCGAACCTCCCGTTTTTCTTTTCACCCTATGTGATCACCCGTAGCGATGACCAACCAGGGTGCTGGCCAGCGCATATGTGCGTCAACTCCCCGATGCCGCAGGGGCGGTGGGGGCGCTCACATCGAAGTACCTCGCCCTGGGCGCCGCTTTCATGAGGGCGACCAGGGTACGGGCCTTGAGCTCCCCCTCCTCGTCACTGCCCCACAGGACGGTACGCCCACGGCTCAGCTCCAGGGAGACGGAGTCGTACGAGGTGACCCGGACGAGGCGGGTGTCCTTGGCGACGGGGGAGGGGAGTTCGCCCGCCACCTTGACCGCCTCGCGCACCAGTGCGTCGGCCGGAAAGCGGCGCAAAGAGGCTGTGCTGTCGGGGTTCACATCGAGCAGCGGAACGTGTGCGGGCGCCTTGGCGACCGTGGCGAACCGCACACCCTTGGCGTCCACTTCGGTGAAGTTCGCGCCTTTTTTCATCAGCAGAACGGGTTTGCGCTCGGTCACGTCGAGTGCGATGCCGTGCGGCCAGGAACGGCTGACCTCCACCGAGTCCAGCCGCGGCAGCTTGCGCAGCAGCCGGGCCTCGATCGCCCCCGTGTCGACCGAGACCAGCGGCGATCCGACCGGAACGGCCGCCGCCGCTTCGACCTCGGCAGGAGTGAGCACCTCCGTGCCGGTGATCTCCACCCGTTCGACGCGCAGCCAGGCGGAGCCGTACAGCACCCAGACGAGGGCCGCGCCGAGGACGACGGCGGTGGCCAGAATCAGCAGCAGCCGGCGCCGGGCGGGCGGCCGCAGCCGCGGCCGTCCCGCGCCGGGGCGGCGGGGGCCGGACGGGCCGGACTTGCCCGCCTGCCCCGCTCCGCGTCGAGCGGTCGCCTGTCCGGCCACGGTCCCCTGCCTTCTGCCGCTCCGTCAGCGCGCGGCGATCGCCTCGTACACCATGCCGACGAGCAGGTCGTCGGCGTCCCGGCGGCCGAACTCGGAGGCGGCGCGGGACATCTCGTACAGCCGGTGCGGGTCGGCGAGCACGGGCAGGACCTGGTCCTGCACCCACCCGGGGGTGAGTTCGGCGTCGTCGACCAGCAGACCGCCACCCGCCTTCACCACCGGCTGGGCGTTGAGCCGCTGTTCGCCGTTGCCGATCGGCAGCGGTACGTAGGCGGCGGGCAGCCCGACGGCGGAGAGTTCGGCGACGGTCATCGCGCCCGCGCGGCAGAGCATCATGTCGGCCGCGGCGTACGCGAGATCCATCCGGTCCACGTACGGTACCGGGATGTACGGCGGCATTCCGGGCATGTTGTCGACGCGCGGCACTTCGTTCTTCGGGCCGACCGCGTGCAGGATCTGGATGCCGGAGCGCTGGAGCACCGGAGCGACCTGCTGGATCACCTCGTTGAGGCGGCGGGCGCCCTGCGAGCCGCCGGAGACCAGCAGCGTCGGCAGGTTGGGGTCCAGGCCGAACGCCTCGCGCGCCTCGGGGCGGACCCGGGCGCGGTCGAGGGTGGCGATGGAGTGCCGCAGCGGGATGCCGATGTAGCGGGCACCGCGCAGCTTGCTGTCGGGGGTGGCGACGGCGACCCCGGCCGCGTACCGCGAGCCGATCTTGTTGGCGAGACCGGGGCGGGCGTTGGCCTCGTGGACGACGATCGGCACCCCGAGCCGCTTGGCGGCCAGATAGCCGGGCAGCGCCACATAGCCGCCGAAGCCGACCACGCAGTCCGCCTTGGTGCGCTCCAGGATCTGCTCGGCGGCCTTGATCGTGCCGCGCAGCCGCCCCGGGACGGTGATCAGTTCGGGGGTGGGCCTGCGGGGCAGCGGGACGGCCGGGATGAGCGCGAGTTCATAGCCCCGCTCGGGGACCAGCCGCGTCTCCAGGCCCTTCTCCGTGCCGAGGGCCGTGATCCCCACGGTCGGGTCCTGCCTGCGCAGGGCGTCCGCGAGGGCGAGCGCGGGCTCGATGTGGCCGGCGGTCCCCCCACCGGCGAGTACGACATGCACCGAAATTCACCGCTCTCCGGACGGACGCTTCTTGACGCGCCGTCTCATCGACTTCCAACTCACCCGAGGCTGCCGCATGGCCAGCGCCGCCCGCGCCGCGGGGTCGTCCCGCGCGAACGCGATCAGCAGCCCCACGGCGAACATGGTCGGCAGCAGCGCGGACCCACCGTAGGAGAACAGCGGGAGCGGGACCCCGGCGATCGGCAGCAGGCCGAGCACCGCACCGATGTTGATCACGGCCTGGGCCACGATCCAGGTGGTCACACCTCCCGCGGCGTACCTCACGAAGGGGTCCTCCGTGCGTCCGGCCACGCGGATACCCGCATAGCCTAGAGCCGCGAACAGGGCGAGCACCGACAGTGTGCCCGCCAGGCCCAGTTCCTCACCGGTGATGGCAAAGATGAAGTCGGTGTGCGGTTCGGGGAGTTGACCCCATTTTTCCACACTCGCACCCAGGCCGGAACCGAACCATCCGCCCGAGGCGAGGGCGTAGATTCCATGGACGGCCTGCCAGCACTGGTCCTGCGGGCCGGGGTCGGTGGCCCCGATGCAGGCGAGCCGGCCCATTCGGTTGGGGCTGGTCCTGATGAGGATCACGGCGATGGTTCCGGCCACCGCGAGGACGCCGCCGAAGAGCCGGGTGGGCGCCCCGGCGAGCCAGAGCAGCCCGAAGAGGATGGCGGAGAGGATGATCGCGGTGCCCATGTCACCGCCGAGCATGATCAGCCCGAGCAGCAGGAACGCGACCGGGACCAGCGGCACCAGCATGTGCTTCCACTGGGTGAGCAACCGTTTGTCCTGCTTGCGGGCGAGCAGGTCCGCGCCCCACAGGATCAGCGCCAGCTTGCCGAACTCACTGGGCTGGAGCTGGAAGGGGCCGCCCAGATAGATCCAGTTCTGGTTGCCGTTGACCGACATCCCTATCCCGGGGATCTGCACCAGGACCATCAGGAAGACGGTGGCGACGAGCATCGGGTACGAGAGCGCCCGGTGCAGCTTGGCGGGCATCCGGGCGGCCGCGAACATCAGCGCCCCGCCGATCATGGCGGCGAGGAACTGCTTGCGGAAGAAGTACGAGGCCGGCAGCGACAGCTCCAGGGCCTTGATCATCGAGGCCGAGTAGACCATCACCAGACCGAGCACGGTGATCAGCAGCGAGCTGCCGAGGATCAGGTAGTACGCGGTGAGCGGCCGGTCCCAGGCCCGCCGGGCCTGCTCGAACAGCCGCCGCGGGCCGCCGCCACGGGGCCGTGAGGGGGTGCCGCTGCCGCCGCCGCGCCCGGCCGTGGGGCGGCGTACGGACCCGGCGGCACGGCTGCGCAGGACGAGCCCGGGCGGGGTCGCTTCGGCCGGCATGTGTGCTGTCCCCTCCAGTCGTGCCCGGCGCTGCCGGTCCGCGGGACGGGTCCCGGCCGGCTAGGCGCGCTCGGCGGCGAGTTCGCGGACCGCTTCCGCGAACGCCTCGCCGCGCTTGTTGTAGTTGGTGAACATGTCCATCGAGGCGCAGGCCGGGGCCAGCAGGACCGTGTCCCCGGGCTTCGCGAGCCCGGCCGCCTCGCGGACCGCCGCGGACATCGCCCCAGTGTCGGTCCGGTCGACGTCGACCACCGGCACCTCGGGGGCGTGTCGCGCCAGCGCTTCGGCGATCAGGTGGCGCTCGGCGCCGATCAGGACGACCCCGCGCAGCCGCTTCGCCGACCGCTGGACGAGCTCGTCGAAGGAGGCGCCCTTGGCGAGGCCCCCGGCGATCCAGACGATCGGCTCGTAGGAGGCCAGGGAGGCCTCGGCGGCGTGCGTGTTGGTCGCCTTGGAGTCGTCCACGTACGCGACCTCGTCCACGTCCGCGACGTGCGCGATCCGGTGGGCGTCGGGGCGGAAGGCCCGCAGCCCGTCCCGTACGGCCTTGGGCTCCACGCCGAAGGCGCGGGCCAGCGCGGCCGCCGCGAGGGCGTTGGCGATGTTGTGGGGCGCGGGCCCGGGGGCTCCGGGGGTTGTCCCCCGGGAAGACGCAGCGACGTCCGCCACCTCGGCCAGCTCCTGGGCGTTCTTCTGCCGGTTGGCGACGAAGGCGCGGTCGACCAGGATGCCGTCCACGACGCCGAGCTGGGAGGGGCCGGGGGTGCCGAGGGTGAAGCCGATCGCCCGGCAGCCCTCCTCCACGTCGGCCTCGCGGACCAGGTCCTCGGTGGCCGGATCGGCCACGTTGTAGACGCAGGCGACCGTGTTGCCCTCGTAGATCCGGCCCTTGTCGGCCGCGTACGCCTTCATGGAGCCGTGCCAGTCGAGGTGGTCCGGGGCCAGGTTGAGCACGGCGGCCGAGTGGGCGCGCAGCGAGGGCGCCCAGTGCAGCTGGTAGCTGGAGAGCTCCACGGCGAGGACGTCATACGTCTCCTCGCCGAGCACCACGTCGATGATCGGCGTGCCGATGTTGCCGACGGCGGCGGTGCGCAGGCCCGCCGCGCGCAGGATCGACGCCAGCATCTGGGTGGTGGTGGTCTTGCCGTTGGTGCCGGTGATCGCCAGCCAGGGCGCGGCGTTCTCGCCGCGCAACTGCCAGGCGATCTCCACATCGCCGACCACGTCCACGCCCGCCTCGGCGGCGGCCGCGAACAGCGGGGAGTCGGGCTTCCAGCCGGGCGAGGTGACGACGAGGCCGGTCCCCTCGGGGAGCGTCTCCGCGTCCCCGAGGCGGACGGAGATACCTTCCTCCGCCAGCTGCGCGGCGCGCTCCCGGTGCGTACCGGAGTCGCCGCCGTCCACGACGGTCACCACGGCGCCGAGACCGGCCAGGGCGCGGGCGGCGCTGATGCCGCTCACCCCGAGACCGGCGACGGTGATCCGCATGCCCTGCCAGCTCTGACTCACTTGTCGGCTGCCCATCCCGCGTAGAAGAGACCCAGACCCACGATGACGCACATGCCCTGGATGATCCAGAACCGCACCACCACAAGGACTTCGGACCAGCCCTTGAGTTCGAAGTGGTGCTGGAGCGGGGCCATCCGGAAGACGCGCTTCCCGGTCATCTTGAACGAGCCGACCTGGATGACCACCGACATGGTGATCATCACGAAGAGGCCGCCGAGCAGCGCGATCAGGAACTCGGTGCGCGAGCAGATCGCCAGACCCGCGAGCGCGCCGCCGAGCGCGAGCGAACCGGTGTCGCCCATGAAGATCTTGGCGGGCGAGGTGTTCCACCACAGGAAGCCGAAGCAGGAGCCCATCAGGGCCGAGGCGACCACCGCGAGGTCGAGCGGATCGCGTACCTCGAAGCAGGCGTTGGGGTTGGTCAGGGTCTGCGCGTTGGCGCAGGACTCCTGGAACTGCCACAGCCCGATGAAGGTGTACGCGCCGAAGACCATCACCGACGCGCCGGTGGCCAGGCCGTCCAGACCGTCCGTCAGGTTCACGCCGTTGGACATGGCGAGAATCATGAACAGCGCCCAGATCACGAACAGGACGGGGCCGATGGACCAGCCGAAGTCCGTGATGAAGGACAGCTTGGTGGAGGCGGGGGTCTGGTGCCGCTTGTCCTCGAACTGGAGGGACAGGACCGCGAAGGCGATGCCGACGATCAGCTGTCCGGCCATCTTCGCCTTGGCCCGCAGACCGAGCGACCGCTGCTTGACGATCTTGATGTAGTCGTCCAGGAAGCCGACCAGGCCCATGCCGGCGGTCAGGAACAGCACCAGCAGACCCGAGAAGGTCGGGTCCTCACTGGTGATCACCTTCGTGGCGGCGTACGCGATGAGCGTGGCCAGGATGAAGGCGATGCCGCCCATGGTGGGCGTGCCCTTCTTGCCGGCGTGGCCGCGCGGGCCGTCGTCGCGGATGAACTGGCCGTAGCCCTTGCGGGCGAGCAGCTTGATGAGCAACGGGGTGCCGACCAGGGTCAGGAAGAGACCGATGGCTCCCGCGAAGAGGATCTGCCTCATCGGGCGGCGACCTCGCCCTCGGCGCCACCGTCGAGCAGCGCGAGCGCCACCCGTTCCAGGCCGATCGACCGCGATGCCTTCACCAGCACGACGTCTCCCGGGCGCAGTTCACTGCGCAGCAGGTCGACGGCCGCCTGTGCGTCGGACACGTGCACCGACTCCTCACCCCACGAACCCTCGTTATATGCGCCCAGTTGCAGCCAGGACGCTTCCCGGTCCCCGACTGCCACGAGCTTGCTGACGTTGAGCCGGACGGCGAGCCGTCCGACCGCGTCGTGCTCGGCGAGCGATTCGTCGCCGAGCTCGGCCATCGGACCGAGCACCGCCCACGTACGGCGCCCCTTGCCCATGGCCGCGAGCGCGCGCAGGGCGGCTCGCATGGACTCGGGGTTCGCGTTGTAGGCGTCGTTGACGACTGTCACACCGTCCGGACGCTCGGTGACCTCCATACGCCAGCGGGAGAGGGTGCCCGCCTCGGAGAGCGCGAGGGCGATCTCTTCCGCGGACATGCCCAGCTCATGGGCGACGGCGGCCGCGGCGAGCGCGTTCGACACGTGGTGCTCACCGTACAGGCGCAAGGTCACGACGCTGCACCCGGAGGGTGTGTGAAGCCTGAAGGAGGGCTGTCCGGCCGCTGTGAGCCGGACATTCTCGGCACGGACGTCCGCGTCCTCGGCCTCGCCGAAGAGCAGGACGCGCGCCTTGGTGCGCGGCGCCATGGCCCGTACCAGCGGATCGTCCGCGTTCAGCACGGCGCAGCCGTCCTGCGGCAGACCCTCCACCAGCTCGCCCTTGGCCTGGGCGATCTGCTCGCGGCCGCCGAACTCGCCGATGTGGGCGGTGCCGACGTTGAGGACGAGCCCGATCCGCGGCGGGGTCAGACCGGTGAGGTAGCGGATGTGGCCGATGCCGCGCGCACCCATCTCCAGGACCAGGTGCCGGGTCTCGGAGGTGGCCGTGAGCGCGGTCAGCGGCAGGCCGATCTCGTTGTTGAGCGAGCCCGGCGTGTAGACCGTCGGCGCGTGCCGCTGGAGCACCTGCGCGATCAGGTCCTTGGTGGACGTCTTGCCGGACGAGCCGGTGAGCGCCACCACGTCGGTGCCCAGGCGGCGTACGACCTCGCGGGCCAGCGCCCCGAGCGCGCCCTGGACGTCGTCCACGACGATCGCGGGCACGCCGACGGGCCGGGTGGCCAGGACGGCCACCGCGCCCGCCTCGTAGGCCACGCGCGCGTACTCGTGGCCGTCGACGCGCTCGCCCGCGAAGGCGGCGAAGAGGGAACCGGGCGCCACCAGACGGGAGTCGATGACGACGGACCCGGTGACCTGGGCGGACGGATCCGGTATGTCGTACGACTGCCCGCCGACGATTTCGGCGATCTCGGCGAGGGAGAGGGCGATCACTGCTTCATCCCTGACTGTGCTTGGCGGTGTTCGATCGCGGCCCGCAGGACCAGACGGTCGTCGAAGGGGCGGATCACCCCGTTGGTGTCCTGGCCCTGCTCATGGCCCTTGCCCGCGACCAGGACGGTGTCGCCCGGCTCGGCGCGGGCCACGGCCGCCGCGATGGCGGCGGCCCGGTCGGCGTCGACCAGGACGTCGCCGCGCTCGTGCGCGGGCACCTCGGCGGCGCCCGCGAGCATCGCGGCGAGGATTCCGAGGGGGTCCTCGGAGCGGGGGTTGTCGGAGGTCAGTACGGCGGTGTCGGCGAGCCGGGCCGCGGCGGCGCCCATCGGCGCGCGCTTGGTCTGGTCCCGGTCCCCGCCGCAGCCGAGCACGATGTGGACCTTGCCCCGGGTGACCTTGCGCAGCGAGCGCAGAACCGATTCGACGGCGTCCGTCTTGTGCGCGTAGTCCACCACCGCGAGGAACGGCTGGCCCGCGTCCACCCGTTCCAGCCGGCCGGGCACGCCGGGCACGGCGGCCACGCCGTCGGCGGCGGTCTGCGGGTCGATGCCCGCGACGGCCAGCGTGACGATCGCGGCGAGGGTGTTGGCCACGTTGAAGGGGCCGGGCAGCGGGGCGGTGGCGGAGATCCGCTCGCCCTTGGGGCCGACGGCCGTGAACGTCGAGTCGTCCTGGCGTACGTCCACGTCCTCGGCGCGCCAGTCGGCGTCCGGGTGCCCCTCGGCCGAGAAGGTCGTGACGGGGATCCCCGACTCGGCGACCAGCCTGCGGCCGTACTCGTCGTCGAAGTTCACCACGCCGACCCGCGCCCGCCGCTGCGTGAACAGCTGCGCCTTGGCCTGGAAGTAGTCCTCCATGTCGGAGTGGAACTCCATGTGCTCCGGGCTCAGGTTGTTGAAGACGGCGACGTCGAAGACGCAGCCGTCGACCCGGCCGAGCACCAGCGCGTGGCTGGAGACCTCCATGGCGACCGACTCGACCCCGCGCTCGCGCATCACCGCGAACAGGGCCTGCAGGTCGGTGGCTTCGGGGGTGGTGCGCTCGGACTTGATGCGCTCGTCGCCGATGCGCATCTCGACCGTACCGATCAGGCCCGTACGGTGCCCGGCACCGCGCAGTCCGCCCTCGACGAGGTACGCGGTGGTGGTCTTCCCGGAGGTTCCGGTGATGCCCAGCTGGAGCAGGTCGCGGCCGGGGTGCCCGTAGATCTCGGCGGCCAGCCCGCCCATGACGCCGCGCGGGTCCTCGGTGACCAGGACCGGCAGGCCGGTCGCGGCGGCGCGGTCGGCGCCCGCCGGGTCGGTGAGGACGGCGGCGGCGCCGAGGCCCGCGGCCTGGGCGGCGAAGTCGGCTCCGTGGAAGCGGGCGCCGGGCAGGGCCGCGTAGACGTCGCCGGGGCGGACCGCGCGGGAGTCGTGGGTGATGCCGGTGACCTCTCCCGGCCCCGGGGTGTCGACGCCCAGCCGCTCGGCCAGTTCGCCCAGGGATGTCGGGCGGACCCGGTCCGGGCGGGGCGCTCCCGGCTGATGCGCGGGGGCGTCCTGCGGGGCGGTTCGGTACTGATCAGCGTGTGGCACGGCGGTGAGCGTACCGGGCGTACCCGCCGGGTCGCCAAAAGAGGGGGGCGGGGCGTGGTGGTCGCGGTCCTGGTTCCCGGGACCGGGGGTGATGGTTGTCACGATGGTTCCGGATTCAGTCGGTGCTGCCGAAGGAGACGGGCAGGTTGGGCGCCTTGGCTCCGGTCGGCGGGATCTGCAGGGTCTTGAGCGCGAACTCCATCACCTGCCTGTAGATCGGGCCGCAGATCTGGCCGCCGAAGTAACTCCCCTTGGTCGGGTTCTGGATGGCGCAGTAGACGGTGATCGCCGGCTTGTCGGCGGGGGCGAAACCGGCGAAGGACGCCGTGTAGCCGTGGTAGCGGCCGGTCTTGGGGTCGACCCGGTTGGCGGTTCCGGTCTTGCCCGCGACCCGGTAGCCGGGGATGCGGGCCTTGACTCCGGTTCCCTCCTCGTCCCCGACCACCGACTCCAGCATCTGCGCCACGGTCCTGGCGGTCTTCTCGCTGACCACCCGGGACTGCTTGGGCGCGGGGGCCGGGGTGAAGCGGCCGTCGGGGCCCCTGGTGCCGCGCACCAGGGTCGGTTCGATCCGTACGCCGCCGTTGGCGATCGTCGAGTACACCGAGGCCGCCTGCATGGCGCTGAGCGAGAGGCCCTGGCCGAAGCGGACCGTGTACTGCTGGGAGGTCGACCACTTCTGCGGCGGCGCCAGGATGCCGGGGGTCTCGCCGGGGTAGCCGAGGCCGGTCGGCGCGCCGAGGCCGAACTTGCGCAGATACGAGTAGAGGACCTGGTCGGCCTCGGCGTCGGTCTTGCCGAGCTGCTCCACGGCGAGGATCGTGCCGATGTTGCTGGACTTGGCGAGGACGCCGTTGAGGGTGAGGTTCCAGGTCGCGTGGTCGATGTCGTCCTTGAAGAGCCGGTCGCCCCGGTGCAGCCGGTTGGGCACCGTGACATGGGTCAGCGGGGTCGCCGCGTTCTCCTCCAGGACGGCGGCCATGGACATGACCTTGGCGGTGGAGCCGGGCTCGTACACGTCCTGGACGGCCGCGTTGCCCAGCGCCGCCGCGTTGGCGTGCGAGAGGTCGTTGGGGTCGAAGCCGGGGGCGTTGGCCATGGCGAGGACCTCGCCGGTGTCGGGGCGCTGGACCACGACATAGCCCCGGTCGGCCTGGGACTTGCGGACCTGGTCGGTGATGGCCTTCTGGGCCATCCACTGGATGTCCCGGTCGATGGTCAGCTCCACGCCCGAGCCCGGCACCGCCGGGGTCTCGCGGGTGCCCGCCGTGGGCACCCGGCGGCCGCCGGACTGGGCGTAGGTGATCTTGCCGTCCTGACCGGCCAGGACCTTGTCGAGCTGGGACTCCAGGCCACCGCCGCCGCGTCCCTCGGCGTTGACGTAGCCCACTATCCCGGCGGCGAGGTCGCCGTTGGGGTAGATCCGCTTGCTGCTGGACTCGTTGAAGACGCCGCCGAGCACATTGGCGCCGGTGCCGCCCTTGGCCTGGCCGGCGCGGGCCTTCTCGGCGAAGACCTTCTTCAGGTCCTTGATCTGGTTCCAGACCTGCGGGGTCTGGCGCCGGGCGAGGACCACATAGCGGCTCCTGGGCGTCTTGAGCTTCTTGGCGATCTCGTCCTGGTCCTTGCCGATCAGCGGGGACAGGAGGGCCGCGGCCTGCTCGGGGGCGTCGTCGGTCTTGCTGGCCGCGGGCGTGAACATCGACGGGTCGGCGGTGATGTCGTACGCGTCGACGCTGGTGGCCAGCGCGATGCCGTCACGGTCGGTGATCTCGCCGCGCTCGGCGGGCAGCGCATAGCTGGCGTACCGGTTCCTCTCCGCCTTGGCGGAGTACGCGCTGGCGTCGACCGCCTGCACCTGGAGCAGCCGGACCACGAACGCGATCATGACGAGGGTGAGCCCCAGGCTGACCAGGCGCAGCCGGGGCCGGGGGCTGCCGAGCCTTATGCGCGCGGGGGGCTTGGGGCGGCGCTGGCCCGGGCGGGCCTGGGGGCGCGGCCGCGCGGGTCCTGGCACCCGGCGGCGCGGCGGTTCCTGGGGGCTCACTGCGTCACCTGCCGGGGGTCGGGGAGGTCTTCGCGGGGGCGGGCGCCGGGGGTGCGGCGGGAGCGGCGGCACGCGGCGGCGTGCCGGAGGGGGTGAGCGCGGGCGCCGGCGCGGGGGTGGTGTGCGGCTGGGCGTTGGGCGCCGCGGAGGCCACGGGGGCGGCCGGGGCCTCGGTGGCCGGGGCGGGGACGATCACGGCCGCGCCCTGGACCAGCTCGGGGCTGAGCGCCGGGGACGGCTGGGCGGCGCCCGCGGACGGCACGCCCTTGACCGTGCCGTCCGGGTTGAGGAAGAGGGGGCTGCCGCCGGGGACCATGCCGAGCTCGGTGGCGCGGCGGGAGAGCGCGTCGGGGGCGGAGAGGCCGTCCACGTCGTGCTGGAGCGCCTGCTGCTCATCGGTGAGCTCGGTGGTCTCGCGGCGCAGCTCGCTCAGCTCGAACGAGCCCTCGTTCAGCGCGGAGTTCAGCAGTAGCAGGCTGATCAGACCGCCGCCGAGGAGCACGACGACCAGCAGCACGAAGGGGGTGCGGGCGGCGCCGCGGGCGCCCGCGGCGGGCAGCAGCCTGCCGAGCCGGGCGGCCCGCCCCCGCAGCTGCCTGGCCGGTTCGCTCACCGCAGGTCCTCCCGGATCCGCTGGGCCCCGCGGAACCTGGCGGGGGCCGCCCGCCGGTTCTCGGCGACCTCCTCGTCCGTGGGCAGTTCGGCGCCGCGGGTGAGGAGCTTGAGGCGCGGCTGGTACTGCTCGGGCACGACCGGCAGACCCGGCGGCGCGGTGTTGGCGGCGCCCGCCGCGAAGACCTGCTTGACCAGGCGGTCCTCCAGCGAGTGGTACGACAGGACCGCGATCCGCCCGCCCACGTCCAGGGCCGCCACGGCCGCCGGGATCGCCCGCTCCAGGACCGAGAGCTCGCCGTTGACCTCGATGCGCAGGGCCTGGAAGGTGCGCTTGGCGGGGTTGCCGCCGGTGCGCTTGGCGGCCTGCGGCAGAGAGTCGCGGATCAGCTCGACGAGCCGCGCGCTGTTGCTGAACGGCTCCTTCTCGCGCTCGCGGACGATCGCCGAGACGATCCGCTTGGCCTGCTTCTCCTCGCCGTACTGGCGCAGGATCCGCACCAGCTCGCCCGGCGCGTACGTGTTCAGCACCTCGGCGGCGCTCATACCGGTGGTCTGGTCCATGCGCATGTCGAGCGGGGCGTCCTGCGCGTAGGCGAAGCCGCGGTCGGCCTCGTCGAGCTGCATCGAGGAGACGCCGAGGTCGAAGAGGATGCCCTGGACGCGTGGGACGCCGAGCCGGTCCAGGACCTCGGGGAGCTCGTCGTAGACGGCGTGGACCAGGGTCGCGCGCTCCCCGTAGGGCGCCAGGCGCTCGCCGGAGAGCCGCAGGGCCTCCTTGTCCCGGTCGAGGGCGATCAGGCGCGCCTCGGGGAACCGGGTGAGCAGGGCCTCGCTGTGCCCGCCCAGGCCCAGGGTGCAGTCGACGACGACCGCGCCCGGCTCGGTGAGGGCCGGGGCCAGCAGGTCCAGGCATCGCTGGAGCATCACCGGGACGTGTCGCTGCTGCCCCTCCGGTCGCCCGCCGTCGCCCTCGCCGGTAAGCGCTTCGCGCCCTGTCACTTTGGCCCTCTCAGGTCCGGCGGGCACCGGGCGCATACCGCCGGGTCCCCACCCGCTCGGAAGGTCTGCCGGCGCCGGGGAAGTGGCGTCAGCCGACCGGCGAGCGGGGGGAGGCCGAGCCGTACGCGCGCCGCGCACGCGGGGGGAATTCGTGCAACTGCTGTGTACCGCGGAGCTCTGTGCTGCGGAGCTCCGTGTGCCGTGGATACAGAGTCCGTGGATACGGAATCCGTCCCCGCGAGTGGGGCCGGAGCGTGTCGCCCCTCCCACTTCGCGTCACTTTAGTCCACCGGTCCTTTCGGTCAATCAACGGCCCAGCGCGTCGCGGGGTGCGCTTTTCACCCGAACGGGTGGCCGATTACCACGCTTGTGGGTTACCTCACAACCGACCGAGTTGACGGGATTTTTCCGACCCCAGGACAAGACTCAACGATCTACGGCGACTACCGTCATAGACATGTCGACTCCTGCGCACCTCCCCGCAGAGCCCCCCGCCCGCCCTCACCTGGCGGTCCGCGACCGGGGCACCGTCACGGACCGGCTGGTCGAAGCGAACCGCAGGTACGCGGACGCGTTCAGCGACCCGGGCATGGACGCCCGACCGGTCCTGCGCGTCGCCGTCGTGGCCTGTATGGACGCCCGCCTCGACCTCCACGCGGCCCTGGGTCTCGAACTCGGTGACTGTCACACCATCCGCAACGCCGGCGGTGTGGTCACCGACGACGTCATACGGTCGCTGACCATAAGCCAGCGGGCGCTCGGCACCCGCAGCGTCATGCTCGTCCACCACACCGGCTGCGGCCTCGAAGCACTCACCGAGGACTTCCGCCACGAGCTGGAGGACGAGGTCGGCCAGCGCCCCGCCTGGGCGGTGGAGTCCTTCCGCGACGTCGACCAGGACGTACGCCAGTCCATGCAGCGGGTCCGCACCTCGCCGTTCCTGCTCCACATCGACGACGTACGCGGCTTCGTCTTCGACGTCACCACCGGCCTGCTGCGCGAAATAGACCCGGCTGCCTGAGCGGCCCCTCAGCGCGCACGGAGTGGCTCCGGAGCGGGTTTGGACTCGTTTCCGCCTCGCTTCGGAGACTCTTCGGCGACTCTTCGGGGTCTCTTCGGGGACAAAAACACGGCAACTCCCGACATATCCCCTCCAGTTATCCACAGGCGAGTGACACAACGCGGCGACGGCAACAAGAATGCGGTGTGTGGCATCCGTCCGAACGCCTCGGGCGCGGTGTCCGTATTTCGAGGTGGGCCGTTCCGTTTCCAGTGCGCCGGCCCGCAGGCAACTGGGGTAACCCCCGCTCCATGAGCGGGGGGATGGGCCGAGGAGGGCCGGGTGACGACCTATGACGAGCGAGCGAGCCTCACAGATCTGACCGCCACTGCGGAGCGCGTCCGCAGGTCGGTGGAGGGTGTGATCGAGGGCAAGCCCGAGGTCGTACGGCTCGCGCTGACCGTACTGCTCGCCGAGGGGCACCTCCTGATCGAGGACGTCCCCGGCGTGGGCAAGACCATGCTGGCCAAGGCGCTGGCCCGGTCCATCGACTGCTCGGTCCGGCGCATCCAGTTCACGCCGGACCTGCTGCCGTCGGACATCACCGGTGTGTCCATCTACGACCAGCAGCGGCGGGACTTCGAGTTCAAGCCGGGCGCGATCTTCGCGCAGATCGTGATCGGCGACGAGATCAACCGCGCCTCCCCCAAGACGCAGTCCGCGCTCCTGGAGTCGATGGAGGAGCGTCAGGTCACCATCGATGGACAGACCTACGAACTGCCCAGCCCCTTCATGGTGGTGGCCACCCAGAACCCGGTCGAGATGGAGGGCACCTACCCGCTGCCCGAGGCCCAGCGCGACCGCTTCATGGCCCGCGTCTCGATCGGCTACCCGTCGCCCGAGGCCGAGCTCCAGATGCTCGACGTGCACGGCGCGGTCTCGCCGCTCGACGACCTCCAGCCGGTGGCGCACGCGCACGACATCGTCAAGCTCGTCGACGCGGTCCGCAAGGTCCACGTCGCCGACGCGGTCCGCAGGTACGCGGTGCAGCTGGTCGGGGCCACCCGCAACCACCCCGACCTCAGACTCGGCGCCTCGCCGCGCGCCACCCTGCACCTGCTGCGCGCGGCCAAGGCCTCCGCGGCCCTGAACGGCCGGGAGTACGCGCTGCCGGACGACGTCCAGGCGCTCGCCGTAGCGGTCCTCGCGCACCGGCTGCTGCCCACCGCCCAGGCGCAGTTGAACCGCCGCACCGCCGAGCAGGTCGTCCTGGAGATCCTCCAGCGCACCCCCGTGCCGCAGGCGGGCGGCCCGCTCTACGGCCAGCAGCAGCCCGGCACCCGGCGGCTGTGATGGCGGCCGGCGAACCCCCGGCCGGGGCAGGGCCGGAGAGCGCCGAGAAGGGCGGTGCCCGGGCCGCCCTGTCCGGGCTGACCACACGCGGCCGGTCGTTCCTGGCCGCCGGGATCGCCGCCGCGATCTGCGCGTACGTCCTGGGCCAGGAGGATCTGCTGCGGGTCGGGCTGCTGCTCGCCGTGCTGCCCCTGGTCAGCACGACGGTCCTGTACCGCACGCGCTACCAGGTCGCGGGCAGCCGGCGCCTCTCCCCCGCGCGCGCGCCCTCGGGCTCCGAGGCCCGGGTGCACCTGCGCGTCGACAACGTCTCCCGGCTGCCCACCGGCCTGCTCATGCTCCAGGACCGGGTGCCGTACGTGCTGGGCCCGCGGCCCCGTTTCGTACTGGACCGGGTGGAGGCGGGCGGCAAGCGCGAGGTGTCCTACCGGGTCCGCTCGGACCTGCGCGGGCGCTATCCGCTCGGCCCGCTCCAGCTGCGCCTCACCGACCCGTTCGGGATGTGCGAGCTCACGCGCGCGTTCAGCGCCTACGACACCCTCACGGTCATACCGCGCACCGAGCCGCTGCCTCCCGTACGCCTCTCCGGCGAGGCCGCCGGATACGGCGAGGGCCGCCAGCGCTCGCTGGCACTGGCCGGTGAGGACGACGTGATCCCGCGCCTGTACCGGCACGGCGACGACCTGCGCCGGGTGCACTGGCGCTCCACCGCGCGCTACGGCGAGCTGATGGTGCGCCGCGAGGAGCAGCCGCAGCGGGCCAGGTGCACGGTTCTGCTGGACACCCGTGACCTCGCGTACGCGGGCGCGGGCCCCGACTCGGCCTTCGAATGGGCGGTCTCGGGCGCGGCCTCGGCGCTGGTGCACATGCTGGAGCGCGGCTATTCGGTACGGCTGCTGACCGACACCGGAAGCTCGGTGCCGGGCGAGGGGGCGGGCGGGTTCGCCGGATCCACCCAGGACTCCTCGGACTCGGCGGGACTGATGATGGACACCCTCGCGGTCGTGGACCACTCCGACGGCGGCGGCCTCTCGCGCGCGTACGACGTGCTGCGCGGCGGCAACGAAGGGCTGCTCGTCGGGTTCTTCGGAGACCTCGACGAGGAGCAGGCCGCGGTCGCGGCGAAGATGCGGCGGCGCAGCGGCGCCGCGCTCGCCTTCGTACTGGACAGCGACCTGTGGACGCACGGCGCGCCGCCGCCCGGGGGCCCCCTCCCGGCCGAGCGGTCGCTGCGGCTGCTGCGCGAGGCCGGGTGGACGGCGCTGGCCGTGCCGCCGGGCGCGCGTCTCGCGGACCTGTGGCGGCAGGCGGGGCAGGAACGGACGGGCGCGGGGGCCGCTTCGGGCGGCGCCTCGTGGCCCTCGGGAACGTCGGGAACTTCTGGAACTTCGGGAACGTCGGGGATAGCGGGAATGTCAGGGGCGTGGTCATGAGCGGGCGCGGACGGCTGGCGCTGTGCGCCTTCGGCGCCACGGTGATGGCGTCGTGCTCCCTGCTGCCGCTCGTCGACCGGGCGACCTGGATCGTGCAGGCCGCGTTCCTGCTCGCCCTCCAGGCGGGGGTGGGCGCGCTGGCCCGGCGGGTGCCGCTGGCGCGGCCGCTGACGGTGCTGGCCCAGGCCGTGGTGACGCTGGTCCTGCTGACCCTGGTGTTCGCCCGGGAACAGGCCATCGGCGGGCTGCTGCCGGGCCCGGAGGCCTTCGAGCAGCTCTCCCGGCTGCTCCAGCAGGGCGCCGACGACGTCGGGCGCTACACGATCCCGGCGCCCGCCACCGACGGCATCCGGCTGATGGTCGTGTCCGGCACGCTGGTGATCGGGCTCGCGGTGGACTCGCTGGCCGTGACCTTCCGCAGCGCCGCCCCGGCCGGGCTGCCGCTGCTCGCGCTGTACTCGGTGGCCGCGGGGCTCTCCAACGGCGGGGCGAGCTGGCTGTGGTTCCTGCTCGCGGCCGCCGGCTACCTGCTGCTCCTGCTCGCCGAGGGCCGCGACCGGCTCTCCCAGTGGGGGCGGGTGTTCGGCGGCGCGGCCCGTTCCGACCGGCCGCAGACCCCGTTCGAGTCGGAGAGCGGCCCGCTCGCGCCGGTCCGCACCGGCCGCCGGATCGGGGCGCTCGCCCTCGGCATCGCCCTGGTGATCCCGGCCGCGCTGCCCGCCATGGGCACCGGACTGCTCGGCGGTACGGGGGGCGGCAGCGGGGAGGGCGGCGGAGGCGGCACGATCTCGGCGGTCAACCCGCTGGTCTCGCTCCAGAACAGCCTCAACCAGCCCGAGGACCGCGAAGTGCTGCGCTACCGCACCAACGCGCAGGACACCCAGGACCTGTATCTGCGGATCGTGGCCCTCGACCAGTTCGACGGGGCGTCCTGGAAGTCGTCCGAGCGCAAGATCAAGGACGTACCGGACGTGCTGCCCCAGCCCGAGGGGCTGAGCCCGGCGATCGGCACCGCCGAGATCAGGACGAGCGTCTCGGCGGCCGGCTGGTACACCCAGAACTGGCTGCCGATGCCTTACCCGGCGACCAAGGTCGACATCGGCGGGCACTGGCGCTTCGAGCCGGTCGGGCGCACCCTCGTCGGCGACCGCGGACAGACCACCCAGGGCGCGCAGTACCAGGTCAGCAGCCTCCAGGTGCGGCCGACGGCGGACCAGTTGGCCGCCGCCCAGCCCGCTCCGGCGGGGCTCGTGCAGGAGTACACGAAGGTCCCGTCCACCCTGCCGCGCATCGTGAACACCACGGCCCGCCGCATCACCAAGGGCGCGACGACCGACTACCAGCGGGCCGTCATGCTGCAGGACTGGTTCGCGGTGAAGGGCGGGTTCACGTACGACACCCAGGTGGAGTCCGGCAGCGGTACGGAGGCGATAGCCCGCTTCCTCAAGGACAAGCAGGGCTTCTGCGTCCACTTCTCCTTCACGATGGCCGCGATGGCCCGGACCCTGGGCATACCGGCCCGGGTGGCGGTGGGCTTCACACCCGGCGAAACGCGCCCGGACGGGACGATGTCGGTGGGTCTGCGGGACGCGCACGCGTGGCCCGAGCTGTACTTCGAGGGTGTGGGCTGGACCCGGTTCGAGCCCACCCCCTCGCGCGGTTCGGCCCCGGAGTACACCCGGCCGGACACCCCGTCGGGCGCTCCGACCAACCCGGTGAAGCCGTCCACCGGTCCCTCGACGCGGCCTTCGGCTGCGCCGTCCCCGTCGTCCTCCTGCCCGGCGCAGCTGCGCAAGCAGAACGAGTGCGACGCGGTGGCCCCGCCGGCCGCCACGGGCGGCGGCGACGGCGGGACCCCGTTGGCCACGGTGGCCGCGGTCTCCCTGGGCGTGCTCGCGGTGCTGGCACTGCCGCTGCTGCCCTGGCTGTGGCGGGTGCGGGTACGGTCCCGGCGGCTGGCCCGGGCCGCCCACCCGGACGCCGATCCGGTCACCGCCACGCTGGCCGTGTGGCGGGAGGTCATCGACACGGCCTGGGACCACGGCATCGCCCCGGACGACTCGCTGACCCCGCGCAAGGCGGCGGCCCGCATGGTGCGGCTCGGCAGGCTGGAAGGCGAGGCGGCGGAGTCGGTGCACCGGGCGGCGAGCGCGGTGGAGCAGGTGCTGTACGCCCCGACGCCACAGCCCCCCACGAACCTCACGGAAACCGCCCACCACATCCGCACGGGCCTGCGCGCAGCCCTCCCCACCTGGCCCCGCCTCCGCGCGAACCTGGCCCCCCGCTCGGCCGTACGGGTGGCCTGGACGGCGATGGCGAAGTGGAACGCGGCGACGTCCCGGACGGCGACCCGCCTGCGGACGCTGGTACGGAGGCCGACGCGGAGGCCGACGCGGGGGTCGGCGTGAGGGGCGGCGTGAGGGGCGGCGTGCGGCCCTGACGGGCTTGGGTCCGGAGCAGATCGGGCTGGGCTGGGTGCGGCGGAGGCGCCGGGCCGGTTTCCTGAAGCGCCGGGCGGATCTTCCTGAGCGCCGGGCGGGCGATTATCGAGCCCGTCCGGCGCTTGAGGACGAGCGAAGGCCGCAGGCCGAGGCGACGACCCGCAGGGCGCGACGGGCAGGGCCAAGGTCCGAGGGGGCCGATCAATCAGCCTGTCCGGCGTTTGAGGACGAGCGAAGGCCGCAGGCCGAGGCGAAGAACCCGCAGGGCGCGACGGGCAGGGCCAAGGTCCGAGGGGGCCGATCAATCAGCCTGTCCGGCGTTTGAGGACGAGCGAAGGCCGCAGGCCGAGGCG
>NZ_JBFAAD010000038.1:59264-68049 GCF_040639555.1 Streptomyces sp. NPDC023838
CGAAGAACCCGCAGGGCGCGACGGGCAGGGCCAAGGTCCGAGGGGGCCGATCAATCAGCCCGTCCGGCGCTTGAGGACGAGCGAAGGCCGCAGGCCGAGGCGAAGAACCCGCACCTGCGAACGCATCCGGCATACGACTGAGGGGTGACCACCGCGTCGGTGATCACCCCTCAGCCACATCCACGTGCGTGCGGGCCCGCCGGGCCTAGCGACCGCCTTCGTCGCGGCGCCGCTGCCAGCGCTGCTCGATGCGGTCCATCATCGACCGCTTCGGTGCGCGTGTGCGCGCGGCAGGCCGCGCCGCCGCACCACCACCCGCAGGCTGCTCACCACGCCGTGGCGCCTTGCGCCAACCGGTGACCGCGAGCACGGCACAGCCGAGCATGATGAGGAACCCGACCACGCTGATCCAGATCCCCTGCCCGATACCAATCATGAGGAGCGCGATACCCACCAAGAAGCCAGCGACCGCCTGGTAGACCCGTCGTCGGGTATACGTACGCAGCCCGCTTCCCTCAAGCGCTGTCGCGAACTTGGGATCTTCGGCGTACAGCGCTCGCTCCATCTGCTCGAGCATGCGCTGCTCGTGCTCCGAGAGCGGCACGGAGTCCTCCTACTCGTCGGTCGCGGGGGGCGACCGGATGCGGCCCCTTCAGGATAGGCAGGGAATCGCCCCCGTGAAACCCGCCCTCTACGCCAATTCGCCAATCCGAGCCGCCACGGCGGCTCGCCCGGTGGGGAGTGGATTCCCCATCGAGCGACCCGCCATGCCGGACCTTGTACCCCGATCATACGGGGCGAAGCCGCCGATCGGGGGGCCTGTGGCGTACTCCATGCCGCTACTCCATCCGGGACAGCGTCGCTGATCAGCGCCGGGACGGCCGGGCTTGGGAGCGGGGCCCGGTCCACCGGCCGCACCGAAGCCGCCCGCCCGGCCGGACGGGGGTCAAGGCAGGGGCCAGGACCGGGGTCAAGGCAGAGGCCAGGGCCGGGTCAAGGCAGGGGCCAGGACGGGAGTCAGGCGCGCTTCTCGCCCAGGACGTGCAACTGCGTCGCCACGGAGTGGAACGCGGGGAGCTCCGCCGCCGCCGCCTCCAGCTTGAGCAGGGCGTCCAGGGCCCCGGGCTCGGTGTCCACGAGGACCCCCGGAACCAGGTCCGCGAAGACCCGTACGCCGTGCACCGCGCCCACCTCCACACCGGTCGCGGCGACCAGCGCGGTGAGCTGCTCGGCCGTGAACCGCCGGGGCACCGGGTCGCCGTCGCCCCAGCGCCCGGCCGGGTCGCCCAGGGCCCGGCGGGCCTCGGTGAAGTGCCCGGCGAGCGCGCGGGCGAGTACGGCGCCGCCGAGGCCCGCGGCGAGCAGGCTCAGCGCGCCCTCGGAGCGCAGCGCGTCGACCGCGTTGCGCACGCCCTCGGCCGGGTCCTCGACGTACTCCAGGACGCCGTGGCAGAGCACCACGTCGTACCCGCCGCGCTCGACCACGTCGAACAGGCCGAGCACATCGCCCTGGACGCCGCGGACCCGGTCGGCGACCTCGGCCTCGGCGGCCCGGCGCTCCAGCGCGAACAGCGCGTTGGGGCTGGGGTCGACCACGGTGACCCGGTGGCCGAGGCGGGCGACGGGCACCGCGAAGTTGCCCGAGCCGCCGCCGGTGTCCAGGACGTCCAGCGCCTCGCGCCCGGTCGCCTTGACCCGGCGGTCGAGGGCGTCCTTGAGGACCTCCCAGACCACGGCGGTACGGAGAGAGGCGCGGGGGCGCATGGGGTCCGGCACGGCAGTTGACTCCTCGGCGCGGCGCCGCCGCGGGACGGCGGGGCAAAGAACGGTGAAGACCCGTCCACCCTATTGCCTCGCGGGCCCGCCCCGGCTCATCCCCGCACCTCACCGCACCCCCGCCCCCGCCCGGCCTCCGCACCTCACCGCACCCCCGCCACCGGTCCAGCCCGGCCCGGCCCCCGCACCTCACCCCGCGTCCGGCTCCCGGGTCCTGGGCTGGGGCAGCACGGGCTGCAGGACGAGGAGGCGCTCGACCAGTCGCAGGAACATCGCGGCGTCGCGGATCAGGTCGTCGGCGTCGCGCACGGTGGCCGCGCCCTGGATGCCCGCCTCGGCGCGGGCCCGGCGGGTGGCGCCGGAGGCGAACAGCGCGCTCCACTCGGTCAGTTCGGGCGCTATCTCGGGCAGCACCTCCCACGCGCTCCGGATCCGCGGGCGTCGGCGCGGAGGGGATTCCGGGCGGCCCCGGGCGGCGAGGACTGCGGCGGCGGTGCGCAGCGCCGCCAAGTGCGCTGTCGCGTACCGCTCGTTGGGGGTTTCGAGCATGGCGGCCTCGTCCAGACCGCTGCGGGCCTGGGCGAGCAGGTCGAGGGCGGCGGGTGGCGCGCCGTCCCGGCGCAGCACCGGGTGGATGTCGCTCGCCGGGCCGTCGAGTGAGGGGGCGAGGCCGGTCAGTGAGGGGGCAGGGCCGGTGGGGCGGCGCCGGTGGGCGGCTGCCGCGCGATGGCTGGCCATGACGAACCTCCTGTCGTCGTGTGACGGCGCTGTGGCCGTATGTGTCCATCGTGAGGGGCACCACTGACAATCGGCCGCGGCGTCCGTCCCGCCTCCTCCCGTTTGCCCCGAGCCGGGCCGGGCACCCGTGCGTGACCTGCCCCTTTGTTCCGTACGCAGGTTCGGGCTATCTTTTGTACTGACCAGTCAGTTCAAAAGATGTCAGTTCCAGGAATGGGGGGAACGTGGACAGCCCGCACGGGGCAGGCGTCACCGCCGAGGACTTCGGACTCAAAGGGCCGCGTGGCTGGGTCTTCCGGGGCGTGCGGCTCGACGCGGCGCCCGGTTCGCTCGTCGCCGTCGAGGGCCCCTCCGGCTCCGGGCGCACCTGTCTGCTGCTCGCGCTCACCGGCCGGATGAAGCCCGCCGAGGGCCGCGCCGAGGTCGGCGGCGAACAGCTGCCGCGCAGGATGGCCGCCGTCCGCCGGTTCAGCGCACTCGGCCCGGTCCCGGGGGTCAGTGACCTCGACCCCGCCCTGACCGTCGCCGAGCACCTGCGCGAACGGGCGCTGCTCCAGCACCGGTTCGACGGGTCCGTACGCGCTCTGCTGCGCACGCCCGCCGAGCGCCGCACCGCGGCCAGGGCGACGATCGACCAGGCGCTGAAGGCCGCGGGCCTCGACCTCGCCACCCTGCCGAAGGGCGAGCGCACCTCCGTACGCGATCTGGAACGCCTGGAGGCGCTGCGCCTGTCCGTGGCGCTGGGGCTGATGGGCCGGCCCCGGCTGCTCGGCGTCGACGACGCCGACCTGAAGCTCTCCGACGCCGAACGCGCCGAGGCCTGGGCGCTGCTGCGGTCGATCGCGGACGCCGGTACGACGGTGATCGCCGTCTGCAGCCAGGCACCCGAGGACGCCGACATCACCGTACGGAGTACGGAAGAGGACAGGCCCGACACGCACGACCGGCACGACGAGCACGAGGAGGGGGCGGGGGATGCGTTCGCCACGACTGGCCGCGCTTGAGCTGAAGCGGTTCGGCAGGGGGAAGCTGCCGCGCGCCGCGATGGTCGCGCTCCTGCTGCTGCCGCTGCTGTACGGCGCGCTGTACCTGTGGTCCTTCTGGGACCCGTACGGACGGCTCGACCGGGTGCCGGTCGCGCTGGTCAACGAGGACAAGGGCGCCACCGCAGGCGGTCAGAAGATCGCCGCCGGCGACGGCATCGCCGAGCGGCTGCACGAGAGCAAGACGTTCGACTGGCACGAGGTGAGCGACGAAGAGGCGCGCAAGGGCGTCGAGGACGGCACGTACTACCTCTCCCTGACGATGCCCGCCGACTTCAGTAAGAGGATCGCGTCGAGCTCCGGGGACTCCCCCGAGACGGGCGCCCTCCAGGTGCGCACCAACGACGCCAACAACTACATCGTGGGGTCCATCTCCCGCACGGTCTTCTCCGAGGTGCGCTCGGCGGCCTCCGCCAAGGCCTCCCGCTCCTTCCTGGACAAGATCTTCATCTCGTTCTCCGACCTCCACGACGCCACCGAGAAGGCGGCCAAGGGCGCCGCCGACCTCAAGGGCGGGCTCGGCAAGGCGAAGCAGGGCTCCAAGGACCTCGCGGACGGCCTGAGCGACGCCAAGACGGGCAGCGGCAAGCTGGCGGGCGGCATCAAGAAGCTCAACACCGGCTCCGCCGACCTGGAGGACGGCGCCCGCCAGGTCGCCGCGGGCACCCAGACCCTGGCCGACAAGGTCAACGCGGCGGCGGACAAGGCACGTCCGTTCCTCAAGGAAAACGCCAAGACCATCGGCGACACGGCCAGGCTGGTCGACGACTCGGTGGGCCCGGTCCGCGACCACCTGAGCGCCGTGATCAAGGCGGCGCCCGCCGCCGCGACCGGCGCCCGCAAGGCCTCGAACGACCTGAACACGGCCTACGCCTCGCTGTGCCAGTCCTCCGTGACGCCCGGTCCGGCCTGCCCGGAGCTGAAGCGCGCCAAGAAGGCGGCGGGCACCGCGGCCACCCTGGCCGAGGACCTCAACACGGTGGTCCAGGACCAGAACAGCGACTTCAAGACGCTCGACAAGAACCTCGCCGAACTCCAGAAGCAGGCGCGCAAGCTCGCCAAGAACGCGCCGACGCTCGCCAAGGACCTCGACAAGGCCGTCGGTGACGTCAACGCCCTCAACAAGGGCGCCAAGGAGGTCGCCAAGGGCGCGGGCACCCTGCACACCGGTCTGACCTCGGCCAAGACGGGCGCGGGCGAGCTCGACAAGGGCGTCGGCAAGCTCAAGAAGGGCGCGGGCACGCTCGACGGCGGTCTGCTCAAGCTCTCCAGCGGCTCCGCCGAACTGGCGGGCGGTCTGCACGACGGCGTCGGCAAGATCCCCGACTACGACAAGCAGGACCGCGACAAGCGCACCGATGTGATGGCCGACCCGGTCAGGCTCGCCTCGCAGGCGCTGCACAAGGCGCCCAACTACGGCACCGGCTTCGCCCCGTACTTCATCCCGCTCTCCCTCTGGGTGGGTGCGATGGTCGCGTACATGCTGATCCAACCGCTCAACCGGCGGGCGCTCGCGGCGGGCGCCTCGGCCTGGCGGATCGCGCTGGCGGGCTGGCTGCCGGTGGCGGCGGTCGGGGTGCTCCAGGTGGGCGCGCTGATGACGGTGCTGCACTTCGGGCTCGGTCTGGAGATGGAGCGCGGGGCCGGGACCATCGGCTTCCTGGCGCTCGTCTCGTGCTGCTTCGCGGCGATCGTGCAGTGGCTCAACGCCCGCTTCGGAGCGGCCGGGCGGATCCTGGTGCTCGCGCTCCTGATGCTCCAGCTGACCTCGGCGGGCGGCACCTATCCGGTGCAGACGAGCCCGGCGTTCTTCAACGCGATCCACCCGTACCTGCCGATGAGTTACGTGGTCGACGGGTTGCGCCGGCTGATCACGGGCGGTGGGCTCGGGCCGGTGTGGCAGGGCTGCGCGGTGCTGGTGGCGTTCACGGTGGGCTCGCTGGCGCTGACCGCCCTGGCGGCCAGGCAGAAGCAGGTCTGGACGCTGGAACGGCTCCACCCCGAGCTGACCCTCTAGGAGCCGTGGACCTGTGAGAATCGACCACATGGACAGCAGCACCAGACGGCAGGCGACCCGGCAGAAGCTCTATGAGGCGGCGGTGACGCTCATCGCCGAGCAGGGTTTCTCGGCCACCACGGTCGACGAGATCGCGGAGCGGGCCGGCGTCGCCAAGGGCACGGTCTACTACAACTTCAAGAGCAAGACCGAGCTGTTCGAGGAGCTGCTGCGGCACGGCGTGGGGCTGCTCACCGCCTCGCTGCAGGAGGCCGCCGACGTCACCCACGCGCGCGGCGGCAGCAGGGTCGAGGCGCTGGACGCGATGATCCGGGCGGGCCTGGAGTTCATCCACCGCTATCCGGCCTTCACCCAGCTGTACGTGGCGGAGCTGTGGCGGACCAACCGGGCCTGGCAGTCCACCTTGATGGTGGTACGGCAGGAGGCGGTCGCCGTCGTCGAGACGGTGCTGCGCGAGGCCGTCGCCGAGGGCGAGCTGAGCGAGGAGATCGACATCCCGCTGACGGCGGCGGCGCTGGTCGGGATGGTCCTGGTGGCCGCGCTCGACTGGCAGGCCTTCCAGAGCGAGCGCTCTCTCGACGAGGTGCACGCGGCCCTCTCGCGGCTGCTGCACGGACGGGTCAGCGGACGCTGAGACGCGCTACGCGCGCGTGGCTGTTACAGCGCCCCGACCTTCGTCGCGAGCGCATCGACCGACGCGCTACGCGCGCGTGGCCGTTACGCCACGCGCGCGTACCCCGTTCGTCAGGGGAGCCGCGCCGTTCCGCCGCCCCGTGTCGGCGGTACGGACGCGTCTGCCCCCTCCGTGCGCTCCACTCTCCCGTCCGCGCAGATGGGACCCCATCCGCGCAATTACTCATCTCGTCTTCTGAGTACGGATACTCAGGCGTCCGTGCTCAACCCCAGCCGGAAAAAGCCGGAAGTGGCTACGATCACGTCCGTGTCCGTACTCCCCCTGGTCTTCACCAGCGGCTGGGCCAGCGGGATCAACGCGTACGCCGTCGTCCTGCTGCTCGGCATCTTCGGCGCGACCGGCGTCACCGACGAGGTGCCCGACGCGCTCCAGCGTCCCGACGTCCTGATCGTCGCCGGGGTGCTCTTCCTCTGCGAGGCCGTGGCCGACAAGATCCCGTACGTCGACTCGGTCTGGGACACCGTGCACACGGTGATCCGGCCGGTCGCGGGCGCCGTGGTGGGCGCGCTGCTGGCCGGCCAGAGCGGCTCGCTGCCGGATCTGGCGGCGGGCGCGATCGGCGGCTCGACGGCGCTGACCAGCCATCTGGTGAAGACCGGGACGCGGATGGCGGTGAACACCTCGCCCGAGCCGTTCAGCAACATCGCGCTCAGCACGGCCGAGGACCTCGGCGTCGCCGGGATCATCAGC
Organism: Streptomyces sp. NPDC023838; assembly: GCF_040639555.1. Classification (NCBI taxonomy): domain Bacteria; kingdom Bacillati; phylum Actinomycetota; class Actinomycetes; order Kitasatosporales; family Streptomycetaceae; genus Streptomyces; species Streptomyces sp. NPDC023838. The sequence continues at coordinate 66,223 of NZ_JBFAAD010000038.1, forward strand.
TTCGCGATCTTCCACCCGGTCGCCGCGGCCGTGATCGCGGGCACCCTGCTGGTGCTCGGCGTGGTGATACTGGTCTTCCTCTGGAGCCGGATCCGCCGCTTCCGGCGCCGCCGGGCCCAGCGCCGCGAAGAGAGACGGCTGGCCGCGGCCGGGGAGCCGAGCCCGCCGCGGTGAGCCCCCGCGGCCCGGACGGCCGCGTTGTCAGTGGCGGCCGATAAAGTCACCGGCATGGCACGGATTGCGGTGATCGGCGCCGGGATGGGCGCCATGGCGGCTGCCGCCCGGCTGGCCGTGGCAGGCCACCGGGTGACGGTGTACGAGCGCGCGTCGACGTACGGCGGAGCGCTGGGGCGGTTCGAGCGGGACGGGTTCACGTTCGACACCGGCCCCGGTCTGCTGCGCCTGCCCGCGGTCTACCGGGACCTGTTCCTGAAGACCGGCAAGGAGCCCCTGGAGGACCGGGTCGAGCTCACGCCGACCGACCCCGCCGCACGCCACCTCTTCGCCGACGGCACGGACGTCTCGCTGCCCAACGCCTCGCGCGCGGGCGTCGTCTCGGCGCTGGACGGGGCGCTCGGCGCGGGCGCGGGCGAGAAGTGGGGCGACTTCCTGGGCCGCGCGCGGGACGCCTGGGACCGCTCGCGGCGCCCGCTCCTGGAGGAGCCGCTCTGGCCCGACTGGCAGGTGCTGGCCCGCGACCCGTACCCGGCGCTCCGCCTGCGCCGTCTGCTGCGCTCCCCCCGCCAGGCGTCCACGCTGGCGGAGATCGGCGCCTGGGAGCTGGGCGACCCCCGGCTCGCCGCCCTCCTGACGAGCCACGGGCTGGCGGAGGGCCTCGACCCGCGCACGGCCCCGGCGAGCGCCGCCCTGCTGCCGTATCTGGAACAGAGCTTCGGCAGTTGGTACGTGCGCGGGGGCATGCGGGAGCTGGCGCGCGCGGTGTACGAGCGGTGCCTGGCGCGCCGGGTCACGTTCGTCTTCGACGCCGAGGTCACCGGGATCGTCGAGAAGGACGGCCGCGCCGCGGGCGTGGAGCTCGCCGGGGGCGAGGTGGCGGAGGCTGACCACGTGGTCCTCGCCGCCCAGCCGCGCCCCGGGTCCGGCCCGCTGAGCGGGCGCGAGCCGTGGCGGGACGGCGATATGCGCCCGGCAGCCGACCCGGCCCCCGGGCGGTTCACGGTGCTGCTCGCCCTGCGCGGCGAGCGCCCGGCGGACGCTGTGCACCGCACGGTGGTCCACTCCCCCGACGCGGCCGCGGAGGCGGAGGCGGTCTTCACCACCCGCCACCCGGCGATACGGCCGACGGTCACGGTGCTGCGCCCCGACGACCCGGCGACCCGCCCGGACGACGCCCACGAGGCCGTCACGCTGACGGCCACCGTGCCCCCGCAGGGCCCGGTCGACTGGACCGACGAGCAGGTGCGCGAGCGGTACGCGGACACGCTGGTGGAGGTCGCCGGAGCGGCGGTGCCGGAGCTGCGGGAGCGGATCCTGTGGCGCGTGGCGCGCACCCCCGCCGACACGGAGGCCGAGACCGGCGCGCAGGGCGGCTCGGTCCCGGCGCCCTCGCTGGCCGGGGCCGGTGCCCACCGGCTGCACCCGGGCAACCGGACGCGTCTGCCGGGGCTTTATCTGGCGGGCGGCTGGGCCCACCCCGGCGGCGGGCTCGCGCACGCCGGGATGTCCGGGGCGCTGGTCAGCGGTCTGATCGTGGAGGGCGACGACTTCCGCGGCTCCCAGTGAGCGGCCGGGCGGGGGGGGGGGCCCCCCCCGCCCCCCCCCCGGGTTCGAAAAACACGACAAAGTGGTACGGGTGCTGCAGCTTTT